>JAJDUA010000045.1 GCA_022826905.1 Candidatus Dadabacteria bacterium
CTCAGCAATTAAGCGGTATCGCCTGCAGCTTCCTGAGCACGTGGCGGAACAAGTCTCCATATGGATAGCTCTCTGAGAACGACAGCATAATCCTCCGGGCGCTCTCCCTTACCAAAGTGCCAACCTTGAGAAGCTTAAGACGTATGGTGTCGCACTGAACCATGGCATAACGGGTCCCCTTAAGCCCGCTGCACCTCAGACGCTCAAGCAGTACATACGCAAACCCGGAGAAGTACATTCTCAACTGGTTTGAACGCATCCAGTGAGTGGAAGTACGATCGGCAAACAGTTCAAGCTGCTGAGACTTGATCCGATTCTCCACCTCCCCCCGGGCACAGTACACTCTCTCGTAAAGAGTTTTTGCGTCATACTCGCTGCGCTTAAGCGACGTTACTCTATCTACGCCTTCCGCCTGCAATTTGACGGGGGGGGGCATGTAGATATACTTTTTTACTGCTTAAAGTTTAACTGAATATACAAGGATATTTTTAGAAGTGCCTAGGAGTTAAGATGATGATTACAAAAAACCTTGAATCTTCGGCAGAAGAAAAGGGATCTGGAAAGTACGGGCTTTGCAGTCGGTATTGGTGCCGTTTGAATACAGGAATATTCAGGGTGCCTGGCTTTTTCTTCCGTCTGGGCTTCACTTGCAGCACCGCGGGACTGTTTCTACTGACATGTTTCATGCTCTTGTTACCGGGAGGCTGCGGCGGTGGAGGCGCAGATGATGCACAGAGACCTCCCCTTTCCATTGTTGATGCTTTCGCAGAGCTGGAAACGGTTGAAATGGGAAAGATCACTGTAGATGTGGCACTTCGCGATCCGGCGCCTTCGGGCGGCACCACCGTAATGATTTCCGTGATGGTTAACCTTGCGGGAGGGAAAACAGTCAATCGGAACGGAGAAATCAACATAGCTGAAGGAGAAAAAACAGGAACCACCACAATTACGATCACCGATCCGGTCATTATCAGACAAGGGGCTCTTACCATCGTTATAAACGCAACGAGCACCAACCCGACATTACACGCTGCCCCATTCACAATAGGCGACGAACCTCCTCCGCCAGTTGGTATCCCGCTACCCACAAGAGCAAACCCTGTCGAGCTTGAATTTCGCCAGACAAGTCTCGCTTCTCCAGATGCGTCGGATGGCGAGAATTATCGGGACGCCGAATTCACTGCCCATTATGGATTGGAAGCGATTTCCGCCGATGAGGCCTATATGCGCGGATATTTTGGTCAAGGGGTGACCATTGCGGTGGCAGATGACGGCATGGATATTACCCATCCAGATCTTGCCGTGGATGGCAAAATCAAAGCACCATGGCATATCCAAAACCGAGACATGATGGTGAGGGAAGCTAGTCGCAAGAATGTGCATGGCACCTATGTTGCTATGATCGCGGCCGGGGCGATGGACAATACCGGAACTTTCGAGGTAACGGTTGACAATGACGCACCTATTCCCACTAAAAACATTCATGGCGTCGCGCCACGGGCTTCGGTCATGCCAATATCGATGGAAGGTGATGGAAATCCTGTCGAGGCTATACGATACGCATCTGAGAATGGAGCGGACGTGATGAATCTCAGCATAGGTTTGTCCAAGTCGTATTACGGGAAATACGCCGGCAGGGAAGGCGTATGGCTTACAGTTCCTCTCCCTTATTTCCGACCGCTTCTGGAACGTGGTCTGGACCCGGGTGCAAGGTCTCTCACGCAGGACTTTAAGAGGGTCGTCGGGATACTTGAAAACAAGGACATTGTCCTTGTATGGGCAACCGGCAACGATGGATGGAACTCTCTCAACAATACTGTCAGTATGTGCGGGAAAGAATATATTGATCAAGATGGATGCATGCTCTCGCAGGAAATAGATGGAACAAGGGATTCAAGGGTCACTGCACAGGAATTCATGGAGAATTTTATGTGGATACATGACACGGACAATCCTGATCGGACTCTTTCATTCAAAGACATGTGGAAAGATGATTGCGGAGAAGATAACTGCGCGGAGTACAACTCCAGTGGAGAATGGAGAGAAGCCCCGTTGTTTGAGCATGAATTGCTCGGAAAATGGATTGTGGTCGCTGCCTCAGATGAAGACGGCAGAATCTCCTCGTTTTCCAACGGATGCGGCGCTGCCAGAAACTGGTGTCTGGCGGCACCTGGAGAAAGTCTCACTATTCATCCTGACAACCCAAGGGGATTAGACGGCACATCCTTTGCGGCCCCTATGGTGAGTGGGGCACTTGCGGTACTCAAAAGCCGATTCCCCGATATGCCGATGGAGGTTATACAGGCCATATTGCTCGTTTCAGCGGAGCCGGTCGGAATCCGGAAGGAAAATCCAGAAGAACCGGATCCCGTTTATGGCTGGGGACGCTTAAACCTTGGAAACGCAGTTACTCTGCAGGATGCGGTACGTCTTCCCTACTCTGTGCCTGGAACTGGTGGGGCAACACAGGCAACTTCTCCCGTGTACCACAATTCCACTATGCTTTCCACCTCCATTCAAACGTATGCGGACAGTCAGTACCGCAGCCTGCGCCAAGGGCAATGTGTATCGCCATATGAAGTTATCCGGCGGTATCAGAATCGAAACGAAAGACCTAAACAGATGATTAACAGAAGTGGGGTTTGAGAGAGTGCCAATTAGCTGTCGAGATGAAAAGCCAAGAAATTCAGCCACAGTTATAAAAATAGCGGCGTAGTTTCTTATCTGCCGGCAAACGGATCGGGAATGTCGGGATGCCAGCGCGCGAAATGGTTCTTGTGCGCTTCCGTATAAGCTCCGGGCGGGTAGTACTTATCGTAGAAATCCAGGTCCAGATGATGGGCCTGCACCATGAACCGAAGGAACATGGGATCGGAGAAAGCAGGAAATCTTCCGTATGTATCGTAAACGTAGTTGCAGATGTCCTTTACAACCTGAATTTCGTCTTTACTGGGTCTTTCAACCTCTGCGAGCACTCCGGTCGGATCTTTATAGGGAAGTTTGTGCGATTCCCAGTTTGTCCATTTCATGTCGTTAAACGCTTCCACTGCTTCTCCCATATCCTTGTAGTACGGTGGACAGAACGCCTGGAACAGGTCGTCTCTGCCTACGGCGACGGGGTTCGGATTTCCCGTGTCGCCCTGTATCTTGGGAGTTGCGAACCGGAAACCCAGCCCCCTGTTAAAAGGGGTGCCCCCGAGCATGAACATGCTCGCGAATCCGCTGAAAAGCCATCCTCCAAGACCGAGGGTCTGAAGTGTCAGGACCATGTTCTGTCCCATAAAGGCCTGTTCCGCAATGTAGCCGTTTGCAAAGCGAAGTTCCGCTTCGACAAGCGGCATTCTTTTCGACTTGTCAAGAAAGCCTTTTTCAAGCCAGTGTGCGGTTCCGGGTGCTCTCAGGTTGTGAAGCTCGTCGACGAAGTTAAACCTGTGGTCGGGCCTCATGTAGAAGAAGTAAAGATTGATTATGCACGCAGAAAGATCCGTTACCGGCATGAACACCGTCGTTCCGGGCTTGTTCACGTTCCAGAGATTGTGAGCGGCGATTCCCGGAGGTTTTGACGGCAGGTCCGCCCTTCCGTCCGAAAGCTTAATCTTGGATTCGCGGAACAACTCAAGTATCCGATCCACTCTCTGGTGACGGGTCATTTTTTCAAGACCCTCAAAATCCTCGGCGCGCCGATCATGCATCTTTATCATGTAGATCCCCTCGTCATTCGTGTAGAAAAGCTCCGTTCTGTGCACGTCCCCTAGGGCGGGGATCGTCTTGCTGGTAAACTGCATTTCAAGGTCAAGGCCCACATGCGGGGGGAAATCGGAGAGGTTTATGTTCTTTATGCCGAGGCCCGTCCACACCAGTATGGCTTCTTCAAGTTCTGACAAGGGAACCGGGTCGTGCTTGGATTTGTACTGCAGGGGTCCCTTTTCGATCTCCATTCCGAGGCCGAAGCGGCGGGACCTTCTCTGGAAAACAGCGTCATAGAAACCGTGGTCTATGGCGCGATCAAGACCTTGTGGATATTCGCTCATGAATTTCTCCTTAATTTGGTTTTTCCGCTCCCGCGGACAGTTCTATTCCTCCTCCTCGGAATCGGACTCGGTAACAAGTTTCATGTATTCGTTTTCTGTGATTATCTCCAGCGAACTCTCAACCCTGTCAAGAAATACCACTCCGTTTATGTGATCATATTCGTGCTGGAACACTCTCGCTGCGAAATCCAAGAAATCTTCTTCGACGAGATTGTTGTTCCTGTCCCTGTATGCCGCCCGGATGTACTTGTGTCTCGGCACAAGCGCCCGGAGCCCCGGAATGCTGAGACATCCTTCCCAGCCTTTTTCCACCTCGTCCGATACCGAGACTATCTCGGGGTTAATTACCACCCTGACTTCCGTTTCAGGGGCATCGGGATACCGTGAACTCGCAGTTCCGGCGATTATGAAGATGCGAAGAGACTCGGATACTTGGGGGGCAGCTATTCCGACTCCGCTTGCTTCGGCGGCCGTTAGGATCAAGTCGTCAATCAGCTGCTGGATTTTCGGATTGCTTATGTTCTCGACGCTTTCGGCTCTCTGCCTAAGCACGGGGTTTCCAAGTTCGGTGATTTCACGTTGCTGGGCCATGGTTGTAACTGACTGAAAACAGCCCGCCTACAGAGGATTGCGGGCCGGTGCTTAAGGTCTTATTATTATAAACAAAAAACCGGGAGGTTAAAGAAGGCTTCGTGGCGGAAATTGAACTTATACAGAGGGCAGCAGGGTTCGGAGAAAAGACCGCGGTTGAGGACTGGACGGGGAGTTTCACTTACGCCGACTTGCTTCGCGTTTCGCGTTTTGCGGCCCTTAATCTTCTCGGCGACGAAAAGGATCTTGGGGAAAAAAGAGTTGCCTTTCTGGTTCCCCCTGGATTCGAGTACGTGGCGCTTAAGCTCGGCGTATGGATGGCGGGAGGGGTGTCCGTTCCCTTGGGTCTTGCCCATTCGCCAAGAGAAATAGGATACGTCGTGGGAGACTCCGGTGCCGAGATAGTGGTTTTTCACCCGGATTTCACCCAAAAGCTCGAGGGAGTACTCCCCGACACCGGCGTGCGGTTCCAGAAGCTTCCAGAAATTTTGCGGCCTGCCCGGGGAGAACTTCCCGGCGTTTCCGAACAAAGAAGGGCGATGATCATATACACGAGCGGTACTACCTCTAAACCCAAGGGAGTAGTCTCGACCCATCTCGGCATAAAAGCCCAGATAAACAGCATGACGGAGGCATGGGAGTGGACCCTTGAAGATTCGATACTCAATGTCCTGCCCCTTCATCATCTCCATGGAACACTGAATGTTGTTCTCTGCTGTCTGTGGTCCGGTGCCAGATGCGTGATGATGGACGGATTCAAGGCACGGGAAGTATGGAAGAGGTTTAAAGAAAAAGACCTGACCCTATTCATGGGCGTTCCCACGATTTACTCTAAGCTGATAGATATCTGGGATGATTCCTCCGCTGAGGAGAGAATACGCATGAAAGATTATCTTCTCGGCCTTCGTCTCATGGTTTCCGGCTCCGCGGCTCTTCCCGTGTCCGTTTTTGAGAAATGGAAAGAGGTAAGCGGGCAGGTGCTTCTTGAAAGATATGGAATGACCGAGACAGGAATGGCTCTTTCGAATCCTTACAGAGGCGAAAGGCTGCCGGGGCGCGTGGGGTTTGCCATGCCTGGGGTCGAGGTGGGAATTTTCGACGAGAACGGCAGGCTGCTGGGCGTTGAAGAACAAGGAGAAATCAGGGTGAGGGGAAAAGGCGTATTTCTTGAATATTGGGGAAAACCGCGAGAGACGGAGAGTGTCTTTTGTGACGGATGGTTCAAAACCGGGGACATTGCATTTTTGGAGCGCGGAGGCTCCTGCAGGATACTCGGGCGGGAATCGGTGGACATAATAAAGTCGGGTGGATACAAGATATCTGCTCTTGAAATCGAGGAAGTGCTGATTGAGCATCCGCTTATCGAAGAGTGCGCTGTGGTAGGTGTCGTCGATCCGGACTGGGGAGAGAGGGTGGGGGCGGCGCTCGTTTTAAGGGATGGTCTGTCGATTGACCTTGAGAAACTTCGCGACTGGGCTTCGGACAAACTCGCCCGGTACAAGCTTCCAACCCGGCTTCTGCTACTTTCCTCGCTTCCGAGAAACTCGATGGGAAAGGTAACCAAAAACCGCATTAAGCAGTCTTTTAAAAATAGTTTATAATTTTTCTGTAATCCGAGGTCGGTCTTTTTTGGTTTTAAGGATAAATGGGAGAGAAGCATGAACCGGGCTGAGAACGTCCCTATGCCCTCAAACGGTCGTGTCCGTTACGGTCCCGACATGAAAGTTCTTATCGTCGGCGCCGGCGTTGCCGGACTCACGCTCTGCGGGCTTCTCGAGCAGAGGGGCTTTCATCCTACCCTTGTAGAGAGGGCTCCACGGTTCGGGGATGTGGGATACGTGATAGTGGTCTGGCCCTCAGGCAGCAGGATACTGAAGGGGCTCGGTCTTTACGAACTGCTCAGGGAGCGGGGCTGCGCTTTTACCGATTACAACATTTCCAACTACAGGGGCAAGGTTATAAACAGCTACACGATTGATTCCGTGGTTGAGAAGTACGGCCCCATAATAAGCATTTACCGGCCTGATCTGATAGACATACTCCTAGGGGCGGTAAGCGATGATTCGATCAGGATGAACACCACGGTTGTTTCACTTGCGGACACTGGGGACGGAGTCGAGACGGTATTCAGCGACGGAAGCACAGGAACCTATGATCTCATTATAGGATGTGACGGAATAAGGTCAAAAGTCCGAACGGATATCTTCGGCGATATACCTCTTCACTACAGCGGCATGTCTGGGTGGGGCTTCTGGGTCAACCCGGACCTCTGCAAAAGCGAAGGAATCATTGAGTACTGGGGCAAGGGGAGGTTTCTCGGTATGTGGCCGACTCGCGGACGTCTTGCCGTTTTCACTAGCGTGAGAAGAAAATCCGGTGTCCCGGACAGTGTTGATACGAGAATAGAGAGCATCCGGCAGAGCTTCGCCGAGTTTGGAGGCGTGGTACCGGAAATCTTGCGCAGTCTTGATGATCCCCTCAATATTTACTATGACGAGTACAACGACCTCAGAATGGATAGCTGGTCGCGAGGAAGGGTGGTGCTTGTCGGAGACTCGGTTCACGCGATACTCCCGAACGCTGGCGCAGGCGTATCAATGGCGATGGAATCCGCGGCCGTTTTGGCCGAGGAACTTTGCAGAACCGATTCAGTCAACCTCCCTCACGCTTTCTGGCAGTATGAGTCAAGAAGAAAGGGAAGGGTGAACAAAGTTCAGAACCAGTCAAGGATCATGGGAAAATTCATATACACCGAAAGCGGTGTTCTCTCATCTATCCGTGATTATATTGTGAGGGTGTATTCGAGTAGACAGCTCTTCAGGTACTGGGACAACATGCTGAAAGATCCCCTTTGAGATTAATGTCCTTGTGGTTAAAAATTTTTTTGATTCTGGAGCGTAACTTTAATGAAATCACTTAAATACCTACTTTTTGTCTTCACCGTGGTGGCGTTTTTCTCTTTTTCTTTATCAGAAGCTCTCTCCCACGAGGATTCCGAGTCCATCTCGGCCACGGTAAAGCGTCTTACTCCCTCGGTTGTCAATATAAGCACGACAAACGTGATAAAGACTTCACCGTTTGCCTTGCCGTACCAGGGTGAGCAGTTCAAGAAATTTTTCGAAAAATTCTTCCCCGAGCAGATGCCCGGCAGGGAATTCAGAAACAAGGGACTCGGTTCCGGCTTCGCGATGAGTTCCGACGGCTACATAATTACCAATAACCATGTCGTAAGAAAAGCGGAAGAAATCGAGGTGATACTCGAAGGTGGAAGGAAGTACACAGCCGAGATAGTCGGCACCGACCCCCCGACAGATCTTGCGCTGCTGAAGATCAATCCCGAAGAACCTCTCGCCGCGGTGGAAATGGGCGATTCCTCGGCACTTGCTATAGGGGACGGGGTGTTTGCCATCGGAAACCCCTTCGGCCTAGGTCACACCGTTACCGCCGGGATAGTCAGCGCCAAGGGGAGGGCCCTTGGCATCGGGCAGTACGACAACTTCATTCAGACCGATGCGGCCATTAACCCCGGAAACAGCGGAGGTCCGCTTTTTGACTACGGGGGCAGGGTGGTGGGGGTGAATACCGCGGTTATGGCGCGTGCCCAGGGTCTGGGTTTCGCCATACCGATAAACATGGCGAAGGTCGTAGTTGAGCAGCTAAAGGCCAACGGGAGAGTGATAAGGGGGTGGCTTGGAATAATGATTCAGGACATAACCCCCGAGATTTCCGAGGCCCTTGATATTAACCGCGACAGTGGAGGGCTTGTATCGGAGGTAAAGGAAGACAGTCCCGCGGACAAGGCGGGACTCAGAAGGGGAGACGTGATCGTTTCCGTTGAGGGAGGGGAGATTCCTGACGCCGCTACGCTCGCGAGAAAACTTGCGCTTACCCGCCCCGGGGTCGATACGGAATTTGTCGTGTTCCGCGACGGCAGGGAGAAAACCTTCACCATAAAGCTTATCGAGCATCCCGACAATGAAAAAATGAAGGAACCCGCTGAAAAGTTAAAAGCCGAGGAAGAGCTCGGCATAAAAGTAAGCGAGATAACGCAGCAGCATAGGGAGCGGTTCAGAATTCAGGCTTCGGGCGGAGTGATTATCGCGAATGTTGCGCCTGGGAGCCTCGGTGCCGAATCTGGGCTTCGCCCGGGCGACGTTATACTTGAGGTAAACGGAGACTCAGTCGGCGGGCTTGAAGACTATCGAGAGGCTCTTGAGAAGCACGGGTCGGGAAAAACCCTGCTTTTTCTGATCGAACGCGGGGGCAGGACCATCTATATCGCCTTAAAGACGGGTCGGGGATGATGATAGAGAAAAAACTGAGAGAACTTGGAATAGAACTCGCAGAAGAGGTTCCGGCCCTTGGAAGCTATGTTCCCGCAACCGTGTCGGGCAACCTGATTTTTGTATCCGGCCAGCTTCCCGTCGAGAAAGGAAAGCTTATTTTTATGGGTAAAATAGGGTCTGATCTTACGGTTGAGGAAGGCTACGAGGCGGCGAGGCTTGCGGCGATAAATGGCCTTTCCGTGATCAGTCATGCGCTGGAAGACCTGCGGCAGCTCGGCAGGATCGTTAAAGTGACGGGCTACGTGGCAAGTGCCCCCGGTTTTACTGAACAGCACAAGGTGGTTAACGGCGCCTCAGAGCTTTTTGCCGACGTACTCTCTGAGAACGGTCGCCACGCCAGGGTCGCGGTGGGGGTTCCCGCTTTACCCATGGACTCCCCAGTGGAAATCGAGATCATAGCCGAGATCTTGCCCGCTGCTCTGAGAAGCTCGGATATTTCCCCCTGATGTTCCCCCTGTTCCTTTATTCCGACAATCCTCCTCCGACTCTCGTCATGGAAGAGGTGGTGGGCTTTCTCGCTGATCTCGGCCTTCTGGTTGAGTTTCGCGGGGACTTCCTGAACTATCTCTCGCTTGCGGCCGGGGAGATGGCTGAACTTGAATCCTCTCTTTCAAGGGTGAGGGTTTTCAACATTGAAACGCCCGTTGATTTCTTCGAAACTCATCCGCCTTCCGAACCGTTTGAAAAGGAGCTTTATGACGGTTTCTGGATTCAGAGAATATTCTCGAGGTTCTTTCTTAGAAAGCATCCCGGCGAACTTGTGGAAAACGGCTTTCATGCGGTTATCACGGGAAGGCTGCTTGGCACTTATGGGTCCCGGAGATACCACGCAAGGGTTATAATCTCGGGATTTCCGTCCTTTATTTCAACCGCGGGACTTGTGGAAGGCCCGGCAAGACCTAGGGAGTATTATTTTCTCAAGGCGGAGTTTGTCCGGTCGGGAAAGGATCTCTCAGAGCTTGACGAGGGGTTCCGGGGAAAGTTTGTCGATTACGAAGACGAGAGGATAACGAAGATAACGGGTTCCTATGTGCTTCAGCCTCTTCTGCATCATTTCTCCGGGAAGGAGTTCTGCGAAGACAGCAAATGCGCGCTTTTCAATTCGCACTGGCAGAAAGAAGTTCTTGATATACAGTACTCGGGCTTTTTATGCCCTGAGTGCGAGAGGGAAATAAGAAAGATAGCAAAAAGGCGGTAGAGACTGCACCCCGCTACGCGGTAATGAACAGAAGGCCGTCTCAGTCTCTAGTCCATTTCATCAAGAATGTTTATCGCCACTTGGGCTACCTTTTTCCCGGAAAGCAGCATCCCGCCGAAAGTAGGTCCCATCCTCGGAAGTCCGAAGGTAGTGTTAACTGCCATTCCGCACGCGAGCAGTCCGGGGTGTACTTCTCCCGTGTATTCAACGAGGGCTTCTTCCGATTTCTCGACCCACATCGATCCGTGTCCCGGAAGTTTTTTGTAAAGGCCCTGCTGGGAGAGCCTGGAAACGCAGTAGGCGTCGTGACCTGTGGCGTCTATTACCAGTTTTGATTCTATAGCTATTGGGTCAAGACAGGTTATCTCTTTGGGCATGTTTGCGATTGGCGTCCAATTGATCACTATCCCGGCAACCCTACCGTTTTCCCTGTAAACCAGATCGTCAAACAGTGTCATGTTCCTTACTTTCGCCCCAGCTTCGCACGCCGTGGCTATCAGCTTTGAACAGGCGTAAGGACCGTCGGCGACGAAAAGTCCTTCGGAGACCTCTTCATACGGCACTTCAATCTCGTCGAGAACCGTCTCTCCCGGGGCGCGTACGGTGACTTTGTTCATCAGGTATCCGCCGATCCAGAATCCTCCTCCGAGGTAGTTCATTCTTTCGACCAGCAGCACCTTGTACTTCTTTTTCGCTATGTCTTTTGCCGCGACAAGCCCGCTTGGCCCCGCGCCGACAATTATGACGTCGCTTGTAATGTATTCGCTGAATTCTTCCGAGAATCCCTCAACGATGGCCCGTGTGACTTCTTTTTCTCCTACTGGCGCGAACTGGGGGGTTTTTAAACTGTCTGACATAGCGGTTTCCTCCGAAAAAATGTCAATAAGGTTCTGCCTTTTACTGCTGCTCTTCTTCCTTCACGACGTTTACGGTTATCTGCTGCGTTACGTCCGTATGGAGTTTCAATGCGACTGTGTACGTTCCAAGTTCCTTTAAAGTGCCGTCAAGCAATATGTCCCTTCTTGAGATCTCGAATCCTTTTTCCCCGAGCGCATCGGAGATGTTCTGCGAGGTAACTGATCCGAACAGCCTGTCTTCCTCTCCGGCTTTGGCGGGTATGGAGATTTCAAGACCCTCGAGTTTCTCGGCAAACGCCTTGGCGTTCTCAAGGACTTCGGTTTTGCGCAGTCTTATCGCCTCTATTCTGCTTTTCCAGGCATTAAGGTTCGCTTCTGTTGCCTTTATCGCGAGCTTGCGGGGAAAAAGATAGTTCCTCGCCATCCCGTTCTTCACGTCTTTTACGTCTCCAACGACTCCTATATTCTCCACGTCGGAAATCAGAATTACTTTCATTGTTTACCTCCGCGCATCGGTTAATCGGTATCCGGGAATCACTTGTGAGTTACCGTGTACGGCAAAAGCGCCATGAAACGGGCTCTCTTTATCGCGATTGCCACCTTCCTCTGCTCCTGCCTGGAAAGCCCGGTGTTTCTCCTGGGCAGTATCTTCTTTCTCTCCGTTATGAACTGAGAGAGAAGTTCTATGTCCTTGTAGTCTATCTGCTTGCCTTCTTTGGCAAGGTCTCTGGGTTTCTTTCTGCGCGAGTAAAACCTTCTGCCTCCCCCGCCCATTGCTCTTCTGCTCATGATTCGCTGCCTCCCTTGGTCTGTTCTTCGTTTTCCTGAGGCTGTTCCTGGTCTTCCTCGGCCTGCTCTTGGGTCTCCTGAGGCTGTTCCTGGTCTTCCTCGGCCTGCTCTTGAGTCTCCTGAGGCGGCTCGGCACTTTCATTGGCTTGCCCCTCAGTCGTTAGAGAAGGAGTCTGAAAAGCGCTCTGGTCCTCTTGCCCGGACGCCTGCGGAGGAGCGCTCATCCCGGCACCCGTCGGTTTTTGCTCCTCGATATATTTTACCGTCATGAAGCGCAGAACGTTGTTCTTGGAAAGGTTGAAATATCTTTCTATGTCCGTTACGGCCCCGGGTTCAGATGCGTAAACGGCTATGTAGTAGGTGCCCCTAGTATAGTTGTCTATCCTGTATGCAAGATCCCTTTCTGCCCATTTCTCGGATTTTATTATTTCTCCGCCGTTTGCGGCCACGCTCTGCTCGACCCTGTTCTGGATCGTAAGAAGATCTTCGGGGGATATATCTGGTCTTACGAGGTAAAGCGTTTCGTACTTCGTCGGCTCAATAGCCATGCTTACTTCCTCCTGTCTTGGTCTTAGGCCCCTGAACGTCATCGCTTAGAAGTCAGGAGCAACAGAGAGAACCTATTATACTGATTTTCGGAAACTGTGTAAATAACGGGCGGGGGGCTGTGGCCCCGCCCGCGGTTCAGAGATCCATTTTACAGTATGAGAAGGGGAGCCACGACGAGTGATACTATGGACATGAGCTTGATCAAAATGTTCATTGCCGGTCCGGATGTATCCTTAAACGGGTCTCCTATCGTGTCTCCTACAACGGCGGCTTTGTGTGCCTCCGACCCTTTTCCTCCCAAGTTTCCTTCCTCTATGAATTTCTTTGCGTTATCCCAGGCTCCGCCCGAGTTCGCCATCATAAGCGCGAGCATGACTCCCGCCACAACGGCACCTGCGAGAAAACCTCCGAGGGCTTCCTCTCCGAGGGCAAAACCTATGATAAGCGGTACTACCACTGCGGTAATGCCCGGCAGTATCATCTCTTTTAAGGAAGAGTCAGTGCTTATCTGCACGCACCTTGCGTAGTCCGGTGTGGCTTTTCCTTCAAGAAGTCCGGTTATTTCCCGGAACTGCCTTCTTACTTCCTCCACCATCTGCTGCGCCGACCTTCCCACGGAACCCATGGTCAGGGCGCCTATGAGAAACGGGATCGTTCCGCCCACAAGCATTCCCGCCACTACCTTGGGTTGGGTGATGTCGATCGAGGTGAGTCCGACGGCGTTTGTGTAAGCGGCGAAAAGCGCAAGGGCGGAGAGGGCCGCGGAACCGATGGCGAATCCTTTTCCTATGGCTGCGGTCGTGTTGCCGAGGGAGTCGAGCTTGTCCGTGATCTTTCTCACGTCCGTGCCGAGTTCCGACATCTCCGCGATACCGCCCGCGTTATCCGCGACCGGACCGTAGGCGTCGACCGACATCGTTATTCCTATGGTCGCCAGCATGCTGACCGCGGCTATCCCTATTCCATAAAGCCCCGTGAACCAGTAAGACACCACTATTGCCGCCGCGATTATGAGCACCGGATAAGCCGTGCTGTACATTCCCACAGCGATTCCCTCGATTATGTTGGTGGCGACGCCCGTCTCGGAGGCCTTTGCTATTTTCCTGATCGGAGGTCCCGAGGTGAAATGCTCTGTGACCTTGCCGATCAGTATTCCGGCGAGCAGACCCGCTATGGAAGTGATCCATATGCTTATGTATCCCTGTTTACCCATGGTGGACAGGCTCTCCACCTGCGCCAGCCCGTAAAGTGCCAGCAGGGAGATTGCGCAGTATACGACCGCTGCAAATATGGTGGATCTTTCAAGCACGGCGCTTGGTTCTCCTTCCCTTAGCCATCCTACCGCCTTGGATCCCACGAGCGAGGAGAGGCTTCCTATTATGATGAGTATCAGCGGGACCGACATCATGGCGAGCTGGTTTGTCGCCATGCTGGCCGCGATTACTACGGTAGCGATTACGGCTCCCACGTAGGATTCGAAAAGATCGGCGCCCATTCCCGCCACGTCTCCGACATTATCTCCGACGTTATCGGCGATCGTAGCAGGATTTCTCGGATCGTCCTCGGGTATTCCGGCTTCCACCTTTCCGACGAGGTCGGCTCCGACGTCAGCGGCCTTGGTGAATATGCCTCCGCCTATCCTTGCGAAAAGAGCTACGGTGCTGGCTCCCATCGCGAACCCGCCTATCATTCCTCCGAATTCCTTTAAGAACGCCGTGAAAAGGCTGCTGTCCTCGGGCTTTGTTTGAAGGTCGATTCCCAGGAGGAAAACGACCGAGAGTCCCAAAAGACCCAGACCTGCCACCGAAAGCCCCATCACGTTTCCGCCCCGGAAAGCCACCTCAAGGGCTTTTCCCTGTCCCTCGCTAGCTGCCGCCTGCGCTGTTCTCACGTTAGCTTTTGTGGCCGACTTCATGCCGAAAAACCCGGCTATAAGCGAACAGATCGCCCCGCCGAGATAAGCGGCCCCGGTTTCAATTCCAAGAAACACCGAGAGCAGAACGAAAACAATCGCGGCGAAAAGGCCGATTATCCTGTACTCCCTTTTCAAAAACACCATCGCTCCCTCGTGAATCGCAGAAGCGATCTGCTTCATTTTGTCGTTTCCTTCAGGAAGCTTGTTTATCCCCCTGTATACAAATAACGCGTATAGGAGCACGATAAGACCTACCACGATTCCCACAAGTCCTATATTGCCCGCTAGTACTTCACCCATACCCATTGGTAAATTCCTCCTAGTAGAGAGTTGTTTTTTTTCAGTTCAGTTGACTGTTAAATTTGTTCATTGCCGAATCCACCCCGGCGCTTATTATCTCAAGTGTCGCCTCGACCGCGGTCTCGACCATCTCCGCCGCTGTGTCTCTCTCATTTGCAGCGAATGTGGAGAGAACGTGGTCCCGACCCTCTTTTTTTCCCGAGGGTTTCCCTATGCCGACCCTCACTCGGCAGAATTCTTCGGAACCGAGAGAGGTTATTATCGATCTTATTCCGTTATGCCCGGCCGACCCTCCTCCCCTGTTTACCCTTATGTTTCCCAGGGGGAGATCAAGTTCATCGTAAACCACGATTATCTGCTCAACCGCTATCTTGTAGAATTCCTTCGCTTCGCGAAGCGCCTCGCCGCTTGCGTTCATGAAGGTCTGGGGCTTTATTATGAGCAGCTTTTTATCCGAATAAAGCGCCTCCGCGCAGAGACTTCTGAATTTCTTCTTACCGATTTTTACCCCCAGACGTTCAGCCGCCCGCTCAGCCGCGCGAAAGCCTATGTTGTGTCTCGTATTGTCGTAGGCGGAACCGGGATTTCCCAGGCCGGCAATCAGGTGTCGCATGGATTCGGTAACTTATGGGGATTATATACTTGACTTATTCCTGAGTCTCAGCTTCGGCTTCCTGTTCCTCTTCTTCTTCGATTGGCTCAGTCTCCTCTATTGAGCGCTGGGCTATCACCTGGACGACTTTTTCGCTGCCGTCCCTAACCGGTTTCACTCTCTCGCCGAGCTCAAGGCCCGTTATGTCCACGAAACCTCCTATGTGGAGAGAGCTTACGTCTATTTCTATCAGATCGGGAATGTCGCCCGGCAGGCATTCAAGGTCAATGGTTCTCATCAGTTTCTCTAGCTTGCCCCCTGTTCTCTCCCCTTCGGACCTTCCCCGGGTGCTTACCGGAACCTTTGCCCTGACGCTTTTTTTCATGTCGATAGCCAGAAAATCAAGATGGATCACCCTGTTTTTAATGGGGTCTTTCTGGATTTCCTTCACCATCGAGAACCTTTTCGCGGGGGATTCGGAACCTTCTATCTCAAGTTCCAAGACGGTGTTTATTCCGGCGCTCCCTGAAAGCGCCCGCTTAAGTTCGTCGGGATGCACCACAAGCGGTATCGGATCCTCTCCCTGGCCGTAAAGTATGGCCGGTATGTTCCCTTCCTTTCTTACTTCCCTAGCTCCGCTTTTGCCGATTCTTATTCTGGGTCTTACTCGAAGTGAGCTCTGTACCATGGTTTTTCTCCTAGATTTCGTTTAAGTGAATAGTGCGCTTATCGATTCCCCGAGTGCCGTTCTCCTTATCGCTTCGCCGATCAGGTCGGCGATGCTGAGCACCGTGATTTTAGGGCTCCGCTCCCGGTTTTCCTGCTGGGGAATGGTGTTTGTGATTATTACCTCGTCAATATCGGAGTTGTTTATCCTCTCAAGCGCGGGTCCTGAGAGCACGCCGTGGGTGCAGCAGAGCGCCACGCTTTTAGCGCCTTTCTCAAGGAGCACCTTCGCGGCCTCGGTGGCGGTTCCCGCAGTGTCCACTAGGTCATCCACTATTATCGCGTGCTTAGCTTCCACGTCGCCGATTATGTTGCTTATCTGTGCGACGTTGGGCGCGGGCCTTCTCTTGTAGCAGATGGCGATTTCGGAGTGGGTCCTGTTGGCGAATTCCGTTGCCCTCTCAACCCCTCCCGCGTCAGGGGAGACGATTACCGTTTCCCCGTCGGGGTACTTGTCCCGCAGGTAGTTCACTATCACAGGTGAAGCGTAGAGGTGGGTCACGGGGACGTCGAAGAATCCCTGTATCTGTCCTGCGTGGAGGTCCATGGTCACTATCTTGCTCGCTCCGGCCACCACTATGAGGTCCGCGGCGAGCTTTGCGCTTATGGGAGCGCGGGGCTGAACCTTGCGGTCCTGTCTTGCGTAGCCGTAGTAAGGTATGACGGCGGTTATGACCTTGGCGGAGGCGCGCTTTAGCGCGTCTATTATGACGAGAAGCTCCATCAGGTTCTCGTTTACGGGAGGGCATGTCGACTGTATGAGAAACACGCTCGAACCCCTCACGCTCTCCCTTATGTCGACGAAAATCTCCCCGTCGCTGAAACGGTTTATCTCCATCTCTCCCGGAGAGACCTCTAGGTAGTCGCACACATCCTCGAACAGAGGACGGTTTGACGTGCCGCTGAATATTTTTGCGTCCTGCATTTCCATGGCGAACCCGAAAATATGAAAGCCTGTATTATAGAGTAAAGTTCTGATAATTCAAGCTATGGGGAAGGGCAGTGAAACGGTAGGATGGTTACGCACGCGACACCTGCCTTTTCTGCGGTATGAGACAGTCTTCCACCTCCGCCGGACTTCCACCGGCTGCCCATGCGCCAGTTAGTTTGGTGCTACATTACAGGAATCTTGTGAACAAGTGCGATGAAGCCATGGAGACTCTGGTAGAAGCGTTCAAATAAGTTCAGAACGGGTGTTCAAATAAATCGGAACGCGCAACAGATTCGGGGTTTCTCCGTCAGCCGTCTGAGAGAACTCCGGCTCCCGGGTTGGGGGATGTTTCAATCGGAGCACGGGTTCAGATGCCAAGGAACGGCTCTGATGCCGGGCAGCAGGGCTTGCGGTTCGCTGATGTTGCAGGCCAGTGCGCCATGCGCATTCGCGCTGGCCAGTTTCAGCCACTGTTTAAGGTTGCTACCATGTTGTGCCCGAGGTGTCGCCGTTGCCTTGACTTCCAGTGCGTACAGTTTGCCGTCGCGCTCAATGATCAGATCAACTTCCTTGCCGCCGCTTGATTGCCAGTAATGGATTCGCGGCTCCTCCCCATGCTGGCGAAAAAACTTCAGCCACTCTGCCGCCACGGCAGTTTCCGCCAATGCTCCCAGGGAGGGACCCTGCAGAATGGAACTTCGTGAATGCAGACCCAGCATGAAAGCGGCAAGCCCGGGATCAAGCAGATACAGCTTGGGACTTTTCCTTAATCGTTTGCCGAAGTTCTTGTGGTAAGGGGGCAGCAGACAGATCAACTGGCTGGTCTTCAGCACGGACAACCAGCGCTTTACCGTAGGTCCGGCAATGCCGATTTCGCTTCCAAGCTCCGCCATGTTCAGAAGCTGTCCGGTACGGGCGGCGACCAGCATCAGGAACTTGTAGAAAGTTTCAAGATCGCTTACCTGAGTCAAGTCCCGAACGTCGCGTTGTATATAAGTCTGCAGATAACCGGAAAACCACAACTGCCGGTCCACCTGCTTGTTCAGGCAAGGTTCGGGAAAGCCCCCGCGCAACAGCCAGTCCTCAAGGCTGGGACCGGCGACTTGCCTGTTGTCGTTCCGGAAAGATTCTCCGTCTGCCGTATCAACAGGGTCAGACATTCCGCCTGCCTTGGCGGGAATGCGCTTTTCAGCGGGTCCGAAAATCCATTCAAGCATATCTTCGGGAGATATCTGTGGTTGTTGCGACAGTTCTCTTACGGACAGGGGATCAAGGTTCAACACAGCTACGCGGCCGGCCAGCGTCTGACTCACTCCCTGCATCAGCGAGAAGCTCTGAGAACCTGTAAGCAGCCACTGTCCGGGTTTGCGCCGCGCGTCTATCAGTTCCTTTATGTAATGCAGCAGTTCCGGTGCGTATTGAATTTCATCCAGAATCAGTGGTCCTGAAGTCCGCGCAAAAAACCCGACGGGGTCCGCTAATGCCCTGTTGCGTATATCAGGGCGTTCAAGCGATACATAATCATGCGAAGCGCCGAATTCGGTACGCAGCAGGGTAGTCTTGCCGGTCTGCCTGGCGCCGGTAACCAGCACCGCCGGAAAAGAAACCATAGCCTTGCGGATTGTATGAGTCAGGTAGCGTTGGATGTGTTCCATGTTTGCAAATATAACATGGAATAATAGATTTGCAAACATGGAGCAGGCAAGATAAAAAAACTCCCAGCATATTTGCAGACTCGACGGTCAGACCATCGATGCATGCGAAAATGGTGTGTCCTGCCCGACGGGAAAGAGACTACAACAGCAAATTGCGCAAGTTCGAATAAAAAACTTTGGAATTACATCTAAAAGTCACATTTCCAACCGTCTTATAGTCTATTATACAAAACTCACTCTTCTTCCGATTCCACTACTTCTATCGGTTGGAAAAAGGCTTTGTTCACCGTCAACTTGTCGGCCCCAGGCATATCAAACTCTTCCCTTAATTCCTTTCGGGAAGGCTGATAATCCTTTCTTGACGGAAGCTTAATCTTTTTAAGTTTCTTTTGAGTTTTCTTCTTCCATAGGGTCACCACTAGGCCCGAACCGTTGAAATATCTTCGGGCGTTTGTCGTCCATTGTCTTTGTCTTGACTGTAACTTGGATCATGCCGTTCTCCTTTTTCTATCCCGCATAAGCTACTTTCCTGCCTTCAAGTTTGGCCAAAGGGTGTACGTCAGATGCCTGAGGGAGGGCTACTTTCTGTAGCGCGAGAAATCGGGCGGTCTTTTCTCCACAAACGCCCTGGTTCCCTCTGCGGCTTCCTCGGTCGCCTTGAAAAGATCAAGGGACGCCTTTCCCATGCTTGAGATTCCGAAAAGGCCGTCGGTCTCAGAGTTAAAGGAATACTTGGCAAGCTTAAGCGCAGTAGGGCTTTTGGACAGTATCTCTTCGCACCAGCGAAAAACCTCAGAGTCAAGCTCATCGGGGGGAACGACCCTGTTTACAAGTCCCATCTCAAGGGCTTCCCTCGCGGAGTACTGCCTGCAGAGATACCACATCTCCCTTGCCTTTCTCTCCCCGATGAGCCTTGATAGGTAAGCCGTTCCGAAGCCCGGGTCGACGCTTCCGACCCTGGGTCCCACCTGACCGAAGACCGAATCCGAAGAAGCGATTGTCAGGTCGCAGATAAACTGCAGGATGTTTCCCCCGCCTATGGCGTAGCCCCTGACCGCGGCTATGACGGGCTTGGGGATGTTTCTTATGAGATAGTGAACCTGGGAGAGATAGTCTCCGACCCCGAGAAGGCCGTCCTCCCCGCCTGAGCCGGGTTTCCTCCTCTTCATATCCCCTCCGCTTGAAAATGCTTTCCCGCCCGCGCCCCGCAGAACCACCACGCCGGTCTCCGTGTCTCCCCACGCGTCCTTAAGGGCCGCGATCATCTCGCGAAGCGTGAGATCACGGAAAGCGTTCAGCGTTTCCGGGCGGTTTATGGTGACTGTGGCCACCCCGTCCGTTTTTTCGTAGATTATGTCTTCAAAATTCACCGGCTATCCCCTGTACCACTTCCCCGTGCTCTCACCGGTAAAGATATTGACGCACTTGGTCTCAAGGTAGTTGTCTATTCCTTCTGCGCCGAGTTCCTTTCCGATTCCGCTCTGCCCGAACCCGCCGTAGGGAGTCTCGGGGATTATTCCCCCGTAGGTGTTAACCCAGAGGTAGCCTGCTTTTACGGCCTTCGCCACTCGAAGCGCGCGGTTTATGTCCCGGGTCCAGATTCCCCCCGCAAGGCCGTACTCGACGTCGTTTGCCATCGCGACCGCCTCTTCCTCTGACTTAAACGGCATGACGCAGACAACTGGTCCGAATATCTCCTCGCGCGCGAGAGTGGAGCCGGACCGGACGTCTTCAAGGACCGTCGGCGCGATGTAGTGACCCTTCGCTATCTCCCGGGGGCGGTCTCCGCCCGCTATGACGCGCGCCCCTTCCGAAACGCCTTTTTCTATGTAGTTCATAACGCTCTTATAGTGCTCTTTTGATATCACGGCCCCAAATTCGGTTTCAGGGTCCTCGGGGTCTCCGATTCTTATACGGGATATCCTGTCAAGGTAGGCCGAGAGAAACCCGTCGTATATATCTTCGTGGAGCATGAGCCTTGTGACGGCGGTGCAGTTCTCGCCCTGGTTAAAGAACCCTCCTCTGAGACAAGCCTCGACCGCCCCCTCGACGTCCGCGTCCGCGAAAACTATGCAGGGGGCCTTGCCTCCCAGTTCAAGCGACACTCTTTTCATGCCGCCCGCCGCAGTCCTCATGACGGTTTTTCCGACCTCGGTTGAACCGGTAAACGCTATCTTGGCCACTCCGGGATGTTCCGTGAGGGCCTGGCCCGCCACCGCGCCCTCTCCGGGCACCACGTTAAGCACGCCGTCGGGAAGTCCTGCCTCGGAACAGATCTTCGCCACCTCGAAGATTCCGCACGAGGTAAGTTCCGCGGGTTTTATGACCATGGTGCATCCGGCCACAAGTGCGGGGGCTATTTTCCAGAAGGAAAGAAGAAGGGGGAAATTCCACGGGATTATGTGGGCCGCCACCCCTACGGGCTCCTTTACGGTGAGGGATATCTGGTTTTCGTTTACCTGCAGGGTCTCTCCGTTAAGGCGGGTGTGCGCTCCCGAGTAGTACTCAAGCGTTCTTATGGAACCGCCTATCTCTACCATCGCGCTCTCGCGTCTGGGTTTTCCGGTTTCCCGGGTGTTTACAAGCGCTATCCTGTCCCTGTTGTCTGAGAGCGCCTGGGCGATCCGAAGAAGATACTTGGCCCGTTCGCCTGCCGGAAGCCTTGACCACTTGGGGAAAGCGCGCCGGGCGGCCCCGACCGCCTCGTCAATGTCTTCGGGCCCACCTTCCGCTATCTTGGCGAAGGGTTTTTCCGTAGCGGGATTCTCCCTTTCGTAATAGGAGCCGTTTTTCGGGGCTCTTTCTTCGCCGTCAATGAAGAGGTCACATTTTGTTTCCGTACCGGCCATGGCTTTTGAATTATAACAGACAGTTTCTTGCGCGTATCCGTCCCGGGACGGCTTGATGTTTCGCCGTCTCGCCTCGGAGTCAGTAATAAGGTGCGTTTAAATGCCGGAAAAAACAAGGGGCGACCCCAGCCGAATCAGGACCGCCCCTTTTTAAGTCAGTCGGTATTGCGAAGAGTTTCTACGTGCGCCTTCTCATGAAAACAACCGAGAAGAGAACCGATGCCGTCAGGAGCAGGTTAAGCAAAGCGCCCTGAGACGTACTGCCAGCTCCGGCGATCGCGCATCCTCCGTCATCGTCATTATCACCACCACTATCTTCTTTCAGGTAAATTCCAGAACCGAAGATATAGTGCTGCGCAGGAGCCTCTTGTGTTTCTGCGTATAGGTCTGCCACCTCGATGTAGCTTCTTTTGTGTGATGTGCCGGGAACCGAATTTATTTCAAACCAGTTCCTGATGTTGTCAGCGTCGGTTGTGGGATCGTCCCAGCGGTAGTTGGCGTAAGCCGAAGTTCCGCCTGCCAGTGCTCTGCTGAACAGGCCCGCTATGGTCTTGTCCTCGTGGTCGAGCTCTTCGTCCTCAAGCGCGAGGTTACCGCCGTTTAGGTCAAAGTTGTTTCCGTTCACGATCACTGTGGAGTTCTCAAGATCCGCGGACATTATAAAGGCGTATATGTTTCCGTGCTTGAAATCCCCATCCTCTTGTCCAAAACAGAAAGTCCGCTCCTGAATTCTTGTGGTTATTGGGCCCTCAGCAAGTTCTGCCAGCCTGGCTAGGTCTTGACTTAGAGATTGGTCTTGAGCTATCAGCTTGCCAGCTTCTTCCAATGATATCCTTGCTACGTCCGCTTGAATCGCTTTTATAATGTCTCTTACGTAAGCTTCAAGGTTCGCGTCGGTCGGGTCTTCGTAAACATCCTTGGCGGTTGTGTCGAGTTCCAAACCGGAACAGTCGGGAGGACTGAAAGCGGAGTCGTCTTCTGCATGACGAAGACCTATTATGTTCGTTACATCCACGGTGAGATCGCTATCTACTTTGGCGGCGCAGGCTACTCTTTTATCGTCCTCGTAACGTTTGCACACCGGGGTTTTGCCGACCCCGAGATCTGGATCATCAAGCAGGGATGTTAAAGTGCCCAGAACTTCCGAACCCTCTGCATTTCGATCAACCTTGTGACCTATCAGTTTCTTCGGATGTCCGGCGTGATTCGTCACAATGCCCAGATCGTTTACGTCGATCATGTAGATATCATCGTGCTTGTAGAATCCGCCGTCTGCGCTGTCCCTTCTTATGTCCCTTGCGAATATTGTCAGCTGTCTTATCAGCGCGGCGCGGTCATCACTGTATTCCTCTCTGACCTGGTTGTAGTAATCTATCGCATGCGAAAGAAGAGTTGACATTTCCTGTTCGTCTCCGGGGTCGACCTTGTCTGCGCCGTCATGGCTGCCTTCTGCATTTTTGATGCTGAATGAAAAAACAAGACCCAACGCGAAAAATAGTCCCAAGAGCACTCCGTACGTTTTAAATTTCATTCTGAAAATTCCTCCTTCAAGTAAAGATTTCTGTCATATCGAGACTTATCATGACTTAACAATTTGTTAATGTTTGATTCAGATTTTATTGCATAGATGCCTGAGTTGCAAGAAGAAACATGGTTTCCGGTGCGATATCGGTTCCGATGTCATGATGCGCGAGAGGAGAGAACCTATATGTCAATCTCTTCGAGATTTTGCATAGATTTCGGGATTTTCACTGCGGTTTTTGCCTCGGTGTGTCTGACTTTCTGGGTCAACAAGAAGTCCGTGTCTTGCCGTTTCCCATGTTGGGAAACAGCACTTCTGCTGATTCTTTTACTTTCTTGTCTTGAAAGGGGAAGAGGTCTTGTTGAATGTCAAAAAAACTGATTATCTGGGGCGGCATCAGCTTGTTTGTGAAAACCGCCCTCGATAACCAGCTATAAGTTCCGGAAAAAGCTTCCGGGGAAACTCAGTTTCCGACTAAATACGTCTTCTCAGAAAAACTACCGAGAACAGAACGGACGCTGTCAGAAGCAGGTTGAGCAAGGTGGCCTGAGACGTATTGCCGGCTCCTGCTATGGCGCATCCACCGTCACCGCCGTCTCCGTCACCGCCGTCTCCACTATCCATTGGATAAATCCCGGAACCGAAGATGTAGATAGAATCGGGGCCAAGTCCAGATGTGTTTATATTTGCTGCCCTGACATAACTTATCTTGCGCGAATTGCCGGGAACCTCCTGCCTCTCAAACCAGCCCTCGTTGTTGTCGGCGTCGGTTGTGGGATCGTCCCAGTGGTATTCAACGAATGTTCCATCTTCTGGTCCACCAAGTTTTAACTCTCCTTGTTCATCTGTTACCGCATCGCGAATCAGTTCTGCGATATTCGCTTTCGCTCCACCAATGGGGTTCGGGTCATTCACTTGAAGGTCCAGGCCGTTTAGAGCAGGGTTATTCCCGTTAATTAACACGGTGGCGGCCGGGTCCGTACCCATGATAAAGCTGTATATTGCTCCGTGATTGAGAACCGGGCCCTTACTGGGGTCTTCATTGCTTAAGCAGGCGATTTTCTGAAAGAGTTTTTGAGATGTCAACTTTCCAGCTTCGGCTATTTGATCAGGTGTCGGATCACCGAAAGTAACCGCTTGGAAAAGAGCTTCATGTTCCCTAAAAAGGTCTGTCCCAACCTTTCTTAGCAGATTTTCGGATATCTCAATAACATCTTCTACATAATTTTTGAGACTTTCTTTGTCAGTAACTTCCATAGCGGAAGTATAGTTATCAGGTAACAAGTCTGTGCAGTCAGGAAATATAAAAGCCGAGTCATCTTCTGCGTGATGAAGACCCGCTATGACAGTCACCTTTCCAGAAGGAGAATCTACTTCGATTGCACAGGCCCTTCTGTCCTCAGCGCCATACTTTTCGCATTCCGGCTTATCAACACCCGAACTGTTTATTAAATCTTGTATGGTTCTTTCCACCGCCGAACCCGATGCATCTGGAACAAACTCGTAACCGTACTTACCGGGATATCTCGGGTGATTCGTTACAATTCCATCTTCGTTTATTCCCATACTGTACATGTTCTTACCAGAGTGGAAGTAGACTCCTGTATCTTCTCTGATAGCCCTGCCGTATACTGTAATTTTTCTGTCTTGCGTATTACGGTCATCAGTTAGGACGTAACTCTGATTATAGAATTCTATTATGTGATCAAGAAAGTCTCTAACATCAGTCTCACTTGTTGGTTCGACATCTGCCGCAACTATGGTCTGGGTGCCACCGTGACTTGCGGATGCATCAATACCAAACGAAAAAACAAGCCCCAGAGCAAAAAACAGGCTCAAAACCATTCCGTATGTTCTAAATTGCATTCTGATTCCTCCTTTCTGTAAAAGATTGTTGTACTACAATAGTCCACAGTCTAAAATAAACTCCTGTACGTTATTAAACCACAAATCTAGTATAGCATCAGTTTAGTATTGATGGATACAGCGATTTAAGTTTGATTCTCGCATCCTCCGTCGTAAAACGCCAATCCACCCTGTTTCCATTTTCATTGCGTCGCTCCTGCCACGCACTCACCTCTCGCCGCAGAGTT
>JAJDUA010000050.1 GCA_022826905.1 Candidatus Dadabacteria bacterium
AAGGGTAGAAATTCAAGTTGATTGGTGGTACACTGTGTACTCATAAGGCCGTTGTCTCCTTGTGTTTTAAGTTACTGTAATGACTTATTATAACACAAACAGCGGCCTTTTTCTATACCCTACGGTGAGAATTCCGGGCTAAGGCCTTATCGAGTTTCGCCGACAAATGCCGCGGTAAAATGTCTTCTTTCCCGGTCATCGCCCTTTCTCCTCATGGTTTTCTAATATCTTGTCAGAAAGGGTCAAATTGTCAATAAAAAAGAGGTGAAACTATCAATAGAATATGGGTGGATTTATCAATAAAGGCTAGGTGGATTTGATGTTTTAGGGGGAGAAATTGAATACGGGACTTGGATTCGGGGACGGAGCTCTTGGATTCCGACCTCTGCGCTCACGAAAACAAAAAAACCGGAAGGTCCGTAGAGGGTTACCTAAGAAATGACGTTCAACGAGTACTGGACGGGTCTGCGCCGCGTGTCTATCAGTTCCTTTATGTAATGCAGCAGCTCCGGCGCGCATTGAATTTCATCCAGAATCAGCGGTCCTGGAGTCCGCGCAAAAAACCCGACAGGATCCG
This sequence comes from Candidatus Dadabacteria bacterium, assembly GCA_022826905.1. Classification (GTDB taxonomy): domain Bacteria; phylum Desulfobacterota_D; class UBA1144; order Nemesobacterales; family Nemesobacteraceae; genus Nemesobacter. The sequence continues at coordinate 578 of JAJDUA010000050.1, forward strand.
CCAATGCCCTGTTGCGTATATCAGGGCGTTCAAGCGATACGTAATCATGCGACGCGCCGAATTCGGTACGCAACAAGGTAGTCTTGCCGGTCTGTCGGGCACCGGTAACCAGCACTGCCGGAAAAGAGACCATAGCCTTGCGGATCGTATTAGTCAGGTAGCGTTGGATATAATCCATATTTTGCAAATGTAATATGGAATGACAGATTTGCAAAACATGAGTGGGCGGAGCCAATCATACGTTAAGACGCCGGGTGGGACCGCAGCCCCAGCGTGCAAGATGACGCACTCCCAGACGCTTGTAATCTATCCATTATTCCTAATTTCGTCACCCAATTCAGTCGTAATATGCAATAGGGGGAATGCTAAAAATAGAACTGGGCTATCAAGCGGAGAAGAGGTTTGTGGAGCAAGAAGGTAGAAGCCTAGAAAATAAAGAGGATGATGATGTATATGGAAGCAACATTCAGACAGCGGAACTGAACATGCTGGGAGCAGCGTTAGCGATCACAGAATGGAAGGCGATAAGGGGTGTATATAGGAACGAAAGAGACAGGGATGTTGACAGGGTAATTTACTCGGCGACTACAGGAAAGATTCTGGTGGGATAAAAAGCGAGGTGCTTACTCGAATCTCAGCGAATTTGAGGCTGTGGCAAGGTCTTGGGGGATATAGAACCCTATTTTTGAGAGGTGAGATATCCTGAAGAACTTCGTAAATGGCAAGACGGTGAATTAGTTTTAATGAGAACTATTACATATCAGTTGACTCCTTGCATGTTTTTTGAAAAAAGGGTATACAGAAAAGGGAAAATTAGTTACCCTTTCCGTAGAGGCAAAACAATGAAGATGTCGGCACTCATCGAATTTCTGGATCTGCTGTCAGAAAACGGGATATACGCTTTCACCAACGGAATGATCCGGAACGTTTTCCCGGGCGAACCGGAAGAAAACCTGAAAAAGACGCTTTCGAGGGCCGTGTCGGCCCGCCTGGTCGAAAGAGCCTGCAGGGGCGTGTATCTGTATGCGCGCGCCAACTCTGCAAACGCCTACAGGCTTGAATCAGTCGCGACCGCGCTTCGCGGCGGAAAGTACTCTTACGTAAGTCTTGAGACGGCTCTTTCGGAATACGGAATAATAAGCCAGATGACGCTCGGCCACCTGACGGTGATGACGACGGGGAGAAGCCAGAAGTACGTCACGCCCCATGGAACCATAGAGTTCACCCATACTTCGCGGCCGGAATCCGAGATTGTCCGCGGCACCTTCTGGCAGGATGGAAGGCCTCTTAGGGTGGCTGATCCCGAGACGGCTTTTGAAGACCTGAGGCGCGTGGGGCGCAACATTCACATGGTCGACATGGAAACTTATCACGAGGTGGCCCGTGACCGCGATTCCGTTAACTGAAAGGGTGAAAAGAATCATCGAGACCGCTCCGGCCTTGGCACCGCTACGCCCAGTAATCGAAAAGGAACTCGTGCATTACGACATTTTTTACGTCCTGCAGCAAAAGGCCCTGATGTCTGCCGGGATGGCTTTCGTGGGCGGTACGTGCCTGCGCCTCTGCTATGGGTCAAACCGGTACAGCGAAGATATCGATTTTCACGCTGGAGAGGATTTCACGCCGGAGGATTTTGACAGGCTCCGATCCGAACTCGAACGTTACATATCGGATCGTCACGGGTTTGAAACCGAAGTGAGGAGTCCGAAAGACCTGAAAAAAGACACCGGTTCCCCAGGCAGCCGGGTGAGCACTTGGAAGATTATCATAAAGACCGGCGGGGACCGGAAAGATCTTCCCCGGCAGCGAATCCACATAGACATCGCGCGTCTTCCCGCGTATGATGCCTCGCCCCGGATTATCAGAACCAATTATCAGGATCTTCCGGACGGCTACGGCACAATGTTCGTTCGGTGCTCTTCTCTTTCCGAAATACTGGCCGACAAGCTGGTCGCGGTACCCGCGCGCGGCAGCATAAAAGCCCGGGACTTGTGGGACATACTGTGGCTGCAGCAGAAAGGCGCCGTGCTGAGACCCGATCTGATCAGGTTGAAAATTGCGGATCGCGGGATAACCGAAGATTACAAGGCTCTTTTGGAAGACAGGATCGATGGAATGGCGGGGTATTTCGAAAAGCAACTGTTTCAGCAGGAAATGTCGAGGTTTCTTGACAAGGCGGAATTGTCGGAAACGGCTGCCAAACCGGAATTCGTTGCTTCCCTGAGCGCGCATATCGCGGACACGTTAACAGGCGTTCACGGAGCCCTGTACTCTTCAAAAAAAACCGCCCGTTGAGCCTTTATAGCGTGGCAACAAACGCAAAGGGGCGATCATGCGTTAAGACGCCGGGTGGGGCCTTAGCCCCAGCGTGCAAGGTGACGCACTCCCAGACGCTTGTAATCTATCCATTATTCCTAATTTCATCACCCCGTGGTTTCGTGCAAGAAGTAAAATGAATCTGCTTCCTGCACAATAACCTAAATATCTAAAGCTGTGGGCAGGGGAAATTTCATTTTTTTGAACCGGCCCTTGAACTCGGCGGTTGGAGGCTCTTGTTGCTTTTCTCTTGAGGTAGTCTGACAATTCGGTTATTCTAAACCCATAAATAATGGAGTTTCAATACCCGATATGTCGGATAAAGAGTTTCCAAGAGAAATAGCCGTATCGGTCAGGCGCATGGCGAGGCACTTTCCCGCTGTTGTTATTACGGGTGCTCGTCAGACGGGCAAGACAACACTGCTGACAAAACTGTTCGGGGATTATAACTACGTAAGCCTAGACCTTCCGGCGGAAGCGCAATTGGCTGAAGAGGATCCTCAATCTTTTCTGTCACGTCATCCCGCGCCCCTGCTTGTTGATGAGGTTCAGTACGCTCCCAGGCTGTTTCGCTATCTCAAGGTTGAAATAGACAGGCGCAGGGAGATGAACGGACGCTTCATCCTGACCGGGTCACAAAAATTCGGCCTGATGCAGGGAGTATCGGAGTCTTTGGCGGGACGTTGCGGCGTACTGGAACTTGAAGGCCTTACAATTGAGGAACTTGGGCCCGTGTTTTCCCGCGTGGAAGAGAGTGAAGGGATGGACGGGATTCTGGGTCGCGGGTTTATGCCTCAACTCTGGAAGGATCCGGCGATGAGACCTGCGGACTATTTCAGTAGCTACCAGGCGACTTATCTTGAGCGCGATGTACGCCAGCTTTTAAATGTTTCGTCGTTGCGGGACTTTGACCGCTTCATGCGCGCCCTAGCTCTTCGTAGCGGACAGATGCTTAACAAGTCGGAAATTGCCAAGGAAACGGGAATAAACAGCAAAACCGCCGACAAGTGGCTCAATGTGCTCGTGGCTTCCAATCAAGTTACGCTGCTTGAACCCTGGTTTGCGAATCCGGGGAAACGTCTTGTAAAGACGCCCAAGCTTTTTTTCAATGATGTCGGGTTGCTGTGCTTCCTCCTGGGACTTAGCGGACAGGCGGTGACCGGAAGCTATCTGGTCGGAGCGATATGGGAGACTTTTGTTTTTGGCGAGTTGCGGAAATACCTGTCTCTGGCAGCGCCGGAAGCGACCATATGGCACTATCGGGACCAGTCACGTGAAACGGATTTCATTATTGAGAAGGACGGCTTTCTGACTCTGGCGGAAGCGAAATGGAAGGAACTTCCGACGTCGCGCGACTTTGCCCAGGCCCTCAAGGTTCACGAACTGCTCGGACAGCGGGCAAGATGGCCTGTCATGGTGCTTTGCCGTACCCGCCAGAGCTTTCCGGTTGCGGAAAAACTGCTTGCCGTAAACGCGTTCAGACTCCGGGAACACTTGGCATGAAATTAGGCTTTTCCCGGTTTTCTCAGTAAATTTTTACCCCACATCCGGAGAGGATGACGAAGGATCCGGTCCGGGGCCCGAAACGCCGGGGGCCAGTTCCAACGCAACGGAGCATCTCGATGTCAAAACACTTTAATATTTTTCTGGTTTTTGTCGCGTGTTTTCTTTTCGCCCCGGTTGGGGCGGATGCCCTTACGCTTACGCAGGCGAAGATAATGGCCCTTGAGAAAAACCACGACATAAGGGTCTGGATGCTTGGTGTCGACGCCGCACGCGGGGAGCACAAAAGCAAGAAGGGCGCATACGATCCCGAGATAAGCTTCATGGCCTCATACGCAGACACCAAGGTTCCCACTTCGAGTTCCCTCATAGAGGACGGAATAACAAACGCCGAGGTCCTCTCCTTCGGAAGCGAACTCTCGGGCAGACTTCCCACTGGGACCTTCTACAAGCTCTATGACCTTGAGGTGTCGAGAACCGAGACCGATTCCCCAATCGACAGCCTCAGCCCGTCATGGGCCGCGAGCCTCGGTTTCAGCGTGGGGCAGGAGCTTCTCCGCGGCTTCGATATCGCTTCTAACAGGGTATCGGTCGTGCTTTCGAGAAAAGACAAAAACATATCCGTGTACGAGTTCGAGCGCGTGGTGGCAAAGACGCTTTTTGATCTTGAGAAAAACTATTGGGGAGTAGTGGCCGCCGCCCGCGACCGTGACCTTGAGACAAAAGCCTATGATCTGGCCCTGGATCTTGAAAGGAGGGCCGGAATACAGGTGGAGGTCGGGGTTCTGCCTAGGGTTGCCCTCACCCAGGCGCGCTCTGAGAGCGCCGCCAGAAAGGTGAGGATGATAAACTCAGAAAATGCCTACGAGGCTTCTGTGGACGCGCTTAAGAATCTTCTCGTTATCCCCCTGGAGGAGAGCGTCGAGCTGCTTGAGATAACCGATTCCATGCCAACTGCGTACGATCCGGTTTCAGAGCTTGAGGCGGTGCTCCAGGCCTTTGAGAAACGCCCCGAGATGCGCCGCGCGGAGCAGGAGATGGGGAAAGCCGAGGCGCTCAAGACCTTTTACTCACGCCAGAGGCTGCCGCGTCTCACGGTCGAGGGCCGTCTTGAGTATCTGGGCCTCGGGGGATCCGAGAACCCCGACAGGCTCGTTTTCGGGGGGGTTGAAAGCGTGTCCCCGCGCTTTGCCGATTCCTCTCACGCATATGATAGCATCATTGGCCGGGATTTTCCGAACTGGAGCGTGACGGGAAGGCTCAGCTTTCCCGTTTTCGGAAGAAAGGCGGGGGGAGATTACGCGAAGGCCCGCGCCGACTATAACCGTAGCGTTATAAACTACCAGAAGCAGAAAGACGCCGTGCGCCTTGACGTAAGAAACGCCATAAGGGAGATCGAAAGCAGCAGGAAGAAGATGGAGGCCGCCCTGCTTTCGACCAATCTGGCCAAAGAGGTTCTGGGAAACGAGGAGGAGAAGTTCAAGGCGGGGCTTTCCACAACGAGGGAGATCCTTGAGGCGCAGAGAGATCTCATAAGCGCAGAGGCCAGCTACATAAGCGCTTTCGCTGGCTACCGGATCGCCCTGGCCGATCTTGAGCGCGCCAGGGGAACGATGATAGAGAGCAATTCCTTCCTTATAGAGAACCACTCGGACATTGCGCCTTATCTTGAAGTTGACTGATTCGCCAAGGCTAGGTGGGCTGGATAGGAAGTAACTTTTGCTGGCGCATATTTTACTCTTGATAATCGAGTTCTCCGGGATTACACTGTTTTGTAAGGGGAAAGAGTTATGCCAGACGAGTTGATCGACAGAAATCCAGACATCTTGGGTGGAACTCCGGTGTTTTCCGGAACAAGGGTTCCTGTACGTATCCTGATGGAGCACCTGGAAGCGGGAGACAGGCTTGACGAGTTCTTGGAAGATTATCCTACGGTAACGCGCGGTCAGGCAATTGCCGTGCTTGAACGCGCAAAAGTAATGCTCATGGGCAAAGTGGATGAAGCTACTGCTTGACGAGTCCGTTCCAAAGAGACTCGGTTCGTTTTTTCCCGATGAGTTCAAAATGCGAACGGTCCAGCAAATGGGATGGACCGGCAGTAGCAACGGTGACCTGTTGCGCCTTGCCTCTGCCCATGGATTTGACGCCCTAATCACAGTGGACCAAGGTATTGAGTATCAGCAGAACTTGACCCACCTTACAATCCCTGTCATCGTCATGGTTGCCCATCAAAACCGTTTACAGGAATTAAGGCCGCTTGTCCCCAAAGTGGTTGCTGCTGTTTCCGATAATCTGCAAAAGCGAATTTATCTTGTTTCAGGTTAAGTCAATAAGGATTGTATTTATAGGTGACTATCATGACTGAAAATCTTGATCGATTTGAACCGAAATGGCCATTGTCACCGCCTGGAGATACGATTCTTGACATTCTCGAAGAAAAGAACTGGACTCAGTCTGAATTCGCTGACCGTGCCGGTTATACGACAAAGCACGTAAGCTGGCTCGTACAAGGCCAGGCAGTGATTACGGAGGATATCGCGCTTCAACTGGGACGGGTGCTCGGCGGCAGTGCGGAGTTCTGGCTGTCAAGAGAGGCGAAACACCGCGAGAACATTAAGCGCTAAGTATCTTCGTTATTTATCTCTAGCGAAAAATTCTTTCCTTGGAAAAGATATCGCCGAATCTTTTTCTTAGTTGGGTGGCGCTCAGTGCTTAAAGTGTCTTTTGCCGGTAAAAACCATCGCCATTGAGTGCTCGTCCGCAGCGGCGATTACTTCTGTATCCCTTACCGATCCTCCAGGCTGCGCTATTGCGGTTATTCCCGCCCTTGCCGCTTCGTCAACACCGTCTCTGAAGGGGAAAAACGCGTCAGAAGCGAGCACCGAGCCATCGGTCGGCATGCGGGCCTTCATTCCAGCGATCCTTACCGAATCGACCCTGCTCATCTGTCCCGCTCCTATCCCTACCGTCCGGAGGTCCCTGGCGTAGACAATGGCGTTTGACTTGGTGTGCCGGCAGACCTTCCAGGCGAACCGGAGATCGGCCATCTCCTGGGGGGTGGGTTTTCTCTTGGTCGGGATCTTTATCTCTGAAAAATCATCTCCCCATCCCCTGTCGCTTTGCTGTATGAGCGCCCCGCCCGTCACCTTCTTTATATCCCAGGTTCCTGCCCCGCCGATATCCATGCCTCCCGTGAGAAGCACCCGCAGGTTCTTTCTGCCTGATAGCAGCATGAGTGCCTTTTCTGAAAAACCGGGGGCTATCAGCACCTCGGCGAACATGCCGGCTATCTCCTCGGCCGCGGTCTCGTCAACCTCCCTGTTAAAGGCGATTATTCCGCCGAAAGCACTTTCCGGGTCGCATTCCCTCGCACGGGAGAACGCCTCTGCGGGAGTGTCCCCGAGCGCCGCTCCGCAGGGATTGTTGTGCTTCACTATTACGCATGCGGTATCCGCAAACTCCCTTGCGAGCTCGAAGGCGGAGTCGGTGTCGTATATGTTGTTAAGGGAAAGCTCTTTCCCCTGGAGCTGCCTAGCGTTTGTAACGCAGTGCGCCCCGGCTGTGCCGCCCTCCGCGTAGAACGCCCCCAGCTGGTGAGGATTCTCCCCGTAGCGAAGATCAAGCTTTTTTTCGAGGTAGAGTGTGTAGGTCGCCGGAAGCGGGTTTCTTTCGCCGTCGGGTTCGAGGGACGAGAGATAGTTCGATATCGCCGCGTCGTACCTCGAGACGCAGGAAAAGGCCTTTGCCGAGAGGCGGAAATTGGTCTCCGGGGAGATTTTCCCCTTGTTTCTGCGAAGTTCCCTGAGCACGGCGCCGTAGTCTTCGGGATCGGTGAGCACGGTTACCGACGCGTGGTTTTTCGCCGCGGCCCGAAGCATCGCCGGCCCGCCTATGTCTATGTTCTCTATCGCTTCAGAAAACGATGTTCCCTCTTTCGCTACCACTTCCTCAAAGGGGTAGAAATTGACAACGAGCATGTCTATCGGCTCTATGGAATTCTCGGCCATTTCCCCGAGGTGGCGCTCATCGTCCCTCATTCCGAGAAGGCCGCCGTGGATTTTGGGGTGAAGCGTTTTCACCCTTCCTCCCAGTATTTCGGGAAACCCCGTGTAGTCAGATATTTCCGTCACCTTCGCCCCGCCGTCCCTGAGCCTCCTGGCGGTCCCTCCGGTTGAGAGCATCTTGACGCCAAGCTCCTCCAGGCCCTTTGCGAGCGTGATTATCCCCTTTTTGTCGTAAACGCTTATTACCGCTCTTTTTATCCTTGTCATGAATGAAAACCCCTTTTCAGGGTCGGGGGCGCGCCTCGGACGGAACAGAGTAATTGAGGTTATCACAGCCGCCCGGATTTTCAATTCTCCGCTTACAAATAATCCGGTTTTTCGGTACAATACCAAGGATAAGGCGTGCTGGCCGCGTCGGGAGAGCGCAGATGGAAAAACAGAGATCGACTCGACTCAAGGTAGGGGTTTTCGTTCTGGCATCAATCGCTATATTCGTTTACGGAGTTTTTACGATAAGCGGCCAGGAAGAGCTCTTCGAGAGGGAGTACAAGGTAAAAACCTACTTTGACAACAGTGCGGGATTGCTCGAGGGTGCCTACGTGCGACTCTCGGGAGTGGGCGTGGGGTCGGTGTCAACCATCCGTTTTTCGGACGATCCTTCCCTCGGGAAGGTCCAGGTCATAATGGAAATCAACAAGCGGGCGTTTGGCAGGATCTCGAAGGACTCCCACGCCACGATCAAGACCGAGGGGCTTCTGGGAGCGAAATTCGTCGAGATCGTTCCCGGCCAGGGAGAGAGCATAGGCAGGGCCCGCGACGGGATTGTGATCAAGGGCTACACGTCGCCCGAGATGCAGGAGATAATAAGTCAGTCAGAGGAATTCGTCACGAACCTCACGGCCATCTCCAGGAATCTCGACAAGATAGTTGAGGCGTTTGCTGACGAAACCAACCCCGGAAACGCGAGAAACACGCTGCTTGCCATGCAGGAGAGTTTCCAGATGATTTCCAACACCATTACCGTGATTGAGAAGCAGGAGGGTTTCCTCCATACCCTCATCTACGACGAGCAGTTCGCGGCCGACATGCGGAGTTTCTCCTCTAACTTGGCCGAGGTTTCCCGGATGGTAAGGGAGGGAGAAGGTTCGGTTGGGGCGCTTGTAGTGGATCCCTCGGTTCACGACGCACTGAAAGGGGTGCTCGGGGAGGCCGAGAGAAACAGGTTTGTCCGCACCGCCGTTAGGTATATGATAGAAGAAAAGGAGAAGAGGGCGTCGGGAGAGCAGTAAGGTTCAGGAGAACCTCGCTTGCGGCGGCGTCCGGATATTGGATCAGAAAGTCTTAAGGAGGTAATAGAGATGTCAGCTAGAAGATTTTTGGTTTTTTTGATTGCTTTGGTTTTCTGCGCCGTTCCGCTCAAGGCCACCCACTCGGGCGAACCCCCGGCCGAATCGTTTTCGCTCCCGGGCCCGCAGCTCGTAACCGGTGCCTGGATGTTCATTGCGGGCTACAAGGCCGACCCGGAGGTTCTTAAGTCGATGCTTCCGGCGGGTCTTAAGCCCCATCCGAACAATCACGTGGTCATAAACATGTATACGGTTCCCGACAAGAACCAGACCTCGGGATTCGGGGCGTACACGCTCACTTATCTCACGATCGAGCTTGAAGGTCACGACTCGTACGTGATGGATTCCGACATAACCTACCCGGGAAGGTACTTCGTTCATTACTATAACAGTTCTTCCAAGATGAGGGCATTCACCAAGCCAGTCGGCATTCCCGCTCAGGAGGGGATGACCACAACCGTGGTGGAGAACGGAGTGCTGAAGACAAAGCTTGAAATCGGCGGACAGTCGATGATTGAGGCCACGGCCGAGGTCGGAAGCGAACTTGGAGGATTCGGCGGAGGACACCTTAACTACTTCGGGTTTATGGAGGACAAGGGAGTGGTCAAGTACCCGATCCCTTGGAACGGGGGGACGGTGTCAATGGCTAACCCGAAAATAATGTTCACGGCTCCCGAGGGCCATCCGCTTCACAAGCTTAAGCCGCTTGGGGATCCAACATGGGCCATCTGGACCAAGGGAAGCTTCGTCTATCCCCAGTACCAGGTAGTTAACTGAGGGTAAGTTAAGTGCAGTTTTGAGGGTTGTATCCCGAAACCTCTCGCTTCGGGGTGCAACCCTTTTTTTCCCCGAAAACCTCCATGACCAGATCGGATTACCCAGTCTTGTTCGTAATAAGCGAGATAAACGCGCTTTTCATACTGCTTCTCTTCTTCACGCTTCGCACCGAGATGCCCGGAGTGCATTCCACGCTTGTGGGGGTGCAGTGGGGGATTTTCATACTGAGTCCCGTGGTCCATTTTCTTTTTCTCGGGTTTTTCTCCCGTTGGTCCTCGCTTGTCCAGTTCGCGAAGTTCTGTATGATAAGCTTTTCGAACCTCGTGATCGACTTCGGAATACTCAACCTGCTCATCTATTATTCCGGGGTGGCGGAGGGGGTTCTGTACTCGGTTTTCAAGGCCGCTTCATTTATCTTGGCAAACGTTAACGGCTACGCGTGGAACAAGTTCTGGACGTTTCGCAGCAGGGAGGTGGAGGGGTGGATGAACCAGTTCATAAGGTTCTTCGCCGTCGTCGGCGTGGGGCTCGTGATAAACGTTACGGTCGCTTCGTACGTGGTTGCCGAGTTCGGGGGCTCCGGGGGTTCCATCTCGTCCACGGTATGGGCGAACATAGGAGCCGCGGTGTCCTTGATATTCACGCTTTTCTGGAATTTCTTCGGTCTTAAATACCTGGTTTTTGAGAAAAGGTCTTGATTGATTCTAGAATTCTCGAAGTTGAGATGCGAATTAAACTGCATTTGTCACAAATTTTAAATCAACGGATTTTTTAAGGTTCGCGACCCCGTAGCTGCTGTGTTGTTTCGATCGGTCGTTTTTAATGCCAATTTGCATTCTCTTATCATTTCGTTTTTTAAATGTAACACTTCGTCTAGAAAACGAAGATTAAGCCTCTCTTACCGTGTAAAGTCTGTCTCGAAATTCTACTGTTTGACACTTGAACAAGAAAAGTTAGAATTGTATCAGTTTGGGAGCGAAGTACTTTAAATTAAATTGGGAGCGATGCAAATTGCTTCATGAGAATCATAACCAAGAAAAGGTTGCGGGAATTTTATGAGCGTTATAAAGATGCAGAGCAATCGCTTCTCAGTTGGTATCGTGAGGTTGAGAAAGAAGATTGGGATACGCCCGCTGAGGTAAAAGAGAAGTATCGCAGTGCCAGTATCTTAGGGGACAGTCGAGTGGTTTTTAACATAAAGGGCAATAAGTACAGATTGGTCGTGAAGATTAAATATGAATACCGCGTGGTTTATATACGTTTTGTGGGAACCCACGCGCAATATGATGCTATAGATGCGGAGGAGGTATAAAAATGGTTAACGTAAAGCCAATTCGTACCGAGGAAGACTATGAAGCCGCCTTGGCTCGTATCGACGAAATCTTTGAAGCCGAGTTTGACAGTACTGAGGGCAGAGAACTTGATGTTCTGGTTGACCTTGTTGAGCTCTATGAGAGTAAACATGTGCCAATGGGGTATCCAGATCCCATTGAAGCGATCAAGTTTCGCATGGAGCAGGCAGGTTTGAGCCAGCGCGATTTGGTTCCTTTCATAGGAAGCCGTGCGAGGGTCTCCGAAGTGCTTTCCGGGAAACGTGCCATAACAATGCCTATGGCACGGGCTCTGCACGAACATATTGGTATTCCGGCCGATGTGCTGATCCGCAATTCGGGTACAGGGTTTAAGAACCCCGTGGACGATATTCAATGGAACCGGTTCCCACTCAAGCCTATGGCGAAGCTGGGATGGATTCCAAATGTTTCTGACTTGAAGGAGCGCGCAGAGGAGTTTATTGGTGAACTGATTGAGTGTGCAGGAGGTCGGGATGCGGCGTATGCTGTTTTTTACCAAAAGAATGATTACCGTCGCTTGAATGCCAAAACGGACCCATATGCGCTCAAGGCATGGTGCCTGAAGGTGTTGAGTGCGGCGAACGAGAATCATCCTGAGGTAGACTACAAGCCCGGAACCGTAACATTGGATTTTCTGAGGCGGCTTGCACAAATGAGCTGGTCAGAAGAAGGGCCGCGACTTGCGGCGGAATTCCTGGCGAGCAACGGTATTTCTTTTGTGACCGTCAGGCATCTGCCGAAGACGTATCTTGATGGGGCGGCGCTACGGGGCAGTGACGGGAGGCCAGTCATTGGTCTTACTCTGCGTTATGACCGGATTGATAATTTCTGGTTCTGTCTTTTGCATGAGTTAGCCCATGTCGGACTCCATATTGACAATAACGAAGGGGACGCCTTTTTTGATGATTTAAGTTTGGGCGGAACCATCTCTATGTTGCAAGATGAAATGGAGGCACAAGCGGACCAATGGGTCAAGGAAGCATTGATCCCAGAAGCAGTTTGGGATACCAGTGAGGCCAGCAAGCAGCCGGCTACCGCAATAGCCGTTATGAATCTGGCAAGAGTTTTAAATATTCATCCGGCAATAGTGGCGGGCAGGGTCCGCCATGAACAAGGGAACTACCGATTACTCTCTCAGTTCGTTGGTGCCGGAGAGATTCGCCGACAATTTACCCTCTTGTGAAATTACCCAATCTTTTTCTACAAACTTGATTTTCCAAAATCACGGGTGGTGAAATTATCAATAGAAACCGGGCGGATTTTGTATTAACGTGATGGCGGGAATAAATACAGCTTTCAAAGAGTGAGAGCGGGCGACGGGATTCGAACCCGCGACCCTTGGCTTGGGAAGCCAATGCTCTGGCCAGCTGAGCTACACCCGCAATACTCGAAGGACTCTATACGGATATTGCTTACAAATCAAACTTGGCACCGCGGACGGTTCTCCGGATAAGCGGTGCACGTTTCAGATATAATATTCCCCGTGGAGAAGACTCGCCGGACAGGACACCTGCTTACAGAGAAAGTAAACCCGAGGACGATCAGTATCGATGAACTTTCGTGTTCTGAAATCATCGATCTTATAAGCGGGGAAGACCGGGTGGCGTTTGAAGCTGTTTCCAGGGAAAAAGATTCCATCTCCCGGGCGGCGGAAATGGTTTTCCGCTCCCTTGAGGGCGACGGCAGGGTCTTTTTCGTCGGGGCGGGGACAAGCGGGCGGCTCGGGGTGATGGAAGCTGCCGAATGCCCGCCCACTTTCGGAACGGACCTCGAGACGGTGCAGGCGGTTATGGCGGGAGGGCGGAATGCGGTATGGAACTCGGTCGAGGGTGCGGAAGATTCCGCTACGGCTTCCGTGGAAGCCCTGCGTGACAAGAAACTCTCGGGGGACGACGTGGTTCTGGGAATCGCGGCGAGTTCCGGTACGCCGTTTGTGATATCGGCCCTTGAATATGCCAAGACGGTTGGTTGCGCAAGCATACTTGTATGCTGCAGCGAGCCGGAGAACATCCCGGCCGACTTGGTCATAACCCTTCTTGTCGGTCCTGAAGTGATAGTGGGTTCCACAAGGCTCAAGGCCGCTACCGCTACCAAGATGGTCCTTAACATGGTTACGACAACTGCGATGGTGCTTCTCGGGAAAACTTACGGGAACCTGATGGTTGATCTTAAACCCACGTCGTCAAAACTTGTCGACAGGGCAAGGAGAATCATAATGGACATATGCGGCGTGGGGGAAGAAGAAGCCGCCTTGCTTTTTCGGGAAGCCGACGGGAATCTCAAGGTTGCCGTGGTAATGAAACTTGGTGGCCTCTTGCCTGAAGAGTCGGCCAAACTGCTGCGGGAAAACGGCGGGTATCTGAAAAAGACCCTAAGGGGCATATCCCGCTCGGCGGGGAATCCGTGACGCCTGTGTCCTAACAGTCTGATTACCTGATACCCGCAAATGCGAGCAGGGGCTCGTAATCGCCTCTATCCGCTGCTTGCAACGCCTGAATGTAGGTTTTTCTCCTGCTATTCATAGAAGCGAGATCATGCCCTCCGGCCCAGTCGATGGTTGGTAGTTTGTACAATTTGATGAGCAGCGCGTCCGCCATGATTCTGGCATGACGACCGTTGCCGTTGGGAAAGGGATGAATTGCCGTCAGACGATGATGGAAGCGAATTACCGCTTCGCGCGGTGGATAGGTTTCATTGTTGAACCAATATTTCATGTCATCAAGCAGTGTGCGCAGTTCTGCGGCAATATAGAGCGGATCAATCCCGATATTCTTCCCTGTACGACGAAATGTTCCCGCCCACAACCAGACTTCGCCGAACAGACGTCTGTGCAGTTGACACACGTAACTTTCCGACAGCATGTCAGCGCGTCTGCTTCGGCGCATCCATGCTATGCCGTTTTGGATGTTGGCTTGTTCCAGGTGATTCAGTTCGCTACGCGTCGTTATGTGTTTGAATTTTAGGCCTTGGGCCTCATCGGGATCAAGCGATGTCGTATCTTCTGTTGAATGGTTCATCATTGTCGGATTCTAGTCGTCCCACAAGCAGCTTGGCTGTTCTCTGAGAATGTTTTCCGCAAGACGTTCTATTTCAAATTCGATCTGGCTTTGAGAAATGGTTTGCTGTTCAAGCGCCATGTGGCTGGAGGCTTCCATAACACGCTGCTTGGCTTTTTCTCTGGCGCGCCGCCTGATGATGGTTTCTGCGCTTTCTTCCGGCACAAAGGCATAAACGAAACGGCAATTTGCTGCTTCCGCCATGGACCGCATGGTTTTTAGAGTTACTCCGCCGTCAAGTTCGGCTTTTTCTGTGTTAGAGACAAGTGCTCGGGTTTTTCCCAGACGGCGCCCCAGTTGCGCCCCGGACATGTCAAGGGCTTTTCTGGTTGTGCGAATCCAGCCTTCAGAGGGTAGCGTGAAACTCTGAAACTTCAAAGCGGCTTGGTTAAGCTTCTCGCGGTACTGTCTCGTAATAATCGTTTTAACACTCATTGTGTATCCTCAATGGTTGCGTAGGCAAATTTATCGTATAGTTATATATATACATTATAGCTAATAATGTCAAGATATAAATATACATAATATATACGCAGAAAGACGCGCAACTTAAGATGGTTGTAAGATGTTTAACTCGTTCAGTCTGTCTAACGAACTTGGCCGCAAACTTGGGAGTTCTTCTAGGGTCGACAATTAAAATGTCCGTCTGCTAAATTCTTCTTTCATCAGGTAACTTTTTCCGCGTGAACTGGCTCCGTCAGATAACTTCGAAGAAGGAAAAACTGGTAGTTGGTCTCATTTCCGGGACTTCGATGGACGGTATTGACGCGGCACTAGTAAGGATTCGCGGCTCTGGAGAGGATACGGAAGTACAGATTGAGGACTTTATCTGCCGGGAATACTCAGATGCCGCAAAGAAGCTTCTTCTCTCGCCCGGTGCCCTGAACACCGCCTCACTATCCGATCTCAATTTCCTGCTCGGCCAGGAGTTCGCCGCAGCGGTCTTTGATCTTCTCCGCAAGGCGGCACTCAAAACAACCGAGATTGATTTGGTGGGCACCCACGGCCAGACGGTTTTTCATAACCCCCCTTCTCTGGGACAGGAGGGTTCCTCGACCCTTCAGCTGGGCGAAGCGGATGTTATCTGCGAGACTACGGGAATTACCACGGTGGGGGATTTCAGAACGAGGGATATAGCGGCGGGTGGAGAAGGAGCGCCCCTTATCCCCTATGTCGACTACCTGCTGTTCTCCGGAACCGGTAAAAACGTAATCGCCCATAACATAGGGGGGATTTCCAACTGCACTCTGGTCACGAAAGAACCCGGAGAGCTTCTGGCTTTCGATACGGGACCCGGCAATTCCCTGATTGACTCGGTGGTGCGCCTTGCCTCGGGGGGCGAGAGGAGTTTCGATGAAGACGGCACGATGGCAAAAAAAGGCTCGGTCAGAAAGAATCTTCTTCAAAGCCTTATGAAAAATCCGTACCTTGATATAGAACCCCCTAAATCAACCGGCAGGGAACTTTTCGGAGAGGAAATGGCCGGAAGGCTTTTTTCTCTTGCAGAAAAAAGCGGGATATCCACGCCGGATCTTCTCCGTACACTCGTTGAGTTTACCGTCTGCTCGATAGTTTCTGCTTACGAAAGGTTCGTTTACCCAAGTGCGGATGTAAGGGAAGTTGTGCTGAGCGGGGGCGGTGCCCGAAACCCGGTTATGGTCTCGAGTCTTCGCGAAAAGCTGGCCCCGGTTCCGCTTTCCCTCTCGGATTCCTACGGAATTCCCTCGGACGCGAAAGAAGCCGTTGGGTTCGCGGTGCTTGCCAACGAGACCGTGTGTGCGAACAGGGCAAACGTGCCGGGGGTCACGGGAGCCCGGGACGCAACGATTCTCGGAAAGATCTCAATAGGAAAGAACGTGGCATAGAAATGTATGAGAATCCGGCCGTGTTTTCGTCAAAAAATCTTTCCGCGCCCCGGCGGGCGGCGCAGTTTCTTATGCCGAGAATCGATTTTTCCGACACTGGCTCCATAGAGCGGGCGGAACGGCTGGTACGTGATTTCGCCGTGTGCGGGTTCATAGTATTCAACGGGGACGTCAATCTGGTCAGGCAAACCACGAGGAAGCTTGTATCCATCTCGGAGTTTCCGCTTTTTTTCGGGTGCGACGTTGAAAGAGGTCTAGGTCAGCGGGTTTCCGGAGGGACTCTTTTTCCTTTCGCGATGGCCCAGGGAGCGATAGACGACGAGGCGGCTTTGAGGGGCCAGGCGATTATAACTGCCCGGGAGATGAAGTACTGCGGGCTTAATCTCGCCTTCGCCCCGGTTCTTGACGTGAATACCGAGCCCCTTAATCCGATAATAAACGTAAGAGCCTTCTCGGATGACCCCGCGTTGGTTTCAAAACTGGGCGGGGTCTTTGCGGAAACCATCCAGAAAGAGGGAGTGCTTGCCTGCGCGAAGCATTTTCCCGGTCACGGAGCCACACTAGAGGATTCCCATGCCCGCCTTCCCCGCGTCACGAAGTCTCTTGAGCGCCTCATGGAATCGGATCTTCCGCCTTTTAAGGAAGCGATTGCGAAAAGGCTTCACTGCGTGATGCCGGCACACGTTTGCTTTCCGGCTCTTGACCCGCTCGGAGCTCCCGCCACGCTGTCGGAATCTGTTCTGCGTGATCTTCTGCGGGAGCGACTCGGATTCAACGGCTTGGTCGTTTCGGATTCCTTCAGGATGGATGCCTTGGGGGGAGAAGAGCGGGAGGAGGAAAACATTCTGGCCGCGCTTGCAGCGGGGGTGGATATAGTTCTTGATCCCAGGGATCCGGAGGGATTTCTAGAGAGACAGGCGGAGAATGAGTTTTTCCAGGACCCCGCGCGTGCGGAGTCCCTTTCCAGGATATTCTACGCGAAAAAGCTTTTTGCCTCGGGCGGGGAGGAGATCTCGGCGCCTGATTTTAAGGGAAATGCCGGGCAGGCAATGGAGATTTCCCGCCGGGCGGCCTGCGTTTTTAGGGGAGGGGTTCTTCGGGGCGCCGAGGTCTCGGTTCTTCACTTCGGCAAAGAAGGCTCGGACGAAATTCTGGATGGGCTTTGCGAGGGATTCTCAGAGAAAAAAGTGACGGTAAAGAGGCGCTTTTGCTGCCCCGAGACACCAGACCTCGATATTTCCTCCTCGTTTGTGTGCGTTTTATCCGCAACGCCGGAGGCTTGGACGGAGAACTGCATTGTTCCCCCGGTGATAGCCGATTACGTAAACAGCTTTTCTTCTTTCTCCGGCGAAAAGATTCTGCTTACCTTCGGCTCCCCCTATCCCGCGGCGGAGTTCCCCTTTTTCGATACGGTGGTTTCGCTTTTTGACTCCTCCCGCGCCGCGGGCCGGGCGGCCGCGGAAATCCTTACGGGGAAGCGGGTGCCCACGGCGAGGCTTCCGGTGAGAATAGCTAAATGAAGCTCCACGCCGTAGATTGGATGCTCGTTGGTCTCTACCTGGTTTTTTCCTTGGGAGTGGGCTTTTATTTTTCAAGGAGGGCTTCCGGGAGCCTTTCAGACTATTTCGTTTCGGGACGCGGGCTTCCCTGGTGGCTTCTCGGAACCTCGATGGTAGCCACCACTTTTGCTGCCGACACCCCGCTTGCCATAACCGGGTGGATAAGGACCGAGGGGATATGGAAGAACTGGTTCTGGTGGAACTACATATTCAGCCACGCGCTCGTGATAGTGGTTTTCTCGAGGCTCTGGAGGAGAGCGCAGGTTATAACCGACAACGAATTAATAGAGCTTCGTTACGGGGGCCGTCCCGCCGCGTTTCTCCGGGGATTCAAGGCGTTCTATTTCTCGACTATTTTCAATTTCATAGTGATGGGATGGGTGATAACCGCGATGACCAAAGTGTTCGAGGTCTTTTTCGGAGTGGGGCAGATATACGCGGTTTCCCTCTGCGTTGGAATCGTGCTCGTCTACACGGTTTTCTCCGGGCTCTGGGGAGTCGTGATAACGGATTTCGTGCAGTACGCGATAGCACTTGGCGGCACGGTCATACTCGCGGTCGTGGTCATAAATTCTGACGCAGTCGGAGGGTACAGTCAGTTCTTAAGCAAAATCGCGGAGCTTCCCCCCGAGCAGACCTCCATGTTCATCACGCAGCCTGGGGGCACCGAAGAATTTTTCTCCTCTGACTTTTTCACCTTCCTTATCTTCATGACCGTTGTCTGGTGGTCCTCCCACAACGCGGACGGCGGTGGTTACTTCATACAGCGGCTCTGTTCCGCTAAGGACGAGAGACACGCTCTGGCGGGCACGGCGTGGTTCGCGCTTAACCATTACGTGCTTCGCCTCTGGCCGTGGGTTCTTGTTGCGCTGGCTTCGGTTGTAATCTTTCCCGGGGCGGCAGGGGTGGCCGGCGGGGACGACGAATCGGTTTACCTTGTGATGATAAGGGACTTCCTCCCGCCGGGTCTTCGGGGCCTTCTGCTGGTTTCCTTCCTCGCGGCGTTTATGTCCACGGTCTCTACCCACCTTAACTGGGGAGCTTCCTATCTTGTGAACGATCTTTACAGGAGGTTCGTGCGGCAAAGCGCCCCGCAGCGCCACTACGTGGCGGTCTCGAGGATCGCGACCGTGGCGCTTGCCGTCATCGCGGGCGTGGTGGCGCTTCAGATAAAGAACATAGGGGACGCCTGGATATTTCTCTGGGCCATGAGTTCGGGAATTGGCCTCGTGCTGATACTCAGGTGGTTCTGGTGGAGGATAAACGCCTGGAGCGAGATAGCGGCGCTTGGGTCGTCGCTTGCGACTATACTGATTCTGGTTCTCTACACCGAGGCCAAGGGTATTCCGCTTGAACTGCGCCACCAGATACTTGTTGTTCCCGTCTCGATAGCATGCTGGGTTGCGGCCACTTTCGCCACCGCTCCCGAACCTTGGGAAAAACTCTCGGAATTCTACTCGAGGGTGAGACCCCCGGGCCTCTGGTCTCCTGTCCGGAAAAGAGCGGGGATTGTGCCGGGGCAGGGAGTTTTTTCATCCGTCTTTCTTAACTGGTCGCTTGTCGTGTCCTTTCTTCTCTGCTTAATGATAGGGACGGGCAAGCTTGTTCTGGGGGACGGCAGGACCGCGCTCTGGCTTCTTTGCGTCTCGGCCCTTTCGCTTGGCCTGATCCTTCGCCGCCGCGACAGTTTTTTCCGCTAGCGGCTTTAGTGTTTCCCCTTTCTGTGGTATATAGATGGTTGCTATGGCGATAAACGTAAAGGTGCTTGAGCGGCCGCGGCTTTCTTTCTGGGAGAAGCTTTACATTCCCCAGGTGCTGAGGGGCCTTATGATCACCATAAGGCACATCACGCATCATCAGCCGATAACCGTGAAATACCCCGAGGAGGTAAAGGCGCTTCCCGAGAACTACCGGGGGCTTCACGTGATGCCTGCCGATGACGAAGGCGAGATAAGGTGCGTTGCTTGCAAGCTCTGCGAGATCGCGTGTCCCACCCAGGCTATCTCCATAGTTTCGGAACCCGCAGACGATTACGGGATCGAGAGAAGGCCAAAGGTATACAACATAGATTTCATGCGCTGCGTTTTCTGCGGCTTCTGCGTCGAGGCCTGCCCGTGCGACGCGCTTCGGATGGGGATGAAGTACGAACTTGCCTCGTATAACCGCGCGGGGCTAGTTCACACCAAAGAGGTTTTCTTCGACCCGAATGTCAAAAGCGACGCCCCGAGGGACAACGCCAACTTTCTTTACAAGATGGGCAAGGGAGAGATTCTTGATTCCCCTGAGGAAATTTCAAGAATAACGGGGATGGACGGTACCTACTCCAAAGAAAAGTCAGTTTCCGAATCGCCGGATTCCTGACATAACACAGCGGTTTTCCAACAGGACAATCGGGGACTGAATTTCGCTGTCTTCTGTTTTTCGGGATTATCCGGCTTTTTCGCTAAAGCCAGTCATCTTTGTAAGCGCCTGCGGGTCGCTGGTGAAAAGACCCTGTGTCGAGGCTGTTTCTGAATCCCCTGAACTTAAGCAGCCCGGATATGGCGGGTTTTATCTGGCTCCTTTCAAGCACCAGGTGAACCCCTCCGTTTTTCTCGTAAAACTCAGAGGTCATTATTTCGGGATCGACCCCCCTGCCGCCGCTTGTGAGCTTGACGACCCGGTCTCCGGCAAAGGCTATAGTCGCTTTTTTCTCCGCTATTATAAAATCCCCTTGAACGGAATAACTGGCCAAGGCGCCTCCGGTTGTCGGGTGGCCAAGTATGGATATGTTCGGAAGCCCGCTTTCTCTCAGTCTCATGATTGCCGATATGGTTTTAGCCATCTGGTAAAGAGCCACCGTTCCTTCCTGCATTCTGGCCCCTCCGCTTACCGTTATGGTTAAGAGCGGAAGTCTGTGCTCTATGGCATAGTCCACCACTATGTTCATCTTTTCGCCGAAAACAGCGCTCATCGATCCGCCCATAAACCTGAAATCGCAGACCGCCACCGCTATCGGTATGCCGAACATGGTTCCGTAACCGGTCACGAGGGAATCTTTGGAGTCGGTTTTCCCCGCGAGTTTCTTTATTGAGGATGAATAATTGAAAAACTTGTAAACGGGGTCGACATCTTCAATGGAGAGCTTGGGTTCTATCTCGTGGAATGACGTGTCGTCCAGGAGAAAGTCCAGATAGTCGTCGGAACTCAGCGCCTCGGGGCGGCCGCAGTAAGGGCAGGAGGAGTTGTTCGCGTGGAGGTCTTCTTTTGTCATCTGTTTTTTGCATCCGGGACGTATGATTTTTCCCTGACCGTCTTTTTCATCGTTGCAGAAATGAGGTTCCGCTCCGTAGATGGCTATCTGCATTTCGGAGATGTCGGGATTCTCCTTTTTCCCGCTGAAGTAATGGGGAAGCCAGGCTTTTATTTTCTTTGCTATTCCCTCGTAGATCGGGCGCTGTTTTTTCGTCCGCCCGCATCTCTCGATTTTTCTCCGCAGTTCGTTGCGCAGATGCCTTACGTCAAAGCGGTCCACTTCCTTTGAAGCAGCGGTGAGCGACGCCTGCAGGTTCTTCAGGGTTGATGGGATGTAACTGTCTCTTCCTAGGGGGGCTTCTTTTACTATATCGTCTATTACTCCATACCTCTTCATGTGGGTCGCCGTGGGCTGCAGCACCTCAAGCGCTTCACCCACCTTGTCGGCGCTTCTGAAAAGAATGGCGGAGCATCCCTCCGCCGTTATTACGGAATATTCGGCTCGCGAGAGCATCAGCCTTCTGTGTCCAAGCTGTATCGCTATCGCGCCCCCGCTCCCCCCGAGACCGAGCACCGTGGTTATTGTTTTCGTTTTTAAGGAAATCATTTTCGACTGGCAGTAGGAAATCAGCCAGGACTGAAGTTTCTCGGCCGAGTACTCATAGGGGTCCCCGCCCACGGTGTCAATGAAAGTATAGAGTTTGAGGCGGTTCTGCTCGGCGTATTCCATCATGCACAGAGAAAGCCCGTAACCGTCGGCCTTTATCATTCCGTAGTTAAGCTTCGTTCTTTCCTTTTCGCTCGAAGGGGTCTGCTGGGCTATTATGGCCACTTCCTCTCCCGTGCCCTTGAACACGGCGGTACCTGCTATGAGAGCGGAATCGTTAACGAACTCGATCTTCTTGCCCGAAGGGGCGTGGATAAAGTTTCTGAATCCGTAGAGCTTGTCCCAGGGAGTGAAGTCGGTAAAAAGGGTTCCGATCAGGTGCTTTGACTTTATCCTGTCAAAGCTCTTTGCTTCCTCGTGGGCCTTGAGTATTTTTGCCGTTGATGCCATGGTGTGTTCTGCGGTAATCGCCAAGCGAGTCGATTACGTATAATTATATAGCCAAATCTGTTTGCGCAAAAAGGAATTTGTTCTCCCGCAGACTCGTGACTTGCTGCCCACACACCGCCCCGCGGGCTCAAAAACCCGCTTTTTCGGCCTGCGTACGCTCAGTAATTCTGCGACGAAGATTCGCTGCGGGCCCGGCGAGAGTTTTGTGGGGAAAATCTGGATATTGCGGATTTCTTTTTCTACGCGTTGAAAGACTGTCCGCAGCCGCAGGAACCGGTCGCGTTAGGGTTTTCGATCGCGAAGCCCGTTCCGTTAAGACCATCCTTGAAATCAAGAACCGCTCCGTCGAGATAGGTATAGCTGATCTCGTCAATGGCGACTTTTATGCCTCCGGATTCAACCATGTTGTCTCCTTCATCGGTCTCGTCGTCAAATCCCATCTCGTAGGAAAACCCGGAACAGCCCCCGGGCACTATCCTTACCCTGAGAAACGCATTTTCGATGTCGTCTTCGGCAAGCAGCCTTTTTATTTCATCTACGGCTTTGGGAGTTACGGAAAACATATTTCCTCTGCCTCCTCGCAGTGTAAATTTCTTTTACCACTCCAACAACAAAATACATCTGCAGGGGGCGGTTGTCAAAGTGTAGGCTGTAAGCGCCGTCGCCGTGCTTGCCCGGCTGCCCGGATTTACTGTATAGTTTTCGGCGTGAGCAAAACGGCCTATCTTATAATCGATTCG
Source organism: Candidatus Dadabacteria bacterium (assembly GCA_022826905.1). Classification (GTDB taxonomy): domain Bacteria; phylum Desulfobacterota_D; class UBA1144; order Nemesobacterales; family Nemesobacteraceae; genus Nemesobacter. The sequence continues at coordinate 23,387 of JAJDUA010000050.1, forward strand.
AGCGAGCGTAATTCCGATCTTTACCACAGAACCGGTTTTTTCGTTCCGGACCCCGTTATTTTTTTCGAACACGACGGGGAAGGGACTCTGGTTCTAAGCGACCTTGAACTTGAGCGGGGAAAAAAAGAGGCAGGAGTAGAGCGGGTCGTCTCACTCGGGGAGTGGGTTGCCAAGATCCGCGGCGGCAGGAGAAAAAGGCCCGGCATTGCCGAGGTGGCCGCGGCAATCCTCAAGCAGAGAGGGATAAGAAGCCTTATTGTCCAAAGGTATTTCCCGGTTTCTTATGCCGACGCGCTTCGGGGAGCCGGTTTTTTCGTCAGGACCGCGAAAACGGATTTTCTTTTTCCCGCGCGCCTGAGGAAATCCCCGGCGGAAGTTTCACTTATAAGGAAGGCGCTTTACGCTACGGCATGGGCCATGAGAATTGCTGTTTCAATTATATCGGATTCAGTGGTGAAGGGCTCCGTGCTTTACCGTGACGGCAAGCCCCTTACCTCCGAGATAGTGCGCTCCGCCATAAGCTCCTATCTTGCCGAACGGGGGTATCTGGCTTCGAACACTATAGTGGCCGGAGGGGTTCAGGGCTCCATGCCCCACGAGAAGGGCTCAGGGCCTCTTAAGGCCGGGTGGCCGGTGGTGATCGATATTTTCCCGAGGTCTCAGGAAAACGGCTATTTCGGCGACATGACGAGAACGGTAGTCAAGGGTGAGCCTTCGGCCGAACTTTTGAGAATGTACGATACCGTTTTGCGCGGCCAGAAAATTGCGCTTTCCATGATAAAAGACGGCGTGAGATCAAAGGACGTGCACGGCGCGGTAATGGATTTCTTCACGGAACGTGGGTTTCTTACCACGGCTTCTGGTTCCGGAAGCCCCGAGGGGTTCATACATTCCACGGGCCACGGCCTTGGGCTTGACATACACGAGCCGCCGAGGATCGGTCCCGGAAGCGAGATTCTGAAGGAGGGAAATGTTGTCACTGTAGAGCCCGGTCTTTACTACGAGCGTCTCGGGGGAGTCAGGATAGAGGACGTGGTTCTGGTCACGCGGGACGGAAACGAGAACCTGACCCGGTGTTCGAAGAAATTTCGGGTCTAGGTTGCCCCAGGAGTTATGAAAGAGGAAAAGACTTTTGACGATATAGTTTCGCTTGCGAGGCGTCTTCGCGCCCCGGGAGGCTGTCCGTGGGACAGGGAGCAGACCCTCGGGTCCCTTCGTGCGTATGTTCTCGAGGAGGCCTACGAAGTAATACAGGCAATAGAGCTTGGGGACACAGAGGGGCTCATAGAAGAACTGGGAGATTTTCTCTTTCAGGTCGTCTTCATCTCCCAGATAGCAAGTGAGGAGGGGAAGTTCGACGTAGGCGACGTCACCCAGAGGCTTCACGACAAGCTTGTAAGAAGACATCCTCACGTGTTCGGTGAGAAAAAGGCCAAGGATGCGGCCGACGCCTTGAGGACCTGGAACGCCGAGAAGCTAAAGGAGAAAAAAGGGAAGCCCGGTCTGGAGGAGATACCGAGAGCCATGCCCTCCTTGATGAGAGCGCAGAGAGTCGGAGAGAAGGCGGCCCGCGTAGGGTTTGACTGGAGCGATGCTTCTTCTGCTCTTGCGAAGGTAAAGGAGGAACTGCTTGAGCTTGAGATGGAAATGGAGGCTGAAGAGAAAAACAGGTCCCGGGAGGAATGGGGAGATCTTGTTTTTTCCATCGTGAATCTGGCAAGACATCTTGATATTGATGCCGAGACTATGTCTCATTGGGCCATCGAGAAGTTCATAGAGAGATTCTCTCGATTCGAGGAGAAAGCGCGGACCGGCGAAAAAGAGATAAACGCTCTTTCCATGGAGCAGATGGACGAGATATGGGAAGAGGTGAAAAAGACGTAATTTTTTTCGCTTCAGGGAGTATCCTTTGGCCGTCAGCGGTTCTTAAATTGAGAGATGCTAAGGAGAAAATATATGAGACATTTTCTGGGCAACGGGTGTTTTTGGCTTGTGGCGGTTTTTTTGACGTCTGCCTTGTCGGTGACGGATTCCGCGGCGGAAGGTTTTTATGTGGGGCTTGAAGCGGGTTTTTCAAAATCGGGAGATGTGGACGTTTCCCAGTCCTTGATCGATCACCCGACCCGATGCGATTCGTTTCTTTACCCTTCCGGCGCGACTCCGCCGATGGACGCGGAGTGCACCACCGAAAAAACAACTATCATCGCAAACATGTTTGCCCCCGGTGCTGGGTTTGCGGGAAGCGCGACTCTGGGTTACGCATTCGGCAACGGGCTGCGTTTTGAGGCGGAGTACCTGAACCGCCGCCAGGGCTCGCAGAGAAGGCTCGCGCGCCTAGGTTCCGGCGGCGGCGAAACGTTTGATCAGAAAGAAAGCGAGTGGGACGAGAACGACCCTCCTTCAGAACGCGTGTATGACCTCAGCGCTCATCATTTCTTCCTGAACGCCTACTACGACCTGCTCAACGACTCGCCTTTCACGCCCTATATCGGGGGCGGTATAGGTATGGGTTCGACGGAAATGCGTTACTCGGCCAGGTTTCTGCGCAGAAGCGATCTGGGTACGGAACCGTGGCAGATGGCCGCGGCGGGCACGCTGAGCGACATAGACACGAAGCTTGAAAAAACCAGGTTCGGCTTTCAGGTTGTGGGCGGAGTCGACTATGCACTTGGCGACGATCTTTCAGTCGGCGCCAAGGCCCGCTGGACGCACTTTAGCGGCTTTGATCAAAACGATCTGTTCTGGACGCGGGTCAGAGGCCACGAACCCATACGCGCCGACGGCGTTACGCCGCTTACGACCGACTTCGAAGTGGGTGACACAGACATCTGGACCTTCACGGTCGGACTCAAGTATTACCTCTGAGGCGCCTCGCTCCTATCCGGCGACAAGTGTTCCCATGAGCTTCCAGCCTTGCTCAACGAAGATTCCGCTTGAGGCGGCACAGTCCTCGGTGTAGACAAGCGAGCCGTTTTTTACCGAGCGGTTCTCGGAATCGAGTATGGCGAAGGGAACGGGTTCGTTCGTATGGGTCCTGAGGTCTATGGGCGTGGGATGGTCAGAAAGCACCAGCACCCTGTATTCGCCGAACTGCTCCATTCCCTCAAGGGCGGGTCCCACTACCTTCCGGTCGAAATCCTCGACCGCCTGTATCTTGAGGCGCGCGTCTCCGACATGCCCCGTTTCGTCCGTCGCCTCTATGTGAATCATCGCGAGGTCCACGCGTCGCAGCGACTCAATCGCGCCGCTCACCTTTCCCGCGTAGTTGGTGTCAAGGTATCCGGTCGCTCCCGGAACCTCGATCACTTCCATCGCGGCGAATATTCCTATTCCCTTTACGAGATCGACCGCCGATACCACGGACCCGGTGATTCCGTAAAGCTCTTGGAGGGACGGCATGTCGGGTCTTGTTCCCTCGCCCCAGAGCCATATGGAGTCTGCGGTGTTTTTCCCTTCGGCTCTTCTTTTCTTGTTTACAGGGTGGTCTTTAAGTATCCTGCGGGATTTCTCCATGAGGCCGAGGAGTTTTTCCGCCCCTTCTCCCGAAGGGAGCCAATGGGCGATTTCCTTTCCCGAAATGTCATGAGGCGGGGTTGTTCGGATAGCGCTGTTTCCTCCGCGCCAGAGCAGAAGATGTCTGTAGCTTACCCCCTGGCTTAGGGAGAACTCCTCACCGTCGAACTCTTTTTTCAGATCCTCGATGATGCCGGCCGCATCATCGTCCGCTATGTGTCCGGCGCTGTAGTCCTTCATGACCGTCCGGCCGTTTCTCTCCGCGAGAGTTACAAGGTTGCATCGCACCGTGACGTCCGTTTCCCCGAGAGAAACCCCGATGCTCGCAGCTTCGAGGGGAGATCTTCCCGTGTAGTATTTCGTGGGGTCGTAGCCCAGCACCGCGAGGTTTCCCACGTCGCTTCCCGGGGGAAGAGGGTCGGGAATGGTCTTTGCGATCCCGAAAATCTCGGCCCGCTTGGCGATCGCGTCAAGGTTAGGGGTGTCGGCGACTTCAAGCGGAGTCCTGCCCCCAAGCTCGGGGAGCTTGTGGTCGGGCATGCCGTCGCCTTGGAGTACAAGATATTTCACAGAACGAAGATGGTATACGCAAATGCAGGGGAATCAAGCCTCAGGATACGTCGACCGCGTGTTTTTTAAGATCGGAGAGATCAATGATCCTGAGTACCGATTCGTGGGTCGACTGCAGAAAAACGGGGGGAGCCACGCCGCTCTCGAGCGCCTCTTTCCAGCGAAGCGCGCAAAGACACCATCTGTCTCCGGGTTTTAATCCGGAGAAACCGAACTCGGGGCGGGGGGTTATGAGATCGTTTCCCCTGGACTTCGAAAATTCGAGAAATTCCTCCGTCATCTCCGCGCAGACCAGGTGGAGCCCTACATCCTCGACCGCCGCCCTGCAGCAGCCATCCCTGAAAAATCCGGTCATTGGATCGGTGCTGCACTCTCTTAGGTCCTCGCCGAATATGTTTTTCTCTTCCGTTTTCATCCCGTGTATTCGGTAAAAGACTGCACCTTACGGTAAATATTATATATTGTTTTACCGAGTTAGGTATATAATTCTCAGTCAGAAGATGGCCGATTTCATCCTCAAGGAAAAAACCCGCACGTTTGCCGGAGAGATAACCCCTCCCGGGGATAAATCCATTTCCCACAGGGCGGTTATTCTGGGCTCGCTCGCGCGAGGAAAGACCAGGGCGACCGGGTTTCTGGCTTCCCGGGATACCCTTGCCACGGCGAACGCTTTCAGAAGCATGGGGATCGAGGTGGAAGCAGGCGCGGGAGGGGTGGAAATCGCGGGAAGGGGGCTTTTCGGCCTCAGGGAGCCCCGCAGGACTATAGACGCTGAGAACTCGGGAACGACCGCCAGGCTGCTCACGGGAATTCTGAGCGCCCAGAGCTTTCGCTCAATTATTACCGGGGATGATTCGCTGCGCCGCCGTCCCATGTCCAGGGTGACTGTCCCGCTTCGCGGCATGGGGGCCAGGATCTCGGGGGAGGGAGAGGTCCTTCCGCTTCGCATAACAGGTTCGGAGCTTCAGGGAATGGATTACCGCTCTCCCGTGGCGAGTGCGCAGGTAAAGTCCGCGATTCTGCTCGCGGGACTCTACGCCGCGGGGCGGACCAGCGTGACGGAGCCCGAAAGAACCCGGGACCACACCGAAAGGATGCTGCGCCACTTCGGAGTTCCGGTGGAGGCAAGCGGGACACGTGTTTCGGTAAGCCCGGGAGTGGAGTTTTCGGGAACCGAGCTTGAAATACCCTCGGATATCTCATCGGCGGCTTTTTTTATCGTCGCCGCGCTTGTGAACCCGGGATCGGAAATCATGGTGAAAAACGTGGGACTTAACCCGCTTAGAACCGGGGTGCTCGATATCCTGGGGGAAATGGGGGCCGACATATCGGTTGAGAACCGCCGCGAATGCTGCGGGGAACCGGTAGGGGACCTGATTGCCCGCCACGGTGCGCTTCGCGCGGTACGCATAGAGGGAGAGTCGGTGTCGCGGGCCATAGACGAGCTTCCCGTTATTTCCGTGGCCGCATGTTTTGCCGAGGGCGAAACGGTAATAAGCGGTGCGGGGGAGCTTCGGGTAAAGGAAACCGACAGGATAAGCGCCATGACGGATGAGCTTTCGAAACTGGGCGCTGAAATACGGGAAACACCTGACGGCATGATTATAAAGGGCACGGGTGAGCTTTGTGGCGCCCGATGCGAGAGCCGAGGAGACCACCGGGTCGCCATGTCTCTTGCCGTTGCTGCCACGCGGGCCCGAGGGGATACGGTGATCGGGGACGCCGGGTGCGTTTCCATCTCGTTTCCTGAATTCTTTCCGCTTTTCGAGACTCTTATAGATGCCAAATGAAACGGGACGGCGACAATATCGTTACCATAGACGGACCTTCGGGAGTCGGGAAAAGCACCGTTGCCAGGCGAGTGGCCGACCTGCTCGGGTTTTCGTGTCTTGACACGGGCGCCATGTACAGGGCCGTGGCTCTTAAGGCAAGCGGGGCGGAGGTTGACCCGCGCGATTCCGCTTCGCTCTCGCGTCTGCTTTCTAAAACTACGGTGGAACTCTCTCCTGAGGGCCATGTTTTTCTTGACGGGCGTGACGTTTCTGAGCTTATAAGGACGGAGGCGATATCTTCCCTTTCCTCCGAACTCGCGGAGCTTGCCGAAGTGAGGGAATTTCTCATCGGGATTCAGAGAAAGATCGGGGAAGGGGGAAATATAGTTGCCGAGGGAAGGGATATGGGAACCTATGTTTTTCCCGGGGCAAAGCATAAATTCTATCTTGACGCTACGGTTGCCGAGAGAGCGAAAAGGAGATTTCTTCAAAATAAGCGGGGGAATTTCCCCATCTCGGACGTTCGAGACGAGCTTCGCAGAAGGGACCGTCGTGACACGCTTCGCGCGGAAAACCCTCTTCATCCTGCCCCGGATGCCGTGGTGATAGATACAACCCGAATGAGTGCCGAAGATGTGATTGCGGCAATATTCCTTCGCACAAAAAATCTCTCCATGCACGGCGATTCAAATTAACTTTTCTTCTCTGGCACTCTTTTCATTTTAGGCAGTTTTCATGTAACCTTGCCCTATATTAGTAAAAGACTGATGGCGAAGGCGGCTAAACAAAATGACTCAGGATAATGATATTACGGATTCTAAAGAGAAGAGCTTTGAGGAGTTACTTGATGAAAGTATGGAATCGCGCTTAAGCGAGCCCGAGAACGGGGAAATAGCGAAAGGAAGGGTCATAAGGGTTGATTCCGATGCTGTTTTCATAGACCTCGGGTTTAAGTTCGAGTGCATAGTTCCCATAAACCAATTTTCAAACAAAGACGGCGAATATGAAGTCTCAGTGGGCTCGGAGATAGAGGTTCTGGTCGAAAGACCTAACCCGAACACCGTCAGGGCCTCCAAACAGAAAGCGGACCAGATCAGAGAAAAGAGGGCGATCGAGGAGAAATTCAAGAACAAAGAGCCGGTCTCCACGAGGATTCTAAACAGGGTTAAGGGCGGTTTTAACTGCGACATAGGACGGAACGCTCCCTTCAAGGTCTTTCTTCCCGGTTCCCAGGTCGGCCTGCGACCGGTTGCGGATTTTGACGAGATGGTAGGCCAGACGATCGAAACCCGCATCATTCAGAACAACGATAACGGAATAGTAGTGTCGAGAAGGGTGATTCTCGAAGAAGAGAGGGAAGAGAAAAAAAAGGAGACGCTTGCCACCATCTCGGAAGGCCAGATTGTTTCCGGAAACGTGGTGAAGATAATCGACGCCGGCGCTTTCGTGGACATAGGAGGCATAGAGGGTTTTGTCCCGATAGGAGAGCTTTCCTGGGGGAGGGTAAGGCACCCTGGAGATGTCCTTAAAGAACGTGAGGACATTCAGGTCAAGATTCTTCGCCTTGAGATAGAAAACGGGAAAATAACCCTCGGGGTGAAACAGACCACCGAGGATCCGTGGGAGAGCATACAGCAGAGATACAAGGTCGGCGACAGAGTCAGGGGCAAGGTGGTCTTCGCAGCGGAATTCGGCGTGTTCGTCGAGCTTGAGCCCGGAATAGAGGGACTTGTCCACGTAAGCGAACTCTCCTGGGTTAAGAATTTCCGTCATCCAAGTGAAGTGGTCTCAGTCGGAAGCGACATAGAGGTCGCGGTTCTGGGAGTAAAGCCGAGGGAAAGAAGAATTTCACTGAGCCTCAAGCAGATACAGGAAAACCCATGGGATGAGTTCAAGCGGAACAATCCTCCTAACACCAAGGTTAGCGGCACCATAAGAAACGTCACGGAGCTTGGGGTTTTTGTCGAGGTTGCGCCGGATATGGTCGGGCTCGTGCGCCCGGAAAATCTGAGGTGGGAAGGGGAAGTCAGCCCCCTTGAGGTTTTCTCAGGCGAAGACGTTGGAAAGGAAATAGAGCTTGTTGTGCTGAATGTCATCCCGAGACAGAGAAAAATCGGACTTGGCATCAAGCAGCTTACCCCGGACCCGTGGAACAAGGTGCTTCGGGACTACAAGGTCAACGAGACCATGGTAACCTCAAAGATAGAGGAAATTCTCGAAAGCGGCGTCACCGTGGCGCTTGCCGATAACGTGAGAGGGTTTTACGCCATCCGCGAATTTCATGACGATGAGTTCAGCAGGGATTCCATCAAGGTTGGAGACGAAATAAGCGGTCTCGTCACGGGTTTTAACAAGCCTAAGCATCAGGTGAATCTCAGCCGCAGAAGGCTTGAGAAGAAACAGGAAAAGGACACGATGAGGGACTTTGCGTCTTCCCAGCAGGAGAGTTCCTCCAAGCTCGGGGACATCCTGAACGAAAAGCTCAAGGCCCTTGACTGAGGGGTGGCGAAGTGAGAGTTCCCGACCTCAATTTTTTTCTTAAGACCTTTCTTTCGCTTCTGGTCATATTCCTTGTCGGTTTTGCGGGAGTTCTAATAGGGGTGCTGATCTCGGACCATGGCCAGAACCCCGGCGGGGACGGGCTGGCGGTGGTAAACATCGACGGCATAATAATCGACTCCTCCCCCTACATTAAAAGCATAAGAAAAATACGCGAGACCGATTCCGTAAAGGCTGTTGTGGTAAGGGTGAATTCCCCGGGAGGAGGAGTCGCGGCCTCCCAGGAAATATATGAGGAACTAAGAAGCCTGGGCGAAGCGATGCCGGTTGTGGCCAGCATGGGAACGGTTGCCGCCTCGGGGGGTTACTATATCGCCTGCGCGGCGGCCACGATTTATGCGAATCCCGGCACTGTGACCGGCAGCATCGGCGTGATAGCGCAGTTTGCAAGCTACGAGCAGCTGCTTAAGTGGGCGAAGGTGGAGGTCGAGGTGATAAAAAGCGGGGAGTTTAAGGATCTCGGCTCGCCGCTTCGCAAAATGCCCGAGGTGCAGAAGGCTTACCTGCAGACGCTTATAGACGACACTCATTCCCAGTTCAAGAACATGATTTCCGAGAGAAGGAATCTGCCCCCGGCAAAAGTCGCTCCGCTTTCTGACGGAAAGATATTCATCGGAAGCCAGGCGAAGGAACTCGGCCTGATTGACCGCATCGGTACTCTTGAGGCAGCGGTTGCCGAGGCGAGGAAGCTTGGGGGTCTAGATGAGGATTCGTGGATCAGGGAGTATCCCATAAAGAGGAAAACATTGGTTGATTTCGTTTTCCCCGAAACCCTGTCTGAGCGCGTGAGTTTTGTCTCTCCCGTGAGAACCGGGTTCGGTCTCTACTACATAGCCGACGTGGTTTACTAGACGGGGTTTTCCCTTATTCCATATCAATCTCCTCGTTTTGCAATGCTTGTGCGAAGCTTGACGCGGCTGGTATTTTCCCGAAAAACCGATATTCTAGAGTACAGTGCCGCTTGGCGGACCGCGCTGGTTTGGCGAAACCGTTTTTCAAACAACCGATGAAACACGTAAAAAGATTTTTTCTCCTGATCGTGTGCTGTTTCGTAGCCGTTTTCTTCATTCAGAACCTCGAGATAGCCACGCAGGTGTTCCGAGTCGAGCTGGGTTTTTTCTCATTTAAGCATACGTGGGCGGTTTACAACGCCGGGATAATAGGAGCTTCGTTTCTTCTGGGCGCGTTTGTTTTCTTCCTGCTGACTTTCGCCAGAGGCCATTCCGCAAAGTCCGAGCTTAGGCGGAGCAGGGAAACCGTGAAGACTCTCGAGAAAAAAATCGGGAAGCTGGAAGTGGAGCTTCTGCAGAACAAACCTGCCGGCTATCAGGAGCAGACTTCTTCCCATGATTTGTTCAAGACGCCGAAATGAGACCTGCCACAACTGAAACCCGGATGCCTGGTCGTACGGGGACTCGCACGAAGCCCGAATGGATAAAGGCAAAAATCCCAAGCGGTCCGAATTATACCAAGCTTAGAAGCTTGGTGCGCGAATTCGGTCTTCACACCGTGTGCGAGGAGGCGAAGTGCCCGAACATAGGGGAATGCTGGGGGGCCGGGACGCTCACTTTCATGATTCTGGGGGACGTCTGCACGAGGAGCTGCGGCTTCTGCCACGTGAAAACGGGAAAAGGCGGCGAACTCGACTGGGAAGAGCCCGCCAGGGTGGCCGCGGCGGTCGCGGAGCTTCGGAAAAACAACGCGCGGGTCACGCATCTGGTTATAACTTCGGTAAACAGGGATGACAGAAACTACGAGAGCGCCTGTATCTTCGCACAGACCGTAACCGAGGTAAGGAAGACATCCCCGGGGGTAAAGATCGAAATTCTGATCCCGGACTTCAAGGGGGAACCCGAGGCGATTCACAAAGTGATAGCGTCATCTCCCGACGTTTTGAATCATAATATTGAAACCGTTTCGAGACTCTACTCCCTTCCCCAGAAAACTCAGTCGGGAAGAACGAGGTCCGTGAGGCCGCAGGCGGTCTACGGCAGATCTCTTGAGCTTCTTTCGCTGTCCGCGAAGATGGGAAGACTCGGGATGCTTACCAAGTCAGGCATTATGGTCGGTCTCGGGGAGAGTTTTGAAGAAATCGTCGAAACGCTTAAGGATCTCAAGCGCGCCGGCTGCGACATAGTTACAATAGGACAGTATCTGCAGCCCACTGTCGACCATATACCGGTATCAAGGTTCTACCATCCCGTCGAGTTTGAGTCTCTTAAAGACTATGGAGAGAAAATAATCGGTATTCCGCATGTGGAAGCGGGACCGCTTGTCAGGAGTTCTTACCACGCGGAAAAACAGGTTCTTGAGCTCTCCGATGCAATGACCGGGACATAAAGGACATTCTCAAAAAACAAACCAGTTGCGACTCGGAATTACGCGTAAAAACAAAGTGGCGCGTTTTATCTTGGAAAGCAGTAAGGGGTTCTTAGCGCCGGTTAAGATTTTATTCTCAGTTAAAAAGTTTTTTAAGCTCTTCTGCTATTGCCTCAAGCTTGTCCTCGGGAACCCCGTAGCTGTCCGAAATTCTTTTTATTTCCTGGGAGGATATCCGAGGCTCTGCGGTTTTTTCCGCGACGGGTTCCCGTTTCTCCCTGTCGATGAGGAGTTTGGCCACGTCCCACCTTGAATAGTGCCCTAAGGAGTCGAAAACAGCCTTTACCGCCTTTATCTGGTTCGCGTAGCAGTCGGCGTAGAGTATCGCGTCTTTTTCGAAGTGGGGAGGAAAAAGATATCTGCCGGCCGGGTTGACGATGGAGCTTCCTCCCCTGGCCCAGTCGTAATTCATGTGGTTACCGTCGCGCACGTAGTGCCATCTCTCCGGGAAATCATCGTCGTCAAGGTAACCGCAGGCGCTTAGCACGAATGCCCCAGATTCAAACGCGTGAACCCTTATGAGCGGCTGCACCGTGCACCCCGCTCCGGGATCCTCCGTTTCGGCGGCAAGCAGCTTATCATCTCCTCTCCTCCAGTTTCCCGGCCACACCGCCACGTGGAAGTCCTGTCCGCTGTGAACCATCGCGGCCCTTACGAGAACCATATGGTTTTCCCAGCAAACAAGTCCCCCTATTCTTCCTATGTCGGTGTCGTAGGTGGTTATGTCGCTTCCGTCTCCCTGGCCCCAGTAGACTCTCTCTGTGTAGGTGGGCATGAGCTTTCTGTGCCTGCCGAGCACTTTGCCTTCGCGGGATATGAAAAGAAGGGAGTTGTAAACGGTGCGGCTTCCCTTGCGGTCGTCAAGCTCGTTGCATCCTATCACCACGTGAGCGTCGGCCGCGCGGGCGGCCTCTGCGAGCATCTCGGTGTCATCCCCGGGAATCACTATGGAGTTATCCTGAAGCGCGATCATGAAATCCGTCCAGTCGTGCGGCGGGGTTTCGTAGCCGACTGTGTAGTAGGCCGGGTAGCCTGGTATGAATGCCTCGGGGAATGCGATAAGTTCCGCCCCGTTACCTCCCGCTTCCCTTATCACGCGACAGGCCTTCTCAAGGGTCTTTTCCTTGTCCATGAACACGGGAGCCGTCTGGGCAACCGCAACTTTTACTTTTTCCCTGCCGCCTAGAACTTTTCTCATGAGCCTCGGGCCGCAGACGTACTCAGGTTATTATCCTGCTTCCGCCCTGGGGTCCCCCTTCGCTTTGTCTCTGCTGGTTCTGCTTGGCTCTTGCGTAGACGAGATCAAACAGCTTCTGCTTGAAATCGTTGTCAAAGGCGCATACCCCCGGGATTATGTATCCCATGAGTGCTATCTGGAGAAAGTATTCGGTATTTGCCTTGAGAAAGGACTCGTTTATCTCGCCGCCGTATGCCTGTGCGAAGTTCTGGTATATCTGGTTCCCCATTTCGGTCGCGATCTCTACGACGCTTTTTGACTGGCCGGACTCCTGATGGGCCGCTACCCCGAGGTTAAAGGCCATGTTTATGGAGTTCATGAAGTTGTCCGCTACCCCCTCTTCCGATTCTGTTCCCTCTTGTGGCTTTGTGTCTTCTTCTGACATTTTAATATCCCCCGTTTTTGTATGGTTAAATTATACTGCCGTATTATATTATATTGTTGCTTTGATTTTAACAATTTTGCTGGAGGAAAATCATGAAAGCTGATCACCTTATACAGAGACTCGGACTGAAAAAGCTTCCCGGCGAGGGAGGATACTACAAGGAGACTTACAGAAGCGAGGAAATGGCCGGAGAAGACCGTAATCTTTCAACTGCTATCTACTACCTTATAACCTCGGAAGCGAATTCCAAGATGCACAGGGTGAATTCGGACGAGATTTTCCATTTTTACTTCGGCGATCCCGTCCAGATACTGCTTCTCTATCCTACGGGAGAATCGAGAATAGTGTTCATGGGCGACAATCTTCCCTCCGGCCAGAGAACCCAGCTTGTGGTTCCCAAGGGAACCTGGCAGGGCGCAATGGTGGTGGAGGGAGAGTGCGGATACGCTTTTATGGGAACTACAATGGCTCCGGGATTTGAGTTCGAGGATTTCGAACTCGGCGCGCAGGAGAGCCTTCTGCTGAGATTTCCCCAGCACGAAACCCTGATACGGGAACTTACGTAAACGGGAGGGAGAGATTCCAAGGCCACAAAAACCGGTGATTTTTTTTGACGGCGTGTGCGGGGGGTGCAACAGGTTTGTCGATTTTGTAATGTGGGCAGACAGTCGTGCGGAGATATTCTTTTCCCCGGTTCAGGGGGAGACTGCCGCTGAGTTTTCCCTTTATGAGAACGTCCCCCCGCGCGAGTGGAAAATCGCCTATGTTGATGAGAATGGGATTCATGAGGGCGCAGACGCCGTTTTGCTGGTTCTTAAGAGGCTCGGGGGTTTCTGGAAGCTTCCCGCACTCCTAATACGCGTCCCCCGGCCTGTAAAAGGCTATTTTTACGGGATCATATCGAGGAACCGCTACAGTATTTTCGGAAAGCGACACACATGCCGCGTGCCGTCTCCTGAGGAGAGGGAGAGATTCTTGCCATAGGCGTCTGCACGCGAGGACTTCCCGCAGGCAGGGATTTGCGGGAAACCGCATTTTCCAGTCAAGTAAAAATTTGTTTCGCAACATGCTGATATACAAGACTTTTCCCGAATTCAACCTAGATAAGAAGACATTCAGGTGAGTTTCCAGTCAAGTAAAAATCTCGGTTGTTCTTTCAGGATGAACTTGAGGCCCAAAACGGCACATAGCGCATGAATTTGGGGCCCGCTTCAGTGTTTTCCGGCACAATCAGAGTTTTTTCAACCGTATCTTTGATAATGCGTGATACCATTGCCCTGTTGTTGGTTTTAATACCGAACCTTTCTCTCAGGGAGGAGTTGGTCATGCGTTCATTGTTTACCCACTTGAGGCAGGCATGAAGATAACAGGCACGGATTCGGTCGGATTTATCCATATCGGCCAGTTTTTTATGGGACACCACTTGAATTCCGAAATGCAACACTGACTCAGATAATCTTCTTTCAGGGGAGTTTAGCACGGAGATGGACAGGGGGCAATGCTCTTCGTAGCGAGGGCGAGCCCGAGCGAAGAAGAGCATTGCCCAAGACCTGTGAT
>JAJDUA010000064.1 GCA_022826905.1 Candidatus Dadabacteria bacterium
AAGGGTAGAAATTCAAGTTGATTGGTGGTACACTGTGTACTCATAAGGCCGTTGTCTCCTTGTGTTTTAAGTTACTGTAATGACTTATTATAACACAAACAGCGGCCTTTTTCTATACCCTACGGTGAGAATTCCGGGCTAGCAATGTTGTGTAACAATTATATATCCGCACATATGGTTCCGCAATCACCGAATATCGCGGCGAGAGCCTGTGTTGAGTCATTATCGCTTGCTTGTCACATCTTGGAAAGCCAGGATTTTTTCAAGCTGCTCTCCCGTTATGACATCTATGCCAAGTTCTGCGGCTTTCTTAAGTTTCGCGATTCCCGGGTCCGCTCCGGAGACCAGAAAATCGGTTTTTCCGGATACCGAGTTAACTACTTTTCCGCCGAGTCTCTCGATCTCATTCTTCGCCTGCTCCCGTGGAACCGAAAGAGTTCCTGTGAGCACGAAGGTCTTTCCGGCGATTTTTTCGTTTTTCCCTGACGGTTCGGGTTGTTCTTCTATTCTCACCTGACTCAAAAGTGCTTCCACCACGCCCCTTCTCTCGGGATCCCCAAAGAATCTAAGTACGCTCTGCGCCAGTTCCTCGCCTACGCCCTCAACGCGGAGAAGATCCTCGTCTGTGGCCGCCATGAGATTCTCAGGGGTTTTGAATTCGCGGGCTAGCGTCTGCGCGACCCTTGTGCCCACATGCTTTATGCTGAGAGAGTTTATGAATCTCTCGAAGCTTATATCCCTGCTTTTTTCTATTTCCTCGAGGAGATTTTCGGCGGATTTCTCCGCAAATCCTTCAAGTCCGAGAAGCTGCTCCTTTTTGAGAGTGAAAATATCCGCCATATTTCGAAGGATTCCTTCGCTTATCAGTTGCTCCACTTTTTTTGCCCCGAGTCCCTCTATGTTAAAAGCGTTTCTCGAAGCGAAAAGGCTTACCCTTCCCCTGATCTGCGCGGGACAGGAGATGTCCGGGCAGACGTGAAAGGAGCCTTCCCTCTCAATCGGGGCTTCACAGCGGGGGCAGTTCTTCGGCATGGAGAAAGTCTTTTTTCCTCTTTCCTGCGAGGCCATCACTTCCACAACCTCCGGGATCACGTCTCCCGCTCTCTGCACTACTACGGTATCGCCGATCCTCACGTCTTTTTCCCTTACGGTGTCCTCCGTGTGAAGGGATGCCCTTTTTATCTCTATGCCGGATATCTTTACCGGCTCAAGCTCGGCTACCGGGGTAAGATGTCCCGTCCTTCCGACCTGGACTGTTATATCCCTTATTTTCGTGGTTATCTGCTTGGGAGAGAACTTTATTGCCACGCTCCAGCGGGGATATTTTGCCGTTGTCCCCAGGATTTCCTGAAGCCTTCTGCTCCTTACCTTCACCACTGCCCCGTCAATCTCATAATCGATGGAATCCCTTTTTTGCTCCAGTTCCCTTGCGTACTCAATGGCCTGGTCGATACCCAGGCAGTCTCCAGGCTCCTCAATGTTGAATCCCCATTTACGAAAAGCCTCGTATATTTCAATCTCGTCTCTGAAATCCACCCCTTCGCACCCGCCCACGCCCCAGGCGTAAAAGTGCAGGGGACGCCGCGCCGTCACGGAGGAGTCAAGCTGGCGAAGCGAGCCCGAAGCGGCATTTCTCGGGTTTTTAAACAGCATCCTTAAGGGCTTCGGTTTTTTGTTTTCTTTCAGGAGGTTCTCATTCTCTTTTTCAAGTTCCTCATTAAGTTTTTCGAGCTCTTCATTGAGCTTTGCGAAAAGGCTTTTCGGGAATACGACCTCCCCCCTGATCTCAACCAGCTTCGGCTTTCGGCCTCCCCCCGAAAGAGCCAGGGGGACAGACCTTACGGTCTTTAGGTTTGCCGTTATCTCCTCCCCCGTTTTTCCGTCGCCCCTCGTGGCGCCGTGGAGCAGATCCCCCTCGACATAGGTAAGCGATGCCGAAACCCCGTCGAACTTGGGCTGCAGGACGTATTCGATCTCCTCTTCGGTCTTCAGAAATCTTTTTATCCGCTGGTCAAATTCCCTGGTTTCCTGCTCATCTACTGCGTTATCGATGCTCATCATTGGAATTACGTGAGAGAACGAATTGAACTGCTCCGCGACCTCTCCCGCGACTCTCTGCGAAGGGGAATCCGGGACGGCGAGACCATAGCCCCGCTCAAGTTCCATGAGCCTTCTCATGAGCTTGTCGTAATCGGCGTCGGGGATCTCGGGGTTGCTCTCCGCGTAGTAGAGATGGTCGTGGCGCCTTATCTCTTCTCTCAGGCGGGATACTTCCGCCCGGGCCTGCTTTTTGGTGAGTCGGGGCATTTTACGAGTCGTGGCTTGCGAGCCATTTAAGGAGTTCGGAAAGACCGTAGGTGTTTACGACATCTGTTTTCTTTACCCATCCCCGCCTTGCCGTTCCGACCCCGAAAATTATTCTTTCAAGGTGCTGGATCCTGTGGGCGTCGGTTGACACCATGATTTTCACCCCGGCCTCAACGGCTTTTCTTGCGTGGGTATCCTTTAGGTCAAGTCGCTTGTAGGACGAGTTTATCTCAAGCGCCTTATCGTGATTTCTGGCTGTCTCGATAACGGCGTCTATATTGACCTTGTAGGGCTCTCTCTGTGCTATGAGCCTTCCGGTCGGATGCCCCAGGGCGTCCACGTTGGGGTTTTCAAGCGCGCCGCATATCCGTCTTGTCATTTTCTCTTCTTCCATAGAAAAAGAGCTGTGGACTGACGCGACTACGAAATCAAGTTCCCGAAGCACTTCATCGGGATAATCAAGAGAACCGTCGGGCAGTATGTCGACCTCGGATCCCATGAGTATTCTTACCGTTTCGCCCTCGGCGTTTATTTTCTCCACTTCCTCTTTTTTCTGCCAAAGTCTCTTTACGCTGAGCCCGTTTGCTATCCTTGAAGAGGGTGAGTGGTCGGTCATGGCTATATATTCGTAGCCGAGAGATGCCGCCCTCTCCGCCATCTGCCGTATGGTTGACGCTCCGTCGCTCCAGGTCGAATGGGCGTGAAGATCTCCCCTTAAGTCTTCTGTCGCAAGCAGCGCGGGAAGCTCCCCTGCGCGCGCCGCTTCAATCTCCCCGCGGTCTTCACGCAGCTCAGGGGCAATGTAGCCTAGCCCGAGGGATTCGTAGATTTCTTCCTCGGAGACAAAATATCCCTTACCGTTGCGGATACCCACGGAATCCGTCTCAAGACCCTTTGCCACGGCGATTTCCCTTATCCTTGCGTTATGGGAACGCGAGCCCGTTATGTTCTGAAGCGCCGAGCCGTAGCAGTGGGGTTCTGTGACCAGAAGGTCGGTTTGCACTCCTGTCTGCGTAAGGATCCTCGCGCTGTTTTCGGTTCTGCGGAGAACTTCCCTGGTGAAGCCGAGAGCTATGAATTCCTCTATCACTCCCGCCCCATCATCCGCCGAGGCTATTATGTCTATGTTCGCGACGGTTTCCCTCATCCTTCGAAGCGAACCGGCAAGCTCGGCCCGCAGGACGCCTGGGATTTCCTCTATTTCCTCTTTTATTGCCGTGGCAAGAGGGTGGGCTTCTGTAAGCCTCATTCTCTTTTTTCCGCCCTCGAAAACCTCTACCGAGTGCGATATCTGCTCGATTTTCTTTTTTCCTATACCGTCTACCTCGAGAATTTCCGGACTGGCGATGGTCTCTTTCAGGCTTTCGATATCCGTTACCCCGAAGTGCTTTACGAGGGTGCGGAGAAACTTCGGTCCGACTCCTCTTATGTCGAGAAGTTCCGCGAGTTCGTCTGGAACCTGCTTTTTTATCTCCTCGTAGTAGGCGATCTTTCCGGTGAGCCTGTGCTCGATTATTTTCTGGGAAAGATCCTTCCCGACTCCCGGTATCGTCGAGAGTTCCTTTTCTCCGTCGAATTCCTCAAGAGAGTCCGGCATTGAGGAGATATTGCGCGAGGCCTTTCTGTAGGCGTTTATCTTGAAGCCGTTTTCATCCAGGATCTCAAGAGAATCGGCTATCCTTGAGAATATTTTCGCGATCTCACTGTTTACGCTGTCCATAAAATACGCGGGGGCCTCAGGAGACTTTCTGGGTCTGCATTGAGTACTTCTTTATTCCCAGAATTATTCCGTCCACTATTCTTTCTATGTAGGCTTCGCTTTTAAGTCTTTTTTCCTCTCTGGGATTCGTTATGAAAGAAGTCTCGACCAGCAGGCTCGGCACGTCCGCGCCGATCAGCACGACAAAAGGCGCCTTTTTCACTCCCTTGTTGTTCACGTACTTGTATTTCACGGAAAGGTTCTTGATTATGGATTTCTGCACGTAACCGGCTACCTGCTGGGACTCCTCTTTCTTGGCGCTGAGTATATATTGCTTGAGCGTGCTTCCAAGCTCGTTCAGTCCCTTGGTCGTGGTGGCGTTCTCCCTGGCAGCGAGCTGCAGGGAGGTCTGGTCGTCTGTAAAGCCCAGTATGTAGGTCTCTATCCCGTGCGCCTTTTTCCTTCTTGCCCCGTTGCAGTGTATGGATATGAAAATATCCGCTTTTCTTTTTTTCGCTATTGCCGTGCGCTCCTCAAGAGGAATGAACCTGTCAGTGCTTCTTGTAAGGTAGACGTTTTCTATGCCGAAGCTCTTTCCCTCTTCTATAAGCCTCTCCCTCAGTCTCTTGGCTATCTTGAGGTTTACGTCCTTTTCCCTTAGGCCGCTTGGGCCCACGGCGCCCGGATCATGTCCTCCGTGGCCCGGGTCGATCACTATGGTTCTTACCTTGAGCCCGAGGGCCTGCTTTAGGCTCGCTATCTCTCCTTCGGGAACCCTGGATTTAAGAGAGGACCCCTGCTTGTCGTAAGAAGGAGCGTCCTTGGCGAATATCTTCTCCGGCTGCGCTCCCGCTCCCTTTATATCCATCACCAGCCGAAAAGAAGGGTTCTGTCTCGATTTTGGCAGGGCGAAAACCTTGTGGCCTTCAAGATCCTTTATGTAGAGCACGACGCGCGACACTCCGGGGCGGTTGCTCGCGAAACTTATCTTCTTGAGAAGTCCCTTCGTGATAGGCTCGATGCTGACCGCATCCGAAAAGACGGTTTTTTCAAGGTCGACGTAGAGGCGGGGAGGGGTTTTTAGCTTCGGGTCGGGACGCAGCATCTTGGACGTGTACTTGACCTCTTTGTCGGTCTCTATCACGACCCGCGTATAATCGTCCGTTGACCAGTGCCTTATTTTCTTTATGACGGCGTATCCCTTGGGATATGTTTTGGGCGGGGTTTTTTTCTGGGCTGCGGGCTCTGCTTTCTTTGAGGTTTTTGTTCCAGTGAGCCTCGCCAGCCTTTTCTTCGCTATCTCGTAGGTGTCCGAGTCTTCCATTCCGTAGACGATTCTCTGGTAAGCCGTGACGGCTTCCTTTTTCTTCCCTCTTCGCTCAAGGATCCTTCCCACTCGAAGCCACGAGTCGTCGGCCAAGCTGTCTTTCGGATATTTTTTCAGGAACTCGCGCGAGTACTGAAGCGCTTTCTCGGAGTCCTGCGGCGTTTTGAACCTGAGGGACTTTTTCTCGTAGACCCTGGAGGCGACGAACAGGCATAGCGGGGCGTTCTTCCACTCCGGATCCTGCGAGTACAGCTTGTAGAAAGTGCTTCCCACGAGATCCCACGTGTCGCTTCTTTTGGCTTTTTCGGAATTTGATTCAAGCTGACGGTAAAGCTTGAAATTTTCTTCGTAGAGGGCCCTGCTTTTCTCTTCCGCCGTGGCGAAAGAGAGGGTAAGCAGACAAATAGAAGCTATACAGATAGAAGCTATGAGGAAGGAGGAAAGTTTTATGCGGCTTTTCACTTTACACAGAAAGTATATTGGTTGCTGGGCCGATGCAAATTTATTTTCGGAAGATTTGTATGTTATGTTCTTACGAAACAATTCTACCATGTTTGGCGTGTTCTATGAAGGTCAAAGTGCTTGGATGTGCCACTTCAATCGGCGTTCCTGTAGTAGGCTGCCGGTGTGACGTATGCACATCGGATAATATTAAGAATAAACGTACCAGAAGTTCCGTGGTTGTTGAGGTGGCCGGAAAGAAAATACTTATTGATACCTCGACTGATCTCAGGACCCAGGCTCTTAGGGATGGGATAACCAGGATCGATCTCGTTCTCTATACCCACTCCCACGCGGACCACACCCACGGAATAGATGACCTCAAGGCGTTTAACTTCATAAATAAAATGGACATAGACTGTTACGCGAACCCCGTTACCCTCGGCGACATAAAGCGGAACTTCGCCTACATATTCGACTCCTTCCCCGCGGCGGGGGGAAAGCCAAGGCTTAATTTCAAGGAGGTAGACGGGGAAATAGAATTCGAGGGAATCAGGATAGAGCCCATAGACATCTATCACCACAACTGGCAGATACTTGGCTACAGGATCGGGTCTTTCGGTTACGTTACGGACTGCAGCGCCATCCCCGAGGAATCCTACGAAAAGCTCTCGGGGCTTGACCTCCTGATACTCGGCGCGCTTAGGTACAAACCCCACAGGGCTCACTTCAACATAGAGCAGGCGGTAGAGGAGATAGAAAAACTGGGACCCAAAAGGGCCCTTCTTACCCACATGGGGTGTGAGCTTGAATATGAAAAGCTCCTCGCGGAACTCCCGGACCATATAGAGCCGGCGTATGACGGAGCCGAAATAGAGCTGAGGGACCCATGATGTTATCCCCGCCCGGGTGGCGGGCAAGGAAGAAAAATGCAGGATCTTGTATCAAAACTTGTTGAGAAAAATTCCTCGAAGATAGTTCTCTGCGTTCTTGACGGACTCGGGGGGCTTCCGGTTGACGGAAAAACGGAACTCGAGGCGGCCCGGACCCCGAATCTTGACCGGCTCTCTTCGGCCGGGTCTCTGGGTCTGCACGTGCCGGTTGAGAGGGGTATAACTCCGGGAAGCGGCGCCGCCCATCTCGCGCTTTTTGGTTACGACCCCGTCAGAAACGAGATAGGAAGGGGTGTGCTCGAGGCGCTTGGCCTCGGCATTGATCTCGGCCCGTCGGATATGGCTGTCAGGGGCAACTTCGCCACCGTGAGATACGAGGGAGGTAACCCGGTCGTTACCGACAGGAGAGCGGGCAGGATCAGCACCGAGGAGAACAGGAGGGTGATCTCCATGATATCATCGGTCGTCAGTGAGATGTCCGGAGTGAGAGTAAGTTTCTATCCGGGTCTTGAGCACAGGTTTGTCGTGGTTCTGTCATTCCTGGCGCAGCTCTCTGAATCAGACGCGCTTGTCTGCGACACGGACCCGCAGGCAGAAGGCCGAGCCCCTGTCGTACCCCGCGGGGAGAACAAGAGTTCCCAGAAGACATCCGAGATCGCGGGAGAGCTGATTGACAGGGCCTGCGAAGTGATAAGGGATGAGGCTGCGGCCAACTACATGCTCCTTAGAGGTTTTTCCGTGAGGCCGAACCTTCCGACCTTTGATGAGGCTTACGGGCTTCGGGCAGGGTGCATTGCCGCCTATCCGATGTACAGGGGAGTGTCGAAACTGCTCGGCATGGATGTCCTTGAGGTTTCCGGGGATTCCATAAGTGATGAGATAGAGACGCTTTCTCGTAATTTCGAGGATTATGACTTTTTCTACCTTCACGTGAAGAAAACGGACAGTTACGGAGAGGACGGGAATTTCGGGGCGAAGGTGGGTGTAATAGAGGAATTCGATTCGCTTCTTCCCGAAATCACGAGACTCGGAGTAGACGTTCTTGCCGTTACGGGCGATCATTCGACCCCGGCAGCTATGAAATCACACAGCTGGCACCCTGTGCCTCTTATGATCGGCTCTGAATACTGCAGGGGAGGGGGTGTTGCAGACTTCTCCGAATCGTCCTGCTCATCCGGTGATCTGGGGATCATAAAGGCGACCGAGATAATGCCGCTTCTTCTTGCCCACGCGGGGCGGCTTCGCAAGTTTGGCGCTTGAAATTTGTCCCTTGCGTGATACTTTTTACAATTCGATTTTGTGCCGAAGTGGCGGAATAGGCAGACGCGCTATCTTGAGGGGGTAGTGCCCTACGGGCGTGCGGGTTCGACTCCCGCCTTCGGCACCACCATAGACCTAACTTTCTTAAATTCCTAGGTCTTTTGATGGATGCAGCATAGCTTTATTGTGAATAAAGCATATTCTTAGCAAACTCTTTTACTTTCGGTAGAGATAGATATGTGGTGTGTTCACAGAAGAAATTTCCTCAAAAGCCTGCTGTAGTTAAACTCAAACTTCATATAGTTTGAGAGCTAGTTTCATCAAATGACAAAAATGGTTTGATCACACTTCCTGCGCTCATAATTTTCTTCATAAAAGAACTGGGTCTCTCTCTAGTGGGTTTTAAATTGTTTAAGGTTCTATAAGCTATTTAACTTTATGATCAGATCTTCATCGTTTAACTCAAGCCAATTGTAAATTGCCTCTACAAAATCTGCCTCTTCTTTAGTAACACTTCGGCTCCGCTTAGGATGGGAAACTTTATTTCTAATATCATTTAACTCCTTAATCCACTTAAGTTTTTGCTCTTTCTTAGAACTCGCCAATCCAGGCATCGAAAATCTTTTTTGAAACAGCTTTGAGAAATTTCCAGGGTGGGAAATGATTTCTAAGTAACCAATAAGATACATACAATCCCAAGGCTTTCTTTTCTGAGAAGCATCAAGTATTGTCCTGTTTTCTTTTGCGGCATCTTGATGAAGTTTACTGTATAGGTTTTCCGGTATACCAAGTTCGAACCAGTTGTCTCCATGCTCTGCCTCTAGAGCTTCACGCGTT
This sequence comes from Candidatus Dadabacteria bacterium, assembly GCA_022826905.1. Lineage (GTDB taxonomy): Bacteria > Desulfobacterota_D > UBA1144 > Nemesobacterales > Nemesobacteraceae > Nemesobacter. Next base: position 8,765 of record JAJDUA010000064.1, read on the forward strand.
TCCTTATCCAAAATCAGTTCTATGTCATAAAGCCGCCCTCTTGTACTTTCATTAAATTGCTTGGATTGATTCTGCCAGTACTCATCTAACCCAGCGGGGGAAAACGAGGGCTTTACATCGTGTATTGCTTTCTGCAAATAGCGCCAAAGTCTTGTTGGAGCACCGGAACCATAGTTGCTTCTAATATCTTGACGTTTGTCATCTGAAAGGTCATTAAAAAAGTGAACAACGCCCAGCAAGTAAGGAGAAGATGCAGCGATAATATCTTCAGTATTGGCTTTTAGTGGGTTTAAAGAATCCTGTTTTATTAGATGGTTTAAAATATCATTTAGTATCCATATGACAGCAGTTACCCCGGTATTTACTGTTAGCAACCCAGAATCCTCTTGTTTCCTATTCCATTCATCAGGCAGCTTATGTTTCAAGTGTTCAAAAGCTTGGAATAGAAACGGCCTAATAGTTTTTATAGTTTCGTCATTAGATCCTGCATAAAACGTACCCTGTTTTTCTATCCTGTTTTTTTTAAATTTCCCGAAAAAATCAGTCCTTTTTAGGCCCGTAAGAATAGCTTGTAAGGTTATTACTCTAACATCCGTTGTTTGATCTTCACCTACCTTGACATGTCCCTTTAGAGGAGACGAATTATCCTCCCCGAAATCTTGAGCAATTTGTTTTTGTAGTCCATCTATTCGAACATCTAAATCCTTGGAATTCCACTTCAAGTCAGCATCTAGTGTAGTGTCCTAATTACATCTTTAGTTATTTTGTTCCGCAAGTGCTCTCCGACCTCTCCCTACTTTCTCCGTTATCTCCTTAACAGACTTCGTCCATACCAGCGGACGAGGATTCTCGTTGTACGTATCCAAATAGT
>JAJDUA010000069.1 GCA_022826905.1 Candidatus Dadabacteria bacterium
GTGTACGAATACCGCGTAGACTATCAGGTATATCAATGCAAATACCGACACAAGCGCGGTAGCCGCCGTAAGACCCAGGGTGTGCAGCTTCCATGCGGCAATCGCTATAAGAACGCCGACTCCGAGATTGAGCACGCCCACTTCTTTCGCTCCCGTTTTACCCAAAAGGGTCATTCCGTTCGCAAAGAACACGAATCCTACGAGCAGCAAAACATAACCTAACAAAGCTTCTATTGGAACCATAACTAACCATACCTCCTGTATGAGATCATAACCGTCGCCGGTCCCAAGACAGGAACCGCTAATTATGCTTCTATCACAAGTGCGTATTCAATGTCAAGAAAAATTACACTCGCAACCCCGGGCAAAACGGCATTACTGGGAGGGAATAAAATCCAAAGCGACCGAGTTTATGCAGTATCGAAGTCCCGTCGGAGGAGGGCCATCTTTGAAAACATGTCCCAAATGTTCTCCGCATTTGCTTGATACTACCTCATAGCGCCTGAGCCCGAAGGAGTTGTCGGGAACTATCTTCACGGCATCCTCGCTTATGGGTCTCCAGAAACTTGGCCATCCGGTTTTTGAATCGTATTTATGCTCGGAGGAAAAAACGGGCTGCCCGCAGCCAGCGGTAAGGTAAGTTCCCTTTTCCTTGTTGTAGAGCAGACTTCCCGAAAAAGGAGCTTCCGTGCCTTTTTTCCAAAGCACCTTGTACTCAAGAGGCGAAAGCTTCTTTTTCCACTGCTCCGCGGTAAGTACCATGACCCCCTCAGGCAGGGGCCTTTCAGCCTGTTCTCCGCCTGCGGGCAGAAGCTGCCAGATAACAAGAACCGCAACTGCAAAAACAATCATGGAAATTCCGCGCATAATCATGAAAACAACCTCTATTTCTCAATATAAACACCCTCTACCGGCATGTAAAGTATCTAAAAATCAGGTATCTAAAAACAAAAGGCCCGCACCAAAGGAAGGAGGAGGGAAAAGCATGCCGAAAATACTTGAGGTTCTTGGAGCCTACGACGAAAAACTCATAAGAAAAATTCCCGTGACCAGTAAAAGGGAGATGCAAAGAGCCCTTGCTGCGGCAAGGGCTCTCGCCGATAGGCCGTCAGAGAGAATTCCCATTCCACAAAGAATAGAGATCCTTGAGCGAACCAGGGCGTTTATCGAGAGAAACTACGACCGTATAGTAGCGGACGCCGCCGCAGAGGGAGGAAAACCCTTGATTGACACCAGAGCCGAGATTACGAGGGCCATAAACGGAATAAAGGTGGCAACCGAGTCCCTCTCCAATCTCGGAGGAGAGGAAATACCCATGGGCTCAAACGCCGCTTCCCTTAACAGGATGGCATTTACTCTCAGGGAACCTATAGGGGTTGTGGTAGCCATCTCGGCCTTTAATCACCCTTTTAACCTCGCCGTTCACCAAGTGATACCAGCGGTGGCTGTCGGCTGTCCGGTAATCATAAAGCCCGCGCTTAACACTCCCCTTTCCTGCCTTAACCTGCTTGAAGCTCTCTATGAAAGCGGTCTTCCGGAAAAGTGGGCCCGCGCCGTTATAGTGGACGATACGCTCGCCGAAGCACTGGCCACCGACAGAAGGGTCGACTACCTCACATTCATCGGCTCCGCCAAAGTGGGATGGCATCTGAGGTCAAGGCTCGCACCGGGAACAAGATGCGCTCTTGAGCACGGGGGAGCGGCCCCCGTGATAGTAGAACGCGACGCCGACATAGACGATATGCTTCCCCTTCTTGCAAAAGGCGGCTTCTACCACGCAGGCCAAGTCTGCGTTTCCGTGCAGAGGGTTTTCGCACAGAGCTCGGTAGTGAAAAAGGTCGCCGAAGGACTTAAAAAACTTGCCCTTGAGACAAAAGTCGGAGACCCGATGAGCGAAGAAACTCATATAGGACCCCTCATAAATCCGAGGGAAGTCACAAGAGTTCACCGCTGGGTAAAAGAGGCTTTGAGAAAAGACGGGGAGCTTCTTTGCGGAGGAAGGAGAATCGGGAAAACCTGTTACGAACCCACGGTAATCCTTAACCCGAACCAGACTTGTAGACTCTCGCGTGAGGAGATTTTCGGACCCGTTATAGCACTTTACTCTTACGAAAAAATGGACGAGGCCGTAGATCTGGCGAACAGCCTCCCCTACTCGTTTCAGGCGTCAGTATTCACAAAGAACATTGATGCCGCACTTGAGGCCGTAAAAAAGTTAAAGGCGGCTTCAGTGCTTGTAAACGATCATACCGCGTTTCGGGTCGACTGGATGCCTTTTCGTGGAGCCGGACGCTCGGGAATAGGAACGGGGGGAATCCCGTATACGATGCGGGAGATGACCCATGAGAAGCTGATGGTCATAAGGTCATCGGCCATATGATGGAGAAAAAAGGATTTCCGCGGGGACGAGTTCACACCGTTCCCGCGGAAATTCAGAGTCAAGTCAGAGTGGCTCAGAATGCATATTCGTAGGCCAAGTAGTAATAGCCGCCGTTAAATCCGAAGGGAGCTGACCTCCTTGAGTAGGTGAAAACTCCCGGGGAATCAACTATAAGGTTACCTTCATGATCGTATATCGTACCGCCTCTTGACTGACCGATCTCGTTTTTATCAGGTTTTACGTCAAAGAGGTTGTTGGCTCCAATCTTAAACGTTCCGACCTTGCCGACATCCACGCTGAGACTAGCGTCGGTAAGGTACTTGGCGCCATAAGTCTGGCTATTGCCTCCATCAACAACCGTATATTCTCCGTAACGGTGAACGGCGACCAGCAGTGATGCCGGACCCCTTGAATACTTGCCTGATAAGGAGAAACGGTCTTTAGGTTGCCACTCTTCCACAATCGAGCGATCCTGCTCGGTAAAAAGTGATTCTGGAAGATCGGCGGGAAGATTTACGTCCGTGATCTCGGTCTCGTTTACTGTTCCCGCAAAAACGAGATTCAATGTTGAACTGTCAGCAAATGAGTGATCCAGACTTGCGACTATGTCCACACCTCTGGTAGTCGTGTCCGCGGCATTCATGAAGAACTGACCCTGCTGCGCCCCTATGCTTTCCAATACCGACGCAGGAGCGTTATCCTTGTTAATCCTGCCGCTGAGGATGATGCGGTCATCAATCGTTATGTGATAAAAATCGGTTGTTATAGTAAGAGCCGGAAGCGGATTAAAAACAAAACCGGCGCTGAAATTCCTTGAGGTTTCTTCTTCAAGCTCAGGAATCCCTATTGTTTTTGCGAGATCGCTGTCATTGCGGAAGGTTCCCACTTCAAACGCGTCAAATTCTCCTGTTGCCTCATTACGATTGAACTGCGTTGAGACGTTGTTGAAGTAAATCTGCTGCATTGAAGGAGCCCTGAATCCGGTACTTGCGGAGCCCCTAAGCGCAAATGAATCGGAAAGTGCGGCGCGCGCGGAAAGTTTTCCGTTAAAGGTATTTCCGAAGTCGCTGTAGTTCTCATAACGCACTGCCGGACTCAGAAGCAGCATTTCCCCGAGATCCAACTCAGTTTCCGCATAAGCACCAAAAGCGTCCCTGGTTTCCGAGAGCTCGTTTGAGGGTTTAAAACCGGGGAACACCTGTATTCCCGGACTGCCAGCACCACCAGGACCATCGTAGTCTTGGTATGAATACGCCTCCCCGGCAACTATTTCATATTGCTCCCTTCTGTATTCGCCGCCCCAAGCGAAATTTCCAAAACTGAAAGGAGAGGTGAAATCAAGATTCACCGTGTGCTGAAAAAGCTTCAGTTCCCCCGCTTCCGCGGATGACGGGATTTCACCGCTGTAATCCCCTTCAAGACAGTTGGCAGCTTCTCCAGTATGGCATCTTACCCACGAGGCATTATGGGAATTATTAATATCGAAGGTAAAGGTATTTCCGCCCACAACATAACTTAAATCCACTCCGACGCTGTCAGTAAGGTCAGCCTCAAAACCCGCGCCGAACGCGTAATCGTTTATGCGGGTTTTTATGAGAGGAAGAAAACCGTCAGGATAATTAGAGTCGGCAGGATTTCTGTCAAGCTGATTTGCTCTTCTGTAAAAACCTCCACTCTCGTTATCTCTTATGGAAAGATCGAAAAAGCTGTAAATCTCACCGTTCATGAAATCCACTGGGCCCCTCATATTGGTTACGAAGCTTACGTGCGTTGAATCCGCGTCACCTACCCTGAACGCATCCCTATCCAGGTCAAGCTCTTTCTGGTTGTCGTTGGTATCACTGGGAGCCGCAAGCTGGTTACAATTGCTCTTTCCTGCGCACACACTCGAATCCGGTATTGTTTCAGTGTTCGGATAATGTATATCCCCCATAAGCCCCGCGCGGTTGGAATTCTTCCTGTCCCTTACCTCGAGAGTTACGTTAACGACACTCTCTCCGCCGAGCGAAAAACCCTTGTTTATGCTCGCCACAAGAGTTTCTCCGTCCCCTTCGTAAAGCTGCCCGGCAGTCGCCGTTATCTTGCCGTCGTAGCCATCTTTAAGAACTATGTTTATAACGCCGGATATAGCATCTGAACCGTACTGCGCCGAAGCGCCGTCCCTCAGCACCTCGATTCTCTTTATTGCACTCACGGGAATCGCGTTCATGTCAACACCCGCAGTACCACGACCCACGGAGGTGTTTACGTGTATCAGGGCGCTTTTGTGGCGGCGCTTTCCGTTAACCAGCACCAGAACCTGATCAGGCCCGAGTCCCCGAAGCGTGGCGGGGCGAAGAGCGTCCGTTCCATCGCTTATGGTCGAGCTTGAAAAGTTAAAAGACGGTATGAGTTCCTGAATAATCCTGCCTACCTCGGTCTGCCCCGTAGCGACGATCTCCTCTTCTGTTATGACGTCAACGGGAACTGGGGAGTCTGAAACGCTGCGTTCCTCAAAACGGCTTCCGAGCACAACTAGCTTTTCAAGTTCGAAAGCGTTTGTTAAGGGACTTAGCAAACCTGCGACCAGCAACGTGGCAAGCCCCGCAATGATTCCTTTTCTCATCCTAATCCTCCTACTTCGAAATAATACAGATTTCCTATTATAACACAGGGTACGGTCTAATTTAAACCCAACCTTTATTCAGGAACAAAAAGTCAAAGTCGCCACAATTTTTTACCGATCCTTTAAAAAACCGCTTTGGAAAACGTCTATGACCGGCTTTCTTTGAGGTGTAAGGTGGCTTCACGGGGTTTAAAACACAAGGACATTACTTTATACTTTCAGCCTGACTATGGAAACGGACCTAATTCGAAATTTCTCTATAATAGCCCACGTCGACCACGGCAAATCAACTCTTGCCGACAGGCTTCTTGAGTTCACGGGCACTCTCAGCGAACGCGAGAAAACCGAGCAGTTCCTAGACAACATGGAAATAGAAAGGGAGAGAGGGATAACCATAAAGGCCCAGGCGGTAAGGCTGAAGTACAAGGCCGATGACGGCAGAACCTATGAGTTTAACCTGATAGACACACCCGGACACGTCGATTTCAGCTACGAGGTTTCGCGAAGCCTGATAGCGTGCGAGGGCGCACTGCTTGTGGTTGACGCCTCCCAGGGAGTTGAGGCCCAGACGCTTGCCCACGCTTACCTGGCCGCCGATTCCGGGCTTGAGATGATACCCGTCATAAACAAAATAGACCTGCCTTCCGCCGAACCCGAGAGAGTGAAAAAAGAGATAGAGGATATAGTCGGAATCTCGACCGAGGACGCCGTTTTGGCAAGCGCCAAGGACGGAACCGGTACGAAGGAGATACTGGAATCGATCGTGGCGCTCGTGCCACCACCGAAGAACCCCGAGGACTCAAGGCTCAAGGCGCTCATATTCGACAGCTGGTTCGACTCATACCAGGGCGTCGTGATGCTGGTGAGGATATACGAGGGGACTGTAAGGCTCGGCATGAGAATCAAGCTCATGGCGACCGGCAAAAAATACGAGGTCAGGAAAATAGGCGCGTTTGCCCCGCAGGCGAAGGAACTTGAGCAGCTCATAACGGGACAGGTCGGATTCATAACCGCCTCTATAAAGGAAATCGGGGAAGCCGGAGTCGGGGACACGATAACGAATGCCGATTCCCCCACCGAAAACCCCCTCGAGGGATTCAAGGTCATAAAGCCCATGGTCTTCAGCGGGCTCTACCCAATCGATACGGGAGATTACGACAAACTGAAAGAGGGACTCGAAAAACTCAAACTAAACGACTCATCTCTCGTTTACGAACCGGAGACATCGCTTGCGCTCGGGTTCGGCTTCCGCTGCGGCTTTCTCGGGCTGCTTCATATGGAGATCGTGCGGGAGAGAGTGGAGAGAGAATTCGAGGTAAACCTCATAACTACCGCGCCAACGGTTATTTACAAGGCTGTCTATCCGGGAGGAAGGGAAGTTTACGTCGACAACCCCAGCGAACTTCCGACCGGCGACCGTTCAGCCCGGCTTCAGGAACCGTATGTGTCCGTATCTGTCCACACCCCTTCGGATTACCTGGGGCAGATATTCGAACTCTGCGAAAAAAGGAGGGGAATACAGAAGAACCTGAGCTACGTGACCGAGAACAGGGCCATAATCGAATATGAGCTTCCCCTTGGGGAAATAGTCTACGATTTTTACGACAATCTGAAATCCGTCACCAAGGGCTACGCCTCGATGGATTACGAACCCGCCGGATACAAGGACTCAGATCTCATAAAGCTTGATATCCTGGTTAACGGAAACGCGGTCGACGCGCTCTCGATAATTTCCCACAAGGACAAGGCCTACGAGAGAGGAAGAGGGCTTATAGGGAAACTCCGGTCGCTTATACCCCGCCAGCTCTACGAGGTAGTCATACAGGCCGCGATCGGAAGCAGGGTGATAGCCCGCGAATCCGTAAAGGCGATGAGGAAAGACGTTACTTCCAAGTGCTACGGGGGAGACGTCACCAGGAAAAGAAAACTTCTTGAGAAACAGAAAGAGGGGAAAAAGAGGATGAAGCAGGTAGGAAGGGTGGAGATACCGCAGGAAGCTTTTCTGGCCGTGCTTAAAAACGACTGACGGCAAAACCTTCCGAAAGAGAACTCAGTCCATCGCCCTCATCATCATCTCCGTGATCACCCGCGTCGCGCCGCTTACCGCGTCAGGGTCGGTTCTCACGTTAAGCACCGCTGGAAGCCTTGAAGAAAAAGCCTTCTCTAACCCAGGGGTCAGGGCTTTTATGTCCTCTATCTTCTCCCCGTATCCGCCCATAGCTTTTATTATTTCGTGAAAATCGACAAAACCGAGATCCACTCCCTGGGTCACCCCCGCGTCAGGATAGGTTATCTCTATCTGATGCTTGGTCATTCCCCACGCGGAATCGTTGCAGACCACAACCACAAACGGAATAGAGTGCCTCACCGCGGTTTCCATCTCCATGAAATTCATGGCCACGGCTCCATCTCCGGTCACGAGCGCCACGGGCTTTTCGGGAAAAGCGACCTTCGCCCCGAGGGCGAAAGGAACTCCGACACCCATGCACCCAAGCGGGCCTCCCTTAAGGTAATGCCCGGGTCTTCTCACTTCGGATGAAAGATCTGTCCATGACTGGCAGTCTCCTCCGTCAACCGCGATTATTCCCTCTCCCCCTAGGTAATCCGAAACAGTTTTTGCTACCGCGGCCGGGTGGATTCCCTTCGATTTGGAGACAGTCCGGCGAAACGCCGCACGGGCGCGGGACCTTGAGGAGCGGGCATCCTTCATCCAGGAGCGAAAATCAAATCTCGTCTTGTTTTCCCGGGCATACAGATTCGCTTTTGCGAGAAATGAATCGAGGTCGCAGACAACCCCGAGATTGGCCGGGCGGTTTCTCCCGATCTCCTCGGGATGGATATCCACCTGAACCGTTTTGGCCTTGGGGTTTATTGTGTTTCCGAACCCGGCGTAGATGCTGAGCCTTATGCCGAGAAGAATCACAAGGTCCGCGGTTGAGCTTATCTCCCTGAATCCCCCGGGACTTGCAGGTGATGCCGCGCCGAAGCAGCATTTATGGTTGTCAGGCAGTATCCCTCTTCCCATGTTAAGAGTGAAAAAAGGTGCTCCAAGCCTTTCCGCGAATTCCAAAATACTTTGCTCGGCACCCGAGTACCACCCCCCGCTTCCGACGATCACTACGGGTCTCTTTGAGGCGGAAAGCAACCGGAAAAACTCCGATATTTTGCGCTCCGGCGGCTCGCAGTCCGTATCCGGAACAGGGACCCTTGCGGGCGAAGTCTCCTTTTCGCCACAGCTCGGATAAAGAACCTCGTAGGACATTCCAAGGTACGCGGGCCCCGGCCTAGCAGAGATCGCGGCCCCGTAGGCGGCCGAGACGTACTCTTCTAGCCTCGACACCTCGTAAACCGTTCTCGCCCACTTCGTAACGGGCCTTACGATTGCTTCCTGGTCTATTTCCTGAAGGGACATCCTGTCGTTCTCCTCGATCCCAGAACGTCCCGAAATCAGGATCATTGGAGAATTTGCCAAGTAGGAACCCGATACCCCTGTGAGGGCATTCGTAAGTCCTGGACCCGCGGTCACAAGGCATACCCCCGGCACTCTTCTCATTCTCCCGTAAGCATCCGCCGCCATTGCGGCTCCCTGCTCATGATGGGTGTCGACAAGCCTTATGCCAAGATCCGTACATGCCCTGTAAACAGGGTTTATGTGTCCCCCTCCGAGGGTAAAGATGTCTCTCACTCCTAAGTCGTAAAGAGCCTTTGAGACCAGATATCCGCCCTGAAGTCTCGCCATGAGTGGTTCTCCCGTAAATCAAACAAACCATTATTTGGAGGGAAATACAACCCGGGGGAACCAAAAATTTTTTCCTTGAGTGCCCTAGGATGATGATTAATATGGAATTGCGGAAGGGGGAACGGGGATAAAAAATTTATTTAAACGGAGGTAAAAACTAATGAAATACGCAGTGAATCTACTGGAGCCAGCCAACGTCTTTCGCAATTTCGCAAGCGTCTTCCCAAGGGTTTTTGATTCCGATGCGACGGAGAGTGACCGGAGTCCGAGAGTTGATATTTTTGACGACGGAAACAATTTCGTTTTATCGGCGGAATTGCCCGGGGTAAGCAGGGAAAATCTCGACATAGACGTAAAGGACAACCGGCTTACGATAAAGGGAGAAAAAAGGCTTGAGAACAAGACCGAGAAGGAAGGATATCTCAGGGTCGAGAGATCCTACGGACTGTTTGAGAGAAGTTTTTTCCTTGACGACAACATAGACAGGGAGAACATCCAAGCCGAATATAAAGACGGGGTCCTGCGCCTCACCCTGCCGAGAAAGCAGGATGAACCCTCAAAAAAAATAGAGGTGAACTGACAAAAAAGGGGGACGCCAAGCGACGCTCCCCCTTTAATCGTCTACGCTAAAACATCAATCCACCCTGGAGAGATGCCTTAGTCAAAAAACATCCCTAAAAACTAAGACCGAATGCCGTTCCGTCTGCCCACTGCACGGTTTCCGAATGATACGGCAAGGAACAGTGCGGACACTATTAACAGCAGATTAAGCGCATCATTCCGAGGAGTACTGTCGCTTCCCGCTGCAACTGCACAACCGCCGCCGCTGATACTATCGCCAACCTCATCCATCGCTTCCTCAACAACATCTTCAGGTTCGTCCATGGGTTCCTCTAGGGGTTCTTGCATGTCATCCATCTTATCCATGTCCCCCCCCCCGTCGCCAGCGATTCCGTTCCCGTTACATTCTGGCAGTCGGTTGTCCATTTTCGGATAGATGCCGGAACCGAAGATAATGCCTGGAGAACTGGAGAGCGCCACCGCCCCCAAATATTCAAAGGGGTTTACAACGTAGCTAATTTTCAAAGAGTCGCCAGGGGCCTTCCCAGGAATGGGATCTTCATTCGAATCGACTATTTCGTCGCCATCTAGATCCGGGTCATCCCAGCAATACTCAACAAAGCCGCCATCACTGGAAGTCTCCGCCCCACCAATAAGTAATTCAGGGACATCCCTTCCCCCTTCGTCCTCGGCAACCAACTCCTCGCCCTCAAGGGTCTCATCATCCCCGTGAAAAAGCATCCTTCCTGTATCATCCATAACAAAAAGATATATGGAACCCGATTTCCAATCTCCGTCTTCCCTGCCAAAGACCTGATCGAAACGGTGGGTAAAATCGCACCCTTCGTCTATATCTGCCCTAGTCAAACCCACAGTAGGGAAGAGATTAATAAGTGGTTTTATCTGAGCTACAGGAGTGACTGAAAGATCAGGAATTAAGCTTTGGACAGAATCGAGTTTAGAAATTTTGGTAAAATCACAGTGTTCCCTTATAAGAAAATCTACATAGTAGGCGTCAATCGCATCCTGTACAAATTCTTTAAGCTTTTCTTGGTCGGTACCTACCTCATCAGCATGTATAAAACCTTCATCCGTAGCGTGAACGGAAGCCGTAATACCGAAAAAGACTACTGTAAGCATCAGCACACATGAAAAAAGACCCGCAAGGGCCGCGGTCTTAGAGACCGTATTTTGCATTAAGACTCTCATTATATCCTCCTTACTAATTGTTCAGCTTAAGCCCCAAAAAACCCGATTCTCGCCGGGCCATTAGTGACATCTAGATTAAAACAAGAAAGCAATAACCCTGTCAAGTATTCTCAGGGCAAAAACCTGTACTACGGGCAACATGGCCTGACATGCAAGTCTCCGCACAACAAAAGGCCTTCCCATTGAAAAAGTCATATAATTACCGTGAAAACGGCGATCTCGGCTGTTTTTTCGCCCCGAGATATCTGCAAGGCGAACATCTTATCATCCACCGCCAAGCAGCTGATTCAGGAAGTCGGCAGGCCGGGACAAATCGCTTGTTATGAAGGAAAAACTAAAGTAAATTTCCTTCCGTATGCTGGAGATCAGTTCTAGCTCTGAAATAAAGCTTGCCGGTACCGATATATATTTCGACTCGAAACGGGCCGTGCCGCTTTCTTTTGTCACAAGCGCGAACTTCAACAAACTTCCCCGAAGCGAAAAAATCATAGCTACGCCCGAAACGATAAAGCTTCTGGGGAAAAAAATTAAAGGCTCAGCAGTTCTTTCTTCCCCTTACGGAAAACCTTTCACTCTGGGCAGCTACTTGATTGAGCTTATCCCATCGGGACAGATGCTCGGGGCGACGCAGGTAGTAGTCGAAAAAGACGGGAAGAGAATAGTTTACGCAGGCGGCTTCAAGCTTAAAAACACTACCACTGCTGGTTACGCGGAGCTTAGAAGGTGCGACACGCTGGTTGTAAATTGCGCTTACGGAGCACCGAAGTTCATTTTCCCGCCGCCCGAAGTGGTAATGGAATCCATATTCGAATTCGTAAACAGGACGCTGTTTGAGGACAACGTGCCTGTAATTCTGGTAAACCCCATGGGAAAAGCCCAGGACCTTATACTCTTCCTCGGGGAGAGAGAAATAGAGATGAGCCTTCATCCAGCGATGGTTAAGACTCTAAGGCTCTACGAGGAACTCGGGGTGAAAATTCCTCCCTACGGAGGAATAAAAAGAAAGCATTTTAAAAACAAGGTCCTGATAGCCCCTCTTTCCTACAGGGACTCCGCCGTCGTCGAGAATCTTCAAAGAAAGAAGGTTGCGGTGATAAGCGGCCGCTCAATGGAAAACGGAACGTTTATTAGATCGGCTCTGCGGGCCGAGGTGGCATTTCCCCTAAGCAATCACTTTGGATACGATGAGATCTCAGAGTATCTCGGCGTTTTAAGGCCCGGGAACGTGATCATAAGGGGAAACTTCAACGACAGCTTCACGGAGGGACTTGAGAAGGACGGGTGGAACATAACGGCGTTTAAAAAGCCGCGCCAGCTGGAACTTTTCTGAGGACAAGATGCCGGTAGAAACGAAATCATTCACGATAAGCACCCAAGGCGACTGTGACATACTGGACATAACTCCTCACGTAAGCCGCGAGCTTTCCAAGGCGGAATTATCTTCTGGAACGGCCACAGTCTTTGTCGCCGGCTCGACCTGCGCGGTCACAACCATAGAGTACGAAAGCGGGGTGCTCTCCGACCTTAAAGACGCGTTTGAAAGAATGGCTCCAGAGGCCATGCACTATGCGCACAACGCCAGATGGGGAGACGGAAACGGTCACTCGCACGTGAGAGCGTCGGTACTCGGCCCCTCGCTTACGGTTCCGTTTTCAGAAAGTGGTCCGCTTCTCGGAACCTGGCAGCAGATAGTGCTTGTCGACTTCGATAACCGCCCCAGAACAAGAAGCGTAATCGTCCAGATTATCGGAGAATGACCGCGCCTCAGACGAACTTGACTGAAAAATGCGTGGGCTTGTACCTTACGTTAAGGTTAACGATAAGGGGCGTAAGCGATTCTATCATTGAGGATACCTCGAGAGGACCCGCGTCAAGCACTCTGAGGTTCTTCATTTCTTCGGTAAGATTCTTGATAACCTCTTTAGCTCCCTCATCATCCCCGCATATGACCACATCGTAATCAAGGTCCTCATCTATATTGGCAAGTTCCTTTGCGGGAAGGTTATGATAAGCGGACACCAGCCTCGCAGTTTCGGGAAGCGCGTCATTTATCTCAAGAGCCGAAGAGCCCTGTGCGGGAGGATCGAAAAGAAAAGTCTTGCCTTCCCTTTTCATGGAAACCACAGGGGTTACGACTATCTGATCCGTGATGCTGTCGCCGCATCCCGCTACAGTAGCCGCCGCATACTCGGGAGGAATGCTTATTATTATTACCTCGGAAGCCGCCGCGGCGTCCGCGTTCGCCATGCCGTGTATGTTCGATTCGATTCCGAGACCCTCAAGCGTTTCCGCATGGCCCGCCGCTATGCCGAGCGCTTTTTCCTCGCTTCTGGAACCTATGTAGATCTCATGCCCCGCTCTTGACCACCGCAGTACCAGACCTTCCGCTATGTCTCCCGTTCCACCTAGAAGTGAAATTTTCATTTTTTAATGTCTCCTTGCGTCAAAATTTTTACAGAACTTCTATCGTATATGCCTGCGAAGCGTTTTACAAGCCCCGCTAAGAGAAATGGCTTCACACCCAAATTAATACCACCAAATTTATAGAACTCGGCACACTCTAAGCTGCAAGCCCGTTTTGTAAATTTTCTCGGAGCTGAATCCATCACAGTTTTGCTAAAGCTTCCTCTAATGCAGTCACCGGCCTAAAAACCCATGATCTTCTATACTTTTGCTTCTCAAAAAGACCAAATTCCACAACCTCAAACAGATCCGTTCGAGCTGTCTGATACGTAACGTTATGAACAGTCTGATGCTCTCTCGCTGTATATGTATTGTTCGGATTCTTAAGAGCACTATTGATCAAGTCTCTTTGTCTGTGGTTTAACAAAGCTAGGGACCTAAGCCGCAATTCAAGTTTTTTCAGTTCATCAGTTCTTCTTTCTATGTATTCATGCAAGGTGCTTATGGCTCTTTGTATCACTTTAAGATGGTAAATAATGAAATAATTGAGATCGTTTCCATCGGTCTCCGTATGTAAGAAAGCCCTACTGTATTGCGCCGGGCCACCGAGGATTATTTCAGATATCGATATGAACTCAAACAGCCAGTACCCATGGCGAAGCATGGACCAGTAAAACAATGCCCGTGCCGTTCTGCCGTTGCCGTCAAAAAACGGATGGTCATAAGCAAGCCAGAAATGAAGTATAATAGATCTGACCACGGGATGTATAAAGCCCAAGCCGTCTTTTGCATTGGCGAAGTCACACATCTTTTTCATTCTCTGTGGCAGTTCCGGCGCGGGCGGAGGTACATGAAGCAATCTTCCTTCTATTCCGCCGTAAACTTTTATCTCCTCAGATTTCTTGCGAAATCGTCCGGCCGCAGTCGGTTCATCAAGAGTTCCTCTAGTTATAATCTCATGGAGATCAAACACGAGTTGTTGAGTCAGCGGCTTGTCTTTTAATCCTCTGATCCTCTCCATCGCTCTGTAGTTGTTAAGTATCATTTCTTCACTTGTGTCTCTAGGTTTGCGTCCCGTACGTATGAGATTCTTAGCCATTAAACGAGTTGTTGAGGCCCCTTCAATCTGGCTGGACGCGATAGCTTCTTCTATCAGTGAGCGGACAATGTACTTATTCCTTGTTTGAGGATCTATATCTATGTTTTTATCCCCGGTTTGAATTAGACCTCCGGAATTCATGTCGATTTCATGCAACGCCTCAGATATTGATTCTGTAATGTTATAGCTGAAAGGATTGTTTTCTTTATCCAGCAAAAGCACAATATTTTTTGAAGCTGAAATCCTTGCGGATTTTATAAGACACCACCACTCTCGCAGACTCATACCGTCGGGAATCTGCCGAAATCTTAATTGATCCCAGTGGAGATATTTTTTAGGAACATTTCCAGAAAAATGCCTTGAAAGTTCCAAGTATCTACCGTTTTGAATCAGTTCCGTAAACAGTTCCTCAAATGGCGGCGGCTTAAGGGGAAGCTTCATGTTAATCCTCTCTCTAAACAAGCGCAAAGCATATCTTAATAGTTATACTAATTAAGTTAAATTTAGTATAACTATTGGTGTGGTTTTAACAAGAAATAAGATGTGGATTATTAAATATACAATAATATAAGGGAAATAGAAATGCTAATATTATGCTAATTAAGTTAAATTTAGTATAAGTATCGGTGTGGTTTTAATCAAATACCCTTTCCAACTCCGCCTCTTGAATTCCACGGGCATTTTAAAATCCGGTAAAAAACGGGCGGTATGTTCCCAGTATCCCTTCCCGGGCCATCACAAGCCGGCCGCAAGCTGGAAAAGGGAGTTGACGACTGCGCGCTTCATGAAGACTATCAGAAGCAGAACCACTATGGGACTAATATCTATCGAGCCCCCCCCGATGGGAGGAATGTATCTTCTGGCAAAACCCAGAACCGGCTCCGTGGCCGAGTAAAGAAACCTCACTATGGGGTTATACGGGTCGGGATTCACCCATGAAAGTATCGCCCGTCCCACTATGAGCCATATGTAAACGCTAAGAAGTATGTCCACCACTTCGGCGATGGCCCTTAAGAAATTGCCTCCTAATATTTCCATGTCAATCCTCCTCTCCTGAAAGTTCCGCGGAACGTGCAGCCGCGGACTCGATAGCGGATATAACAGCAGCCCGGAAACCGCCCCGCTCAAGCGAATGAATCCCGCTTGCCGTGGTTCCCCCGGGCGATGTGACCATATCCTTTATCTCGGCGGGATGCCCGGCGCCTTCCTGAATCATTTTCGAGGTGCCCAAGACGGTCTGCGCGGCAAGGTCCGTTGCAAGCTTTCTAGAAAGCCCCATTTTAACCGCGCCGTCGCAAAGTGCCTCGATGAAAATCGACACAAACGCCGGACCGCTTCCGGAAAGAGCGGTAACTGCGTCCATAAGGCTCTCGCTCTCAACCCGAAAGGCTTTTCCCAGGGAACCCAGGATTTCGAGAACCAGATATTCTTCCTCGCCGGAGAACCCATCCCCGAAATAAACGCATGATGCCCCCTCAAGCACGAGACTCGGGGTGTTTGGCATAACCCGAGCGAGCTTTATCTCCCTTCCGATAAGCTTTTTTATGGAAGAGTACCCTACCCCGGCAGCGATAGACACGTAGAGCTTATCTTTGGTGGCGATGTTTTTCACTTCCCTGCAGACCTCGGGGATTATCTGAGGCTTTACGGAAAAAATAACTATATCGGACTTTTTTACCGCTTCGCGGTTATCGGAGGTAGTCGCGATTCCGTACTGCGAGGACAGGTAAGAGAGCCTCCCGGGGTCCACGTCTGAGAGCGTTAGGTCCTTTTTACTAAAGCTTCCCGAGGCGAGAAGTCCCTTCACCATCGCCTCGGCCATGTTTCCCGCTCCTATGAATGCCGTCTTTTTCATTTTCAAACTCACTTGGGTCTCGGACCGAAAACCGCCGAACCGACCCTGAGAATCGTGGCTCCCTCTTCAATCGCCACCTCGAAATCATTGCTCATGCCCATTGAAAGCTCCTGTATTCCGGGGAACTCTCCCGACACCTTGTCCCTCATCTCCCTGAGTCCCGAAAACCATGGCCTGCTCATCTCGGGATCCTCGAAGTAAGGAGGCATCATCATGAGTCCCTCAAGCAAAACGTTCCGGAATCCGGAGGCACCTTCGAGAAATTCCCGAAGACCGCTCCCCCTGATACCGTTTTTGCTATCCTCCCCGCCGTTTATCTCAACAAGCGCCCGGACACGGGTTGCGGCAGCTGCGGCCCTTTTATCAAGCTCCGCCACAAGGGCCATGTTGTCAACCGCGTGGACAAGATCCGCTTTGCCCACGACATACTTCACCTTGTTTCTCTGAAGGGCTCCTATAAAATGCCAGCGAACCGCGCCGTCCCCCGCCTCTTTCTGCTTGTCGCGAAGCTCCTGAGCGTAGTTCTCTCCAAAATCCTGAAGCCCGAGTCTTCGGGCCTCTAAAATCATATCAAGAGGGAATTTCTTGGAGACGGCTACCAGCAGCACATCCCCCCGTTTTCTCCCCGACCTTCGGCACGCTTCCCCTATTCTCTGCTCTACTCCGTCTATTCTGTCTTTCAAGCTCATCAGGATTTACAATATCCTTATCCAGTATGAAAATCCTGTTCAGCAAAGGGAAACCCTGCGGTTCCTCGCGCCATACCACCGTATTTACTTTCCGTCGAAACGGCTTCTGAGGAAAACCACGGAAAACATCACCGCCACAACCGCAAGCAGGTTGAATAAGGCTCCCCCAGCCTTGGCGGAAGTTGCGGCGACCGCGCACCCGCCATCGTCGTCACTTATCCCAGGATGATAGCCCGAACCGACTATAAGGGTCTGACCACCAAGAAAACCTTCAAACATAACCTTCTCCACATAGCTAAGCTTCGGCACATCACCCGGGGCCGCGCCTTCTTCCGAGAAAGCGGGTGTGGAGTCAGTAGGATCATCCCAGAGATACTCAACAAACCCCCGGGAGTTCTCAGGAAGCAGTCCCAACTCCCTGCACTGCCTCGGCTCGTTGTTTATCACCCTCACCACCTCGTCTCCGACATTACATCCATTGCCGTCCACAACACTCAAAGTACCGTTCTCAAGTGCGGGGGAATTCCCGTTAAAAAACACGAGCTGATCCTCCGTCATCACAAACAAGTATACGGCTTCGTATTTCCACGGAAGCGCTCTCCAGCAGTTGCGTATGGTCGCAAGCCTGGCCGGGTTATCCGCCTCTTCTACCTGCTCGCTTAAATGCTTTATGAATTCTCCCACAAAACCCTTCAGCGTATCGCTGTCTGTAACCTTGTTGGCAGTTACTCCCTGCTTGAAATAAGGCTCTTCATCAATGATCTCACTCACGAAATAAGGACACTTCACGTGGTCAAAACTGAGAGCAGTGTGACCGTGCTCTTCATGATCATGATGATAGCCGGCTATAAGGATAAGTTCGGTTTCCCATACGGGATGAGTGAATTTAACTGAACACGCCGCCCTTTGCTCATACGTAATACAGCCTCCTTCCTCCGCCCTCTCAACAAGCTGGATTACGTCCTCAAGAAGCATCGGCTCCGGCTGATCTTCCGAGATGTGCAGCAGTGTTCCGTTCTGCTGCTCGGGATCGTGCGCGTGAGTATAGATGGTTCCCTCTTTGTCTATCACCATCAGATACACGGTGCCGTTTTTCCAGTCCCCTCCGTCCACTGTCAGGCTTTTTTCGAATCTTATGTTTTCGTTCGGATCGTCTATAGCTTCCCAGTGCGCTTTTGCGTGCAGTGCGAACTTGTGCATCTCGTCCTGATCAGAAGGGTCTACGCTTCCGGCAGTCACGCTTTGAGGGTGATCGCCCTGGTGGGCCGAAGCGGTTGAGGTTCCCGAGAGAAAAGCAACCGCGGCTAATGCAAGAAGGAAGGCAACCGTTCCGCTTTGCGCGGAGGCTTTCTTTGCTCCTGAGCGTTTTCCCAGGAAAACCGCAGGCAGCAGCAAAAGGACTGTCATGAAGAAATTAAGCGCGGCGTTTTCAGGCGCATCCGAGCCTCCCGCGATCGCACATCCGTCCCCGTCATTCTGCTCGGGATAAATGCCGGAACCCCAGATGACGCGTCCTCCGCTGGGAAGCCGGGTCGCGACAACATAGCTCAACTTCGGCACATCGCCCGGAGCCCTGCCCTCTTCGGTTATCGCCGGAACATCGTCTGTCGGATCATCCCAGAGATACTCAACAAACGCCCCTTCATGTTCACCCTTGTCCTTAAGGGCGTTTACTATCAGGTCGCCGACATTGTCTCCGTTGTCATCAACAACATCTAGGCTTTTGTTCTCAAGGCTGGGAGTGTTGCCGTTTAGAACAACCAGTTGGGTACCTTCGGTCATTGCGAAAAGGTAGATGGAATCATTTTTCCAGGGAAGCACCCTCAAACAGCTAAGCGAGTTAATAAAACCTGTTATACCTATCCGGTCCACCAAGTCGTCATAGAATCCGGCAGCCTCGTCTACAAACTTCTTGAGCGTATCCCTGTCCACCACATCAACGGCGCTTGTTTCGGGAACGTAATGAGGGCATTTCAGATTAGAAAAGGACACATCCGAGAAATCATGGTGAAGCCCCGCAACTAGGACGGCTGGAAACGGCGGGGTTTGATAGTCAAGGTCGGAAGAAGCTATACACGCTGCCCTGTTCTCACCCTCGAAGGTATAATCAACGCATGTCACCCCCTCTTCATTCACCCCCAGATTGCTCTCCGCATCCATTAATCCGTCCCTGAGCCGCTCCATGGGAGCATGCTTGTTCAGGGTTCCGCCCTGCGCGAGCGGGTAACGCGGATGGGGAGTCTGTACTGTGCCGTCTTCGCCAATCCGGAATATGTATATGCTCTCGTCTGCGTTCTGCCAGTCCCCGCTCGGGTCATCAATACGCTGGAGAAAGGGTGCGAGGCCCGTGCGATAATCCTCTAACTGCTTCATGTGAGCCTTTGCGTGCAGTATGAGCTGCCGCATTTTCTCCATGTCCCCGGCTGTGACGTCTTTTGCTGTTACGCTGTCAGCGCTGTGGTTGCCTGCGCGTCCCTCGCGGGTCGGGATATCGGTATAATCATGGGCATGAAGCGGAGCCGTGTGGGAAAAAAAGACAAGCAGCAACGCTGTAAAGGCGAAAAAAGCCACTTTCGCGGAGGTTTTGTTATCGAGGCAGTTTTCATCTTTTGTGTATGTTCTCATGTCAATATCTCCTGATTGGTTTTTCCGGCGATAAATCTTCACTCATTCCTAAATCTATCACAATTTTCCGCCGATTGTAATCCGGGGCTGCCGTGGAACCGCCCGGAACGCCGCGGCGGATTCGGGAATGTGGAACTTGAAAACGCGTCTTCTGCGTATACACTCATCCGTTCAAGCTCAAATGGAACTTAGAGAACTTTACCTGAAAGGCAGAAAAAGCTTCGAGAAAAACGGCTTCGAGTGCCCGGGAATCGAAACAAGAGCGATACTCGCAAGAAGCCTCGGCACGGACCCGCTGGAATTCTACGCGCATCCGGAAAGACGCGTGGACCCCGAACGCACGGAAGCGTTTGAAAAACTCCTTCGCCGACGCCTCGCGGGAGAACCCCTGGCGTACGTTACAGGCAAGCGGGAATTCTGCTCGAGGCCTTTTGTCGTTACTCAAGATGTTCTGATACCAAGACCGGAAACCGAAACGCTTGCGGAACTCGCCATAGAGACCGCGGGGCGGATGAAAAATCCCCATATCCTCGACCTCGGAACGGGAAGCGGATGCCTTGCCGTAACCCTTTCCCTGGAAACACGCGGTTGCGAGGTTTTCGCCTCGGACGTATCCGCAGAGGCACTAAGAATAGCAAGGAGAAACGCCCGTACACACGGCGCGCGCGTCCGGTTCATCCGCTCGGATCTTCTGGGTTCCTTTGCAAAATCTTCGTTTGACATGATAATTTCCAACCCGCCTTACGTGTCCGAAGCGGAATACGCGGAGATCTCCTCCGAGATAAGACGCTATGAGCCGCGCATGGCGCTTCTCGGCGGGAAGGACGGGCTTGCATGCATAAGGAAAATATCGGCCACGGCAGGAACCGCGCTTCGAGAAGGAGGTTTTCTGCTTCTTGAAATCGGAGCTTCCCAAGCGGAGAGCGCGGTGAGAGTGGTTCGTGAAAACGGCTTTTCAGACGTATGCTTCGGAGTTGATATCGGCGGCGTAAAAAGGGTAGTGAAGGCAACTTGGAAAAAATAGTAATAGAAGGGAAAAAGAGGCTTTCGGGAGAAGTGAGTGTCGGCGGAGCGAAAAACGCCGTGCTCCCGATAATAGCCGCCTGCATACTGAACGACGGGGAGAACACCATCTCTAACGTGCCGGACCTGGCGGATGTCCGGACGATGATGAAACTTCTCGAAACCTTGGGAGCGAAATGCGAATACTCAGACGGAGAACTGCTTGTCAACTCGAAGACCATTGACCGCTACAAGGCTCCCTATGATCTGGTAAAGACGATGAGGGCTTCCGTACTGGTCCTGGGACCGCTTGTGGCCAGGTTTAAAAAAGCCGAAGTCTCGCTTCCCGGAGGATGCGCGATAGGAGAGAGGCCCATAGATCAGCACATAAAGGGACTCAGAATCCTCGGGACGTCGGTGCAACTTGAAGACGGATACGTAAGCGCCGTTGCGAAAAAACTTGAAGGAACCACCGTGCCCTTCGATCTCTCGACCGTTACGGGCACCGAAAACATAATGCTGCTGGCCAGCGTCTGCGAAGGAGAGACCGTTATCCTAAACGCCGCATGCGAACCCGAAGTGGTGGATCTCGCAAACGCCCTAAACCTGATGGGAGCGAAAATAGAAGGAGCCGGAACGGATATAATAACGATAACGGGGGTAAGTTCGCTCGGTCCGCTTAGGGGCTACAGCGTAATGCCTGACAGGATAGAGGCCGGAACGCTGATGATAGCCGGCGCCCTTAATGAAAGCGACCTCCTGATCAGGAACTGCAGGTTCGAGCACCTGGGGGCGCTCACAGGTAAACTGCTTCAGACAGGGACAGAAATAGAAAAAAATGGAAACTCCATCAGGGTGCGGGGCACAGGGGAGATAAAAAGCATAGATTTCTCCACGCTCCCATACCCGGGATTCCCGACTGACATGCAGGCCCAGATGATGATACTCATGTGCGTTGCCGACGGAATGAGCGTCATAACGGAGAACATATTTCCGCAGAGGTTCATGCACACCGCCGAACTGCGGAGGATGGGCGCGGACATAAAGCTTGTCGGAAACAGCGCCGTGGTAAGGGGTGTTCGCGAGATGAGAGGTGCCCCCATCATGGCGAGTGATCTTCGGGCAAGCGCCTCGCTCGTGCTGGCAGGACTTTGCGGCGTCGGCAGAACGGAAGTGTCGAGAATCTACCATCTTGACCGGGGATACGAGAAGCTTGATGAGAAGCTGCGGTCAGCAGGAGCCAGCATCTGGAGGGAACAAGAGTGATAACTATAGCGACACCTAGGGGAAGGCTGCTTGAGGAGACCGTTGAGATATTCAAGAAGGCCTCGATAGACATATCGGAAATAATCAAGGATTCGAGAAAGCTCATATTCGAGTTCGAAGAGGCGGGGATGAGGCTGCTTATAGTAAGGCCCACAGACATCAGCTCCTACGTCGAGTACGGCGCCGCGGACTGCGGAATAGTCGGCAAGGACACACTGATGGAGCAGCACTGCAATCTCTACGAGCCCCTTGACCTCAGAATAGGAAAATGCAAGATGGTGGTCGCCGCTCCGAAGGGCTTTGAGAAATCAGGCAAGGCATCCTTGCGGATCGCGACAAAGTACCCGAGGATCGCAAGCGATTTCTACAACAAAAAAGGCATAAGCACGGAAGTCATAAAACTCTACGGTTCGGTTGAGCTTGCCCCTATAATAGGGCTTTCCGACGCTATAGTGGATATTACGGCCACGGGAGAAACCCTGAAGAAGAACGATCTTGAGATAGTGGAAGTGATAGCGGAGGTAAGCGCGAAGCTAGTCGTCAACAAGGTAAACATGAAGATAAAGTCAAAGGAAATAAAGGAACTGATTGAGAAACTTGAGGAGGTAAGATAGGCCGCCTCCTCCCTTTTTTCACATGGCGTATCAGAAAAGCTCAAGCTGGGCGGATCCGCCTCTTCTGAAGCGTGAAACATCAAGAGGCGCCTTCCTCCCCGCAAAACCGACCTTCCCGTAAGCTACGCGAAACATTCTTTCGGTCTGCTCGGCGAAAATTCCCCTGCCCTTCATCCGGACGCGGTACTCAGAGGAGCTAAGGTCTCCGTCCCTCATAGACTTGATTCTCCCCAGTATCTTTTTCTTTCTGTCCGGGTAGTGACGTCCAAGCCACTCGGAGAATATGCCGGCAACCCCGTAGGGAAGCCTGAGCATCACGTAACCCGCGTCGACCGCCCCGCGGGCCGAAGCCTCTTTCATTATGACCGGAATCTCATGGTCAGTCAGTCCGGGAATTACCGGGGCTATGAGCACCGTCACGGGGATTCCGGCATCCGCAAGCTTGGCTATTGCCCTGAGCCTGTATTCGGGCTGCGACGCTCTGGGTTCCATCTTTCTTGAAAGTTCAGCGTCAAGCGTCGTGACGGAGATAACCACGCTCGCGCAGCCGATTCTGGCCATGTCGGTGAAAATATCAATATCGCGGGTCACCAGATAGTTCTTCGTTATAATACCGACCGGGTTTTGGAATTCCCGCAGAACCTCAAGGCATTTTCTCGTTATCTGAAAATGCTTTTCCGCCTGCTGATAGCAGTCGGTGACTCCGCTTATCGCTATCGGCTTAGGAACCCATTTCGCCGAACTAAGCTCCTTTCTCAGAAGCTCGGGGGCATTTTGCTTTACGAAGATCTTCGTTTCGAAATCAAGCCCCGCGGAAAGTCCCAGGTATTCGTGCGTGGGTCTTGCGTAGCAGTAAACGCATCCGTGCTCGCATCCCCGGTAGGGATTGATGCTTGCATCAAAGGAAACATCGGGGCTCTGGTTGTAGGAGATTATGGTTTTCGTCCGGTCACTGTAGTAAACGGTTCTGGGAGCGCCGTCAGCGACGGGCACATCCCCGTCCGCAACAAAGTCAATCCGTTCGAACCTTCCCGCAGGATTCTCCTGAGATCCCCTTCCTTTTATGTATGGCTTCACTTCGCGAGTCTCCCCTAAACCAAAAAGCCCCAAAGCGGCAGCAACCGCCTCGGGGCTTTTGAAACACTAAGCAACTCTTTGCCTTCAGTTTATGTTCTTCGGCACCGGGTCGGCCTCGAGGGCGTAACCGGACTTGGGAACGACAAAGTTCTTGAGCACAGGCTCATCCGAGAGAATTACCTTTTCAACAACTTCGTCCATATGTTCCACGGGAGTTATCTTCACCTCTTTTCTCACGTTCTCCGGTATGTCCTCAATGTCCTTTTTATTCTCTACGGGAATCAGCACTTCCTTCACCCTGCCCCTGTGGGCAGCGAGAATTTTCTCCTTGAGCCCTCCAATGGTAAGCACTCTTCCACGAAGCGTGATCTCTCCGGTCATGGCGATTTCCCTGTTTATGGGCTTTCTCGTAATGGCGCTCGTAATGGCGCTCGCTATCGCTGTGCCGGCGCTCGGCCCGTCCTTGGGAGTGGCTCCCTCGGGAACGTGAATGTGTATATCCACGTTCTGGTAGAAAAGCCTTTCAAGCCCCAGGCGCTGCGCCCGGCTCCTTACGTAGCTCATCGCCGCGCGTGCGGATTCCTGCATCACCTCTCCGAGCTTTCCGGTAACGGTGAAATTTCCCTTGCCGGGAACAATTGAAACCTCTATCGTAAGAAGCTCCCCTCCAAGCTCCGTCCACGCAAGCCCCGTGGCGGCTCCCACCTGATCGGTTTGCTCGATCTCCCCGTACTCGTACTTGGGAGTACCGAGGTACTTGCCTACGTTCTTGGCGGTGATGTTGACTCCCTTGGTCTTCTTCTTCTCAACTATCTCCCTCGCAACCTTCCTGCAAAGCGCCGCTATTTCCCTCTCCAGGTTCCTGACGCCGCTTTCCTTCGTGTACCTTCTTATGATCTGCAGAAGGGCCTCGTTTTTCATAGACACCTTGTGGTCGTTAAGGCCGTGATCATTTTTCTGCTTCCCTATAAGAAACTTCCTGGCTATCTGGAGTTTCTCCTGCTCCGTGTAGCCGGGAAGGCGGATTATCTCCATGCGGTCCTGAAGCGCCCAGGGAATCGTGTGCAGCACGTTCGCCGTCATTATGAACATCACTTTCGAGAGGTCGTAGTCGGCCTCGATGTAATGATCGTTGAAATTTGAGTTCTGCTCAGGGTCAAGGGCCTCAAGAAGCGCCGAAGCCGGATCTCCCCTGAAGTCCATCCCGAGCTTGTCGATCTCGTCGAGGAGAAAGACAGGGTTTATGGTTCCGGCCTTTTTCATTCCCTGTATGATCTTGCCCGGAAGGGCTCCTATGTAGGTCCTCCTGTGTCCCCTTATCTCGGCCTCGTCCCTTACCCCGCCAAGAGACGTCCTTACGAACTTGCGGCCCATTGCGCGCGCTATGGACTTGGCCAAAGAGGTCTTTCCCACGCCCGGGGGTCCCACGAAACAGATTATCGGGCCCTTGAGCTTCTCGGCGAGAACCCTGACCGCCAGATATTCAAGTATCCTCTCCTTGGGTTTTTCAAGGCCGTAGTGATCCTCATCAAGAATCGATGCGGCTTCCTTGATGTCAAGTCGGTCCTCGGTCTGCTCCTTTATCCACGGCAGATCCAAAAGCCAGTCGATATAGTTTCTCACCACAGTCGCCTCGGCCGACATGGAGGACATCATGCGAAGCTTGTTTATTTCTCTCTTTACCCTCTGCTCAACGTCCTCGGGAACCTCTTTCTCCTTCAGCTTTTCCTCAAACTCGTCTATTTCGCTTTTAAGGTCATCTCCCGTGCCGAGCTCTTTCTGAATGGCCTTCATCTGCTCGTTAAGGTAATACTCCCTCTGGGCCTTCTCCATCTGCTTTTTGACCCTCTTCCCTATGCGCTTTTCCATCTGGAGTATCTCAAGCTCGGACTGCATTTTCTCGCAAAGCTTCTCCAGCCTCTCAAGCGGATGGATTACTTCGAGAATTTCCTGCTTGTCCGAAAGCTTCATGTTAAGATGCGAAGCGACCGTGTCGCCGAGCTTGCCCGGTTCGTCAATGGACATGAAAGTCACGAGGGTTTCCGAGGGAATCTTGGTATTCAGCTTCACGTAATCCTCGAAAAGCTTGGTAGCCGAACGCATGAGCGCTTCAACCTCGACGCTTTCCCCCGGAGGTTCCTCTATCTCCTTTACTTTCACTACGAACATGTCCTTTTGGGAAACAAAGCCCGATATTGAGGCCCTCTTTTTGCCCTCGACAAGCACCTTGACGGTACCGTCCGGTAGCCGGAGCATCTGAACTATCGTTCCGATGGTCCCGATTCTGTACATATCCTCGTTCCCAGGTTCGTTTACCTTCGCGTCTTTCTGCGCCGAAAGGAATATTTCCTTGCTGCCCTTAGCCGCCTCCTCGAGGGCCTTAATGGATTTCTCCCTGCCCACGAAAAGAGGGGCCAGCATGTAGGGGTATATAACTACGTCGCGAAGTGGAAGGAGCGGAAGGACTTTCTCGTCGACGTTTACGGAATCTGGCATTTTCTCCTCCTCAATACAGAAGCTTACTTAGAGTATATAATACAGGTTCGGATATTTACAACCCTGTTATTATACAGCATGCAGAAGGCCAGGCATAATCCGGGGGACGGTTTTATTGGAAATAATTACCATTTAGTAGTAATTTTTAACAAGCAGGTTACCATTAACGATGCACAACAAGAAACCTAAGGAGGAATTAAAATGATTGACAGCGACGTACAGGACGCGATAAACACGCAGATAAGAAACGAGTACTATTCATCCTATCTATATCTTTCGATGTCCGCCTATTGTGAATCCAAAAACTTTTCCGGCTTCGCAAGCTGGCTTCGCAAGCAGAGTGACGAGGAACTTGAGCACGCGTTGAAGTTTTTCGATTACCTGATCGACAGGGGCGGCAGGGTAGTTCTTGATTCGATAGAGCAGCCCCCCTCTGAATTCGGAGCGTTGCTTGAAATGTTCGAGGATGTTTTGGAGCATGAAAAAGAGGTTACGGGGATGATAAACAACATTTATGATCTCGCCGCCTCGAAAAACGATCAGGCAACTCTGGTAATGCTCCACTGGTTCATAGAAGAGCAGGTCGAGGAGGAAAAAAGCGCCGAGGCGGTCGTCGAACAGTTGAAACTTGCCGAGGACAATCCCGCAGCACTTCTAATCCTCGACAGGGAACTGGCAGCAAGAGAGGGCGAATAAGCAAAAACTCAGGCAATCTTTACTTTCAAGCTCCGGTATGTATTTTAGTGCGATTGTAGGTTAAAGCGTTCCCCGCAGTGGGGAAGGAAACAGGCAATTGGGAATAAAATACAACCGGCCTGAAGTAAACAGGCAGATCACAAAACAGCTTATAGACGACTACGGAGCGATCGTCTCCACCCTCGTGAAGGTTTTCGGCTACGGGAGCCTTGAGCACGTGCAGAGAGTGTGCGGCAACTCTTTTGAGAAAATGAGGACCAGGTGGGGGAAAGATGGAATCCCCCAGGATCCCCAGAGCGCGGTGTGGGCTGATATAACGGAAAGCTCAAACAAGCTTTTCTGCAGGAAGATAAACTACCTCTCCAAAGCAAAAGAGGGAGAGAGGAGAATCGACGTATCGGGATTTCACCTCCCTTTTCCAGGTAAGGAGGAAGTGGCAAAAAACCAGGCCGAACTGCTTTTCGCACTGTGCGCTCCCGGGGTTGAAAGATCTATCCAGAAATATCTTGTACTGAACGTGCTCTGCGGTTTTTCCTGCTCCTCCCTCGCCAGAATACTGGAGAGAAACGAGAAGGCCCTGGAAGAACAGCTCGCTTCGGAGAAAAAGAAGGTAAACGAAGCGGCCGTTCGGCTGACCCGGGCCGATATGGAGAAAAACCTCGGTGTGGTGACCAAGACCATATACGAGATTTTCAGCCTCGGCCAAAACGGTCTCCGCAAGGCAATGCCCCCAATCCCCTCCTTGTGCTTTTCCGCAATAAGGCTTGGCGAAATGCTGCTTGATTTCCCCTCAACGAAAAAACCCAAAGTTCACGCCCTCGTATCCTTCATGCTGCTAAACGCCTCAAGACTTCACACCATGAACGACGGCGCCGGAAAACCACTTGGGATAAAGGAACAGAACAGGGAGCTTTGGGACAGGAACATGATCAAAAGGGGGTTTGAGCATCTTGCCCTCTCGGCTGAGGAAGGAGAGGAGGTCACGGAGATTCACCTGAAGGCAGGCGTCGACGCCGTTCACTCGCTAGCCCAAAAATACGGAGACACGAACTGGGACCGGATCATCTCACTTTACGACAAGTATCTGGCATGCAACTACTGTCCGCTTGTCGAACTTCAAAAAGCAATCGCCATTTCCAAAACCCGAGGGCCGAAGGAAGGTCTTCGAGCCATAGGGGGGATACGCGGGGTTGAGGAACTCCGCTCGCACGATCTTCTGTATTCAACTCTTGGAAATCTTCATTTCCAGCTTCACAAGTATGAAGACGCAATATCGAATTTCAACCGCGCGATCGGCCTCGCCGAGGACTCTTTCGAAAAAGCGTTTTACTCCAAGAAGATAAAGATCTGCGAAGACAGGTTAAACATGTCGAAGCGCTACAGATATGGAGTTTCCTTCTGAACACTCCCCGGCCGCTTAATATGCCCGCGGACTCAATCCTTAAACACGCCGTCGCGTTCTGTCTTGTTTTATCCGTTGCACTCACTTCCGCCCGCGCGGAACCCGGTTATTCAACTAAAAGTACGGCGGAATCCGCTTCTTTTCGAAACGGCATAGTTGTATCCGAGGAGCAGATCGCTACCCTCGTCGGGCTCTCCGTACTCAAGGAAGGCGGAAACGCCGTTGATGCAGCGGTTGCCGTCGGATTCGCGCTTGCGGTTACTCACCCAAGAGCCGGGAACCTCGGGGGCGGCGGATTCATGCTGGTGCATCCGGGCAAAACGGGACGGACAGTCGCCATAGATTACAGGGAAAAAGCTCCTCTTAAAGCCACGCGCGACATGTTCCTCAATGAAAGCGGGGAGGTCGACATGGAACGGGCAAGACACAGCGTCTATTCCTGCGGGGTTCCGGGAACGGTCGCAGGGCTTTCGCTGGCCCTCAGGAGATACGGAACCATGCCGCTTGAAAAGGTTCTCGCGCCGGCAATAAGACTCGCGGAGGAGGGGGTTGCGGTTACGCCGGAGCTCAGGAAATCGCTTCTGGGAGCAAAAGAGCGCATGAAAAAATCAAGCGAGAGCATGGAGGTTTTTTTCAAAAACAACGAAGAGCCACCCATGGAGGGAGAAATTCTCAGGCAGAAAAACCTTGCGTGGAGCCTCAAGGAGATAAGCAGAAATGGTCCCAAGGCGTTTTACAAGGGAGCGATAGCGAAAAAAATCACGGATTACATGAAAAAGGAGGGAGGGCTCATAACCGAACGGGACCTTGCATCTTACGAGGCTCTTGTAAGAGAACCGGTAACCGGGAGCTACAGGGGCTACAGCATCCGCTCGATGCCGCCTCCAAGTTCGGGAGGGGTCCATCTTATCCAGATGCTTAACATTCTCGAGCGCTACCCCCTCTCGCAATACGGTCATAATTCCGCCCGATACATCCACATTCTCTCGGAAACAATGAAACTCGCCTATGCGGACAGATCAAAACATCTGGGCGACCCGGACTTCTCCCCTGTCCTCACAGAACATCTCATCTCAAAACAGTACGCAAAACGCCTGGCAAACCGCATCAATCCCCGAAAAGCGACTCCGAGCATATATGTAAAACCCGGCTCACCAGTCCCCGCCGGAGGCACTGACACCACTCACTTCACCGTAGCCGACAGATTCGGAAACGTGGTTTCAAACACATACACGCTTAATTTCGCCTACGGCTCGGGCCTCGCCGTGCCGGGAACAGGGATACTGCTGAACAACGAAATGGATGATTTCTCGGCAAAACCCGGAACGCCGAACGCATACGGACTAATCGGCGGTGAAAAAAACTCCATCGCTCCCGCCAAAAGAATGCTGAGTTCAATGACCCCGACCATGGTGTTCAAGGATGAAAAACTTTTTCTCGCGACGGGGAGCCAGGGGGGAAGCAGAATAATAACCTCCGTGCTTCAGGTGATCTTGAACGTGATTGACCATAAAATGAGCATACGGGAGGCCACATCGGCCCCGAGGATACACCACCAGTGGCTCCCCGACACCCTGTATGTCGAAAGAGAAGCGGAGAAAGGTCTTGAGGCCTTGTTGCGGAAAAAAGGATACGACGTGAAAAGAACCGCCTCGATGGGAAGCACGCAGAGCGTAGCGAGGATCAACGGGCTTTTTCACGGAGCAGCCGATCCCAGACACCCGGGAGGGCGGGCGCAAGGGTACTGATCCACACGCCGCGCCCAGGAAAGAAATCGCCGGGAATTCATCTTCCGCAGTCACATGGTGAGGGCTAACTATGATAAAGTTACGTTTGGAAACGGAACCCTGAGGAGGGACTTAAATGTTACGATATCTGCGTTTTGCCTTTGCTGTTTTGCTCCTGTCGGGGCTTGGCAGCAGTACCCGGGCCCAGACTTTCAATTCCATCGTCGTGTTCGGTGACAGCTTGAGTGACTCCGGAAATATCGCCGAGTTCTACACGCCTGTGATCCGGTCTTTAGGACTGCAAGTTCCGCCGGGCACCAGCTTCACCACGAACCCAGACCCGGTCTGGGCCGAAATCGTGGCCCAGGCTTTCGGGGCATCGGCAATCAATTCTCTCTCCGGCGGAACAAACTATGCCTGGGGCGGCACCTGCGTAAACCCGACTGGTCCGTGTGAAGAGAACTCGGTACCGATGCAGAGAACAGAACACCAGATTAACCAGCATCTTTCCGGAGGAAATGCCGACCCGGATGCGCTCTATATGATCTGGGGTGGTATAAACGATATAAATGCCGTCGCCGGGGAAAATCAGTCCGGTCCCCAAGGTGCCCTCGACGGCGCCCTTGAAGCAGCAGAGGCTTACGTAGACCAGATTCAAGGTCTTCAGGACGCCGGGGCACGCTACATCGTGGTGCTAAATTCGCCTGACGCCGGCAAGACCTTAAACGCCCGGAGCGCCGGAGCTGAAACCGCAGATGATCTCTCCTCTCTAACTCGCGCCTATAATGAAGCGCTGGACTCGGGCCTCATCTCCCAGGAACACGGTATCGTTCCTGTAAATGTCTTCGCCCTGATGAATGAGATAACCGAAGACCCCCTAAACTACGGCTTCACCAATACCGAGGAAACAGCCTGCGCCCCCGGTTCAAACCCCTTGCGCCCTGACGGAGGGCTGGAATCAATAGTCTGCGGTCCGATCGACTCCGGCTATTTATCTCCTCCCGACACCGATGAGAATTATCTTTTCGCGGACGGTTCCCATCCGAGCGGAGCTGTTCATGCAGTGGTTGGAAGCATGGTAATCTCAACTTTGACGGCACCGGTTCTGGTATCGCTTGGAGGAGAAGGAGGGGTGGAAGTAGTGAGAGCACACCGTGACGCCGTATTTGCAGAGCGGACGCTGGATCTCGGGCTCGAGCGTTCGGCCCCAAAGTGGCATAGCTACCTCAGCGGCAAGGCAGGCAAGCATGATCTCAAAGCCCTGTACCATCTGGGCAAGACTCAAGGAGAAATGCAGGTTCTCACATTGGGTACCGACTACCGGGCTCTGGATGAACTTTATCTGGGCGCGGCACTGAGCCTCGGAAACCACGGCAACGATATCTCGGGCGCAAGCATCGACAGCACCGTGGTAACCGGCTCGCTTCACGGCACCGTTATCTTTGACGTTTTTTACCTGAGCGGCGCCCTTAATTTGGGCAGAACGTCGATTGACATCAACCGCTTGATCCGACTCGGAGCGGTTCCGCGCAGGGAACATGGTTCCACAACATCCTATCATTACGGAACCGACGTCGAACTCGGCTGGGTTCTAGGTACATCCGATAAATACAGGTACAACCTGTTTTTCGGGCTCGGATGGCTTAATCAGAAAATCGACGGCTACAGTGAAACCGGCTCTACGTCCACCTCGATGAACTTCTCGGATTTTGAACGCGACTCCCTTATAGCGCGCGCGGGTTACCAGTTCAAGGGAAATCTGGGTCTGAGCGAAACGGTGTTCCCATACATCCGCATCGCCTATGAGAGGGAGCTCAACGACGATCCCATCTTTGTCACCGCGGGTTCAAACACCATGTCCGGACGCTTCACCCTCTCGGGCTTCGAACCGCCGAACCAGTGGGTAAACACCGCCGCCGGTCTCACCGTCGACATCGGCAGCCGGACAAAAACTTTCGTCGGCTACTCCGGGCGCTTCGGCAGCGATTCGAGACGCGACCACGAGTTAAATCTCGGGGTGCGCATGGCATTCTAAACCGAACTTCACAAGGTAAAAACGCCCAATTTCCTTCATAACCCACTGTCACGATTGGATTTTCTGGGAGAAGCAGTCATTTCTGTCTGCATAATTGTTTCCATGTATTCTAATTGCTCCACTCTGTAGAAAAACTTGTTA
>JAJDUA010000004.1 GCA_022826905.1 Candidatus Dadabacteria bacterium
TTTTGGAGGCGAGAAGTACGGAAATATCCCGGAGATTGACGGATTCCGAACTGAAAACTGTGCCGCCCGCGGTCAGTCCAGGTAAAATCATGGCTGTTGACCCTCAAAAACCTCCCCACCTTCTGTGCGGTGAGAAATGCGGGCTAGGAGGTGTTGATTTGCATCAAGAGTTCTCTCTAACGGTTCTCCTGTATAGAGAGGAAGACGACTACGTAGCACATTGTTTGGAATTTGATATTGTCAATACAACGACTGAATCCTTTGAGATTGCTTATACAGAATTGTATGATCTGGTTATAAGCTACATAAATTACGCGTACGAAAACGACAACACGGACCACCTTTACAATCCCGCACCTGCAGAGTATTGGAACATGTTTTATAAGTCTGTTCCATACACCCTCGACCATGAAAGAGAATCTATAGAGATTGAAGGCAGAAGCTTTAGACCGAAAAAATCTCTATACCAGACAGCTACTGTGTAAATGTCACGAAAGCTAACGAGGCTCAAGATACAAAATATACGTTGAAGAATCATGGCAAGAACACAGAGCTTGGCGTAGGAACCATTAAAGCGATACTGCGAAGATTCGACATAGACAGATCAGAGTTTTTAAACGCGTAGAAAGTTTGCTGACCTTACAGGAAAATTTCACCTCGGGCGATGATCTTATGGACGTCGAATTTACCGAACGGATTAATTCTACCACCACATCAATCAGCTGCGTCGGCGGCTGATAATCAACTCACAGAGCTTTAGTTCCGTGCCTCTGTCTGTACACCTCGTAGAGAAAAATCCCCGCGGCGACAGAAGCGTTTAGAGATTCCACTTTCCCCTCTTTTGGAATGGAAAGCAGAAAATCGCATTTCTGCCTTGTCTTGCTCCGCATCCCCCTGCCCTCGTTTCCGATCACAACGGCTATATCGAGCGAAGCGAAGTCGCAGTCACAGACCGCATCCTCAGAACCCGCGTCGGCTCCCGCGACCCAGACCCCTTTTTTCTTAAGAGTATCGATCACTCTGCCGAGATTCGTCTCCCGGGCAATCTTTATGTTGGCCGAAGCCCCGGAAGAAACCTTCACCACCGTCGGATTCACGTCGCACGCCCGGTCAGCGGGTATCACGATTCCATTGACCCCTAGAAAATCCGCGGTTCTTATTATGGCGCCTAGATTCTGCGGGTCTTCTATATGATCGAGAACAAGAAGGAAAACCTTCTCCTGCCTTTGCTTTGCCACGCCGAGAATCTCTTCAACCGAACTGTAGATAAAATCAGAGGTTTCGGCCGCTATGCCCTGGTGATTCGGGCTTTTGCATATGTCCGTAATCGCGTTTCCGGGAAGATGGGTGAGTTTTATGCGGAATTTCTTAATCGAGGCGTTAATCCTCGGGTAAGAAGAGACGTCGAAGTTCTCCGAGACCATGATTTTCTTTATCTCCCGAGGAGAATTGCGGAGAAGCTCGGCGACTGGGTTCCTGCCGTAAACAATCAACGCGAACTTTCCCTGACCCCGAAGTTCTTCTTAACGTAGTCAACCTTGTACAGTATGTTGTCCTTAATCCACTTGGCATCCCACCACTCAAGCGGCCTCACAGGAACTCCCTGAACGTAAACCCCGAAGTGCAGATGATCTCCAACAGCAAGCCCGGTAGTGCCCGTTCTCCCCACGATATCTTTTTTCCCCACGCTGTCCCCGACGCTCACATCCATCGAGCTCAGGTGGGAGTAAAGAGTCATAATCCCCATTCCGTGGTCGACGATAACCGTATTGCCGTATATGCCGAGGTGCTCCGCGAAGACCACCACTCCACTGTTAGAGGCGGGAACAGGATGTTTTTTAGTAACCGAGAGGTCGTAGCCGAGGTGATACTGATTGTCGACCACGTTGCCGTCCATCAGGTATTTCCTGTGGTCCGCGAATGTCGCGGCCACCTTGGAATTGCGAAGCTGGTTGAACTTCCCTTTCCAGAGAATCTCGCCCCTGCTCTGTGTTCCGATTTCATATACCTTGTTGTCGTTCTGCTTTCTCGTCTCGCTGTTAATCTTTAGGAACGCCTTGAGAAAATCGGGTTTCCCGTCATCCCCGACCGGGGAGTAACCGTAAACCTTGGTGAAAAGCGGGAGCACCTTGCTTTTCAGAAACCACTCCGAGAGGCCTATTTCATCCTTTACGTACGAGGCCCCGAGAAGCCGGTAATAAACAGATTCCCTCACTTCGTTGCCGGCAACATCAGCCGCAAAGATTTCTATCTTCTCACCCTTGTCCGCATTATACGGATAGGCGAAAAAGGCAATGTATATCGAGGGGTCTTCAAAATACCCGGGGTAGCCTTCAAAAAAGAGATTTTTTACTTCAACGCCGCTTGAGGCCGTGTCCTCAGAAACCCTGTAAATCACAAACCCCGCGCCCCCGTGTCTTATGTACAGCGTGGGCGAGAGTTCCTGTACTTGGGGAGGTATGAAATCCAGGGTGACTCTCTGGCTGAAAACAGCCTTTCTCCCAGGCAAAAGACCATTCATGAAACGGTCAGTCGCCTCTATTAAAAGTTCCGATGTGCCGCTTTTTATGCCAAGCTTATCGGGGTTGATGCTTACGCTTATCACATCGCTTTTAGTTCCTTTCTCGTACTCTTTTTGAACAAGGACGGATTCCCCGTAAGCGTCAAGCAGAGAGATGCGCACCTTGGAGAGCCCGGTGCCCTTGTCAGACACCGTCACCTCAAAGGGCTTTAAGCCGAGACTCTTAATATCCCGCTCAAAGGATATGACGGGAGGGCTCATCTCGGCAATGGAGATAACTTTCATGAGAGCAATGATCAGAAACACAATCCCAAAAACAGCCGCAACCTGTTTCCCGGATACTTTTAGCATTTAAGAAAACCTCCTTTGAATTACCGTAGCAAATAACATCGTAAGAGCAGTACGGACAGCGTAAGCGAACCGGAAAGAAACCCTGTTTCCGCACCGCCTCAGGAATCTCAAACCTGCCTCTCGAACGATCCGGCTTTACGGTGGAAAGCCCGCAGCAAACAGAACATTTCTTTGGAAAGGACCTTCCGGGCCGCTCAAGCGAGTTCTGTTTTTATTTGGCGGCTTTTAAGTATAATAGGCTTGTTAGGAAAATCCAGATCCATACAGCGTAACCGAAGAGAAATTCCCTGCGTTTTCACTAAGGACAGTGCGTCGAAAAACCATTTTTTTCATATTCACGGCAGTAATCTGCGTTCTTGTCCTGGGGCTTTTTCTGTTCTCCCAGACCGAGCAAAGCCGCCAGTACGCAAAAAACCTTATAGAGCAAAGGCTTAACTCAATCCCCAATTTCCATATCAGCCTCGGAAATGTCGAGGGAAGCATAATCTCCACAATGGAGATAGACGACATTGAGATAAAAATAGCCGGAGAGAGCTTCGTGAAAATCGAGAAACTCTCGACGAATTACTCGATTCCTCTCCTTTACTCAATAATCTCGAGAAAGAGGCTCTACTTATCCGACACGCAGATTCAGGGCCTGAGCCTGCTTCTTGCGAAGGACAGCCGCGGGGTATGGAATTTCAAGAAACTTAAGAACGAAGACAAAACCGCCGAGGATCCGCAGCAGGAAAGGATAAGCCTCACTTTCGCGAATAACAGAATCCGCGACTCCCGCATTATGATTGTTGACCGCACGAGAGACAAGGCATGGGAATTCGACATGGTTGAAGAGTCTCTTTTCTCAATAAACATCATTGAACTAACGAAAAAAGTCGAACTTGACGCAAAGGACATAAATTTCGACTACGTGTCCCCCAGAATCAGGATAAGGAATCTCAAGGGAAAAATCGATATAGCTTCCTGGGACTGCGTATTCGAAGATGCCGCATTTAAGGTTGAGGGCGTGCCGGTCAGGGGAAGCGGGATCGTGAGAAGCCTGAGAAACCCTGAATTCGATATGACCGTGTACTTCGACGCACTGGGAATAAACGGCGAGGGGGAGGTTAACCTCCAGGCAAAAACGAAGGTCAAGATGCATTCCCTGGACAACATGGTCGGCACGATGGAGGTTTCGACGCACAATTCTTTTCTCAACGGAAAACCGCTTCGGTCGAACCTCGAACCGATAAGGATTAAAGGGACAGAAACTTTCATAGAAGGCAAAATAGGCGGAGGATTCGGGGAGTCAAACCTCAAGGGCAGCATCGACTTCAGGAGATGGCTCGCGGGAGGAGAGAAGAACTTGTTTGATTTTACCGCGGAGCTAAACGGCGCGGACACGGACGAACTGACCGACATACTTAACCGCACACCCTACCCGCTTAAGTTCGGAGACAACTCAAGGCTGAACTCGGATCTCAGGGTAAGCGGCAGCTGGACGAACAGGGAAACCTACTCCCTGCGGGTCGAACCCGATTACCTCGACGTAATAGACGGCGAGCAGAGCAGCCTTCGAGTCGGAGGTTACGTGAAATTCACAAACGACGGTACGGATTTCGATTTCACCTCAAAGGCAAAGGGGTTCAGGCTGAAATTAGAATTCCCGGATATCAGAATTGACAACCATGTCGACGGAAGCGCGACTTTCAAGGGAAGAATACCGAAAAAAGGCAGGTTCCTTGAAGACAAGTACTTGCGCGTAGACGCCGATCTGAAAACAGACCGACTTTACGGAATGACCAACATAAGCTCCAGGATAGACGGAAGCATTCAAAAAGGAACCCTGACGATAAACAGTCTCAATCTCCTGTCCGATCAATTTTCCTTGTCAGCGGAAAAAACAAAAGAAGCGCAAAAGGGTCTTGACTGCGTTTTTGAGTTCACAATGAAGGACCTGAGTCTTCTCTCCGAAATTGACGAAAGAATCCCTCTGATCTCAGGGAAAATAGACTCAAGCGGAAGGATAAGCGGTGACATTTTCACTCCGCTTATCGAGGCAGACTCGCGGGTAGAGGACTTTGCCTATGAAGAAGACTTCATAGCTCAGAGCATGTCCGTGCAATCAAGTACGCAAATTGATTTAAGAAACACTCCCAGGGTATCGCTTGATATACACCTGCGGGGAGAACGGGGCTACGTCCTAGGTAATTACATGGACACGATCGAGGCAAAGTTCAGGGGAACGGAAACTCACTTTGACGCGGGCGTCCTTCTGAGCAAGAAAAACGGTTCCTACGCCTCTTCGGAATTCAGCGTTAGCAACCTCCTGGAACACGAGAAAAAATTAAGGATGACGTATCTTGAAGGTCTTCTGAACGAAAAACTGTTCAAAAACAGAGGAGATATCTTCCTTGAGATATCTTCGGACAGAACAAGTATCCGGGGAGATGAATTTCTCTACGGAGAGGGGAAAATCTCAAGTTTTCTGGGAGAGATCGACAGGAAAGAAAAAACGATCGAACTGCGGGCCGACATAACAAACTTCAATCCGCTGATCATATCAAAGGTTCTTAACCTAAGACACGACCTGGGAGGAACTCTCGACGGAAAAGTCCGAGCCAGCGGTTCTCTTACCGCTCCTTCCGTCGAGGCCGAAATAAGATCGGACGGCTTCTCTTACGGATTCCCGGCATTCGGAAATGTGGAAATCAGGCTCGATGGAAAAAAAGGAAGACTTTCTCTGGACCTTCTATCCTCGCTTGGGGAGAGGGAAAACCTCAGCTTGCGGGGAAACCTGCTGCTTCCGCGAAACGCGCAGAACCCGCTGGAGGCAATAATGGGGACTTCAATGGACCTGGGACTGACGTCGAATGGATACAGCCTTGCTTTCACGAAAATTTTTTCAAATTCCATAGAGAAAATCGAAGGCAACTTTTCATCCGAAAGTCTTTCTCTGGAAGGCACTCTCTTGAGACCACGGATAAAGGGAGACCTTGAACTAAACGACGTGAGGCTTTCTATCGTCCAGCTCAGAAACAGTCTGTTCACCCGCCAGATGAAGCTTTCGTTCGGGGGAACAAGACTCTTGCTGCCAAGAACGGAAATCCGTTCAAAAAAGGGAAAAGCCTACCTCGAAGGCAGAATGAACATCTCCGATTTCACCTACCGCGCCGATCTTGAGATGGAGAAAGTCCGTTTTAACCCTCATTCGATAAAAACGGATCTCTCCGGTGACCTCAAGATAGAAAAAAAAGGCGAATTTCTTAAAGTAACCGGAAAGACCAAGGTTACCGCGGGAAGGATCCGGCTTTACCCAGGCAGGATAAAAAACATAAAAGACATCAGT
Organism: Candidatus Dadabacteria bacterium; assembly: GCA_022826905.1. Classification (GTDB taxonomy): domain Bacteria; phylum Desulfobacterota_D; class UBA1144; order Nemesobacterales; family Nemesobacteraceae; genus Nemesobacter. The sequence goes on from JAJDUA010000004.1 coordinate 6,198, forward strand.
TTCATAGAAAAAAGGGATAGCTTCTACGACGAGTTCTCACTTGAGACACAGAATGAAACCGGTTTTTACAGAGAAAAAACCGCGATGGATATCTCGGTCGACATATCCTCGGGCACGTGGATAAAAACCAAGGATGCCAGCTTCAACACAAGAGGAAAACTGAAGCTCAGGAAAGAGCCGGGCGGCGATCTTAACATGCAGGGGAATATAGTATCATCCGAGGGGTACTACACGGTCTTCGGGAAGCTTTTCGACATAGACGACGCCACGCTTAATTTTACGGGGGAATCGAACAATCCGGATCTCAACGTCAAGGCATATTACGACGCCGGCGATGTTGATGTTTACGTAAACGTCACGGGAGGCCTGAGGGAACCGGACCTGTCTCTCTCGAGCAATCCGAATCTCGAAGAAATCGACATAATCTCCCATATAGTTTTCGGGACTTCAAGCAACAGGCTCCAGAACCAGCAAAGGGCCTTCGTGGGGAAATTCGCGACCGCGGTTGCCGCAGGCGGAATCTCGGAGCTTTTAAGCTCGGAAATCGGTCTCGATCTGCTGAGCATACAGGAAGGAGACCGAGGGCTTGAGGACAGCACGCTAAAGGTCGGCTCCTACGTCACAAGAGATATCTTCGTCGGCTACGAGAGATCGCCCTCCCAGACCTCGCTTGACCACACGGTGCAGATGCGCAACAAGCTCAACCTTGAATGGAGACTGAACAGAGGATTCCTGATCGAAAGCCAGATGGGTGGAGAAAATCCCGGAGTCGATTTTTTCTACAATTTCAACTATTAAAAGAAAAGCTTCCGGGATACTTTTGCCGGGAACTATAACGGAGAAACGCAATGAACGGGCAAAAGCCGATCGTAGCCATAGTAGGAAGACCGAATGTCGGCAAATCAACCCTTTTTAACAGAATAATAGGGTGGAACAAAACAATAGTAGAGGACATCCCCGGCGTCACGAGAGACAGGGTCTATGAAGACACCCGATGGAAGGAAAAGGAGTTCACGCTGGTTGACACCGGGGGACTTTCTCTCGGCGAAGACGACCAGGATTATTCACTCATAAAAGAGCAGATAGACGTGGCTATTTCGGAGGCCGATCTCGTGGTGATGCTTTTTGACGGCAGGGACGGGGTGCTGCCTCAGGATTCTGAGATAGTGCGGTATCTTCGAAAGACCGAGAAAAAAGTCATATACGCCGTAAACAAAATCGACCATGGAAACATAAAACAGGTGCTAAAGACATACGAATTCTACGGTACGGGCACGGATGACTTCATGGCGATTTCCGCACTTCACAACAAAAACATCTACGAGCTTGTTGAGCAGATCGCTTCCTGCATAGAGACCTCTGGACAACCGGAGGAAGAATCGGAAGAGTCAGAAGAGACGAGAATCGCCGTTATCGGCAAACCCAACGTGGGAAAATCCACACTGGTGAACAGGATACTCGGAGAACAGAGGCTCATAACAAGTTCCACCCCCGGCACGACCCGTGATTCCATTGATTCCGCATATGAGAAAAACGGGAAGAAATACGTCTTTATCGACACCGCGGGCATAAGAAGAAAGTCAAGAATAGACGCCCCGGTTGAAAAACACAGCGTTTTCCGGGCAATAAGGTCCATCGAAAGAGCCCACATCGTGCTGCTGATGATAGACGGTCAAGAAGGCCCGACTCACCATGACTCGCGCCTCGCGGAACTGGTAAAAGGCAGAAACAGGGCCCTTGTAATACTGCTTAACAAATGGGATCTCGCTCCCGAGGACATAGCGGACCTCAAGGAAGTTGAAGAGGTAACGAAGGAGAAGCTGATCGGGGTTGATTACGCTCCCGTGCTGACTATCTCCGCCCTTACCGGCAAGAAAGTCGGGAGAATTTTTGACGTTGTAGAGCGGGTGGAGAGCAATTTCAGAAGAAAAATATCCACGGGAAAGCTCAACAGGTTCCTTGAAGACCTTACAAAACGCCATCCTCCCCCGGTATACAGAAGGAAGGAGATAAAGCTTTTCTACATCTCGCAGCCCTTCAACGCTCCGCCGACATTCACGATCTTCACGAATTCGGCAAAGGGCATTCCGGAGAACTACAGAAGGTTTCTTGAAAACAAGTTAAGGGAGTACGCGGACTTTGAGGGATCTCCCCTCAGGCTTCTGTTTCGGGACAGGGAGGGAAAGGAAGTCTAGATCACCGGACCTTGAGTATTATTTTCTGTATGTCCGCGGTTCGCTCAGACGCGGAACACATTTCCATCACCCTGCGCCTCGCGTTTCGGCCCATTTCACCCCTGGACTCCGCGTCCCGTGCAAGAATCGAGATGCTCTCCCCCATCTTCTTAAAATCCCCGGAACCGCAGAGAAAGCCGCTCTTTCCGTCCTCAATGGCCTCCGCTATACCCCCTATTGAAAAGCCCACGACGGGAAGACTGAACGCCATCGCCTCTATCACGGACCTTGGAAAAGGATCCGGATAATTGGACGGAATGACGAAGAGGTCAAAATCCTTAAGATAAGGTCTTACGTCCTTTCTGTATCCGGTGAAAATAAACCTATCCCGCACCCCCAGCTTCTCCGCATGATCCTCAAGCTCCCTCAGGTGGTTCTTCGGGAAAAACCACGGAGTATCCCCGACTATAACAAACTTTGTTTTCTCGTTGATATCGCCGTCTGAGACAAGTCGGCTTACAGTGTCAATGAATTCCATGTAGCCCTTTCTCGGAACCACCCTTCCGGTGTTTCCGACAAGAACGGTATCTGAGGGTAAGGAGAACTCCTCTCTTAGAGAACCCCGAACGGAATCCCTGTCGAAATCCGCAGGGTCAATGCCGTTATAGACGACGTGAACCTTGTTTTTTGCTCTCTCAAACGGCTCGGCCGTGGCACGGGAGACGCATATTATCTTCTTAACGCACCGAAGCCCAGAGAGCGTCTCCATTAAAGATTTCATAAACCGCGTCTGCTGTATGTTCCTTACGTGCCAGATAACGGGTTTTTTGTTTTTCCTTCCGATCAGCGCACCCACGATTTTTGCAAGGGTTCCGTTGCAGTAGATAATGTCGATTCCGTTTTCCCTGATTATCTTAGGAGACCCTAGAAGCAGACGGAGCATGTTCACTATGTTTACGATTATGGAGAAAACCCTCATAAGACCCGGGGCCCATTTGGTGTCCGCCACTATCGTTGATTTCTGTATGTTCTCGGGGAATCTGGGGTCAACTATGACGTTTTCAAAGATGCCCTCGGATTTCAGGCTCTCAGAGAACATGTCGTGTTTCGGCACGAGCACAAACGGGTTTAGCTTATCCCGGTCAATGTACTTCAGTATGTAGAGAAGGCTTCTTCCCGGCCCTCCGTCCCTTACCGAGTGATTGATGAAAAGTACGTTTGCTTTTTTCATATCGGCCGATATTGCGGTAAAGTTCCCGGAGTGTCAAAGTGGAAAAGAAAAATAAACTAATATGAATTTCATGTTATCTTTTATGTCAGGCAAATTAAAAATCGAGGAATCTTAATGTACGCAAAAACCCGCGCAAGCGCCGTGAAAATCTACCTGTTTTTCCTTTTTATTTCCTTACTCGCAGTTTCAGGATGCGGGCTGGATGTCGATTTCGGCGGAACCGGGAACAGTGGGGACGCCGATGTAGCGCATGAAGAAACGATAGAGGGAACCATCAAGACTGTGCCGTTCACATACCAAGGAGCACCTTTTGTCATAAAGGCATGTGTCGTGGAAAACGGAGACCTAAGAAACTGCGAGGTAAGAGCTATTGAGGAGAACGTATTCGAAGATGAAAAATTTTCCTTAAAAGGAAATTTTGACCCGGAAGTTCAACTTCAGATTTTTGAGACCGGGGACGAATCTTCTCACATCGGCGCAAGGAGGATAGACATTTTCCCTGGATCTACAATCAAATTTGGAGATATAGATATAGAGAATAATAAAGATATAGTTCCTAAAGAAGAAATCGAAATAACTTTCAACGGAGAAGTTGACGTTGAAGGAAACAAAGATTGTACCGATGAAGACGATGAACTAAACGGAGAAATATTGATTAAGATATCAGCTGAAGGAAGTGAAACCGTAATAATAACCGTCAGACTGGATGATACGGCAATAGAAGGAGAAGACAATCCTAGATGTGATCAACTGGCCCCTGGACGCGAGATTGAAATAAAAGACGGAGAACTAACGGATGAACCTAAAACCGTAAAAGCGGTAGAACCGATCCGCCTACTCTGAGCCCTCTCCGCAAACTACCTCCTCTCCACAGTCGTCCGCACCCTCTCTCTTCCTTTCTCCGTAAGAAAAAGCTTTCCGCCCGCAACAGCTATTTCTCCTTTCTGCTTAAGAAATTCAACCACTTTTGACGCGAAATCAGCGGACCGAAACATGCCCCTGCTGTCGGGGTGGTCTTTTACCGCATCTCCTCTTTCCTGGTTGTAAAGACTCACGAGGAGCGAAGCCTCGGCAAAATCCATTCTCTGTCTCCTTTTTTCTCTCATTATGCCGAAAAGTCCCCTTTGAGGAGCAAGCAGAAAAACCACGAGGAAAAACACCCCGCACACAAAAGCCATTGAGCCCGCTATGTTAACGTCAAGCCAGTTGGCGACCCAGAATCCCGAAACGGCGGCCGAGATTCCGAAGATCACGCTCAGGAGAATCATCCTGAAAAGCGAATCCGTAAGAAGGTAGGCGCAGCACGGCGGAATCACTATAAGCGCTATAACAAGTATCGAGCCCACGGCGTCAAACGCCCCGACGCATGTAAACGACACGACAGCCATGAGCAGATAGTGGATGAGGCGGGGACGGAATCCTATTGACGACGCGAAGCTCTCGTCAAAGGTCGACACCTTGAGCTCCTTGTAGAAAAGGGAGATGAAAAGCAGGTTCAAAAGAAGAATCGAACCCATTACGTAAGCTGACTTGGGTCCCAGATCCATCCCCGAGAGAATCAGGCGGTTAAAAGGAGCAAACGCTATCTCTCCAAGAAGTACCGAGTGGGTGTCAATATGCACGTTTCGCGCGTACTTGGAAAGCAGTATGACCGCCACGCTGAAAAGAAACGGGAAGACTATCCCTATCGACGCGTCCTTTTTCACGAGCCTTGAGCGGTTAACCGCCTCTATGAGCGAGATCGCAAGCACCCCGCTTGCGGCAGCCCCTATTATGAGAATCGGCGACGAAAGATCCTTTACGAGAAAAAAAGCGAGGACTATGCCAAGCAGAATGGAATGGCTGATCGCGTCAGTCATCATGGACATTCTTCTCAGAACAAGAAACGCCCCCGGTACGGCGCATGAAGCCGCAACTATGATGGCTACCAGCTGTATATCAAACTGATGCGGGCTCATCTGCTCTTCTCCAGCGGAGAGAGTTTTCTGATCTCGTGAATACCGCCTGGGGTAAGGCGCCAGTCCTCCTCTCCCACCCTCTCCACATATCCCGCCGCCTGCAGTTGCGAGAGACTTTTTCTCACGTTAAACCCCTTCTCGCTTCCAAGCGCCAGCAGTCTCTCGGAATGCGCGTAGCCGGGGTCGTCATGTTCAAGAGCCAGATCGTGCAGGGCTTTCAGGACGTAATCCTTTTTTATCTCCCTTCTGCTCCTGGCCTCTTTGAATCTCAGGGTGAAAAATCCGTTCGGCGAGAAAAGAACCGAAAAAAAAGCGATAACGCTCACGCAGACTATAACCGCGGGTCCTGTCGGCACGTTCTCAAACCCGGCGCTTAACGCAACGCCGGTTACGCCGGAGACGGCCGCTATTGAGGCCGCGAGAATCACCATCGAGCCCATGCTGCCGGTCCACTGCCTGGCCGCAACCGCTGGGGCAATCAGCATTGAACTCATAAGCACGACCCCTACTGTCTGCAGCCCGATCACTATCGCCGAAACTATGACGGCCGTAACGAGCAGGTCGAGAGACTTCATTGAAAAACCCATAGTGCCCCCGAAATCCGGATCGAAGCAAAGAAGCTTGAACTCCTTCCAGAAAAGTCCCACAACCAAAAGGGCGAAAAGCCCCGTAACACCTATAACAAGGACGTCTTTTTCGACAAGCGCCTCCGCCTGACCGAAAAGAAACTTATCAAGCCCCGCCTGATTGGCATCCGGTATTTTCTGCGCGTAGGTGAGAAGAACGAGCCCAAGCCCGAAAAAAACAGAAAGCGCCATCCCCATTGCGCTGTCGGTCTTTATCCTCGAGTTGCTGGTAACCAGGTTAATCAGAAAAACTGCCAGCACGGCAGATAGCGCGGCCCCTATAAAGATCGGCAACTGCTCCTTGACTCCCATTACTATGAAGGCAAGCACTATTCCGGGAAGGGCCGCGTGCGACATGACGTCGCCCACGAGGCTTTGCTTTCTCAGCACGGCATACGAGCCTACCACGCCGCTTACAACCCCCAGAGAAGCCGCTCCCAAAAGGATGGTCCTGGCCGTATAGTCAGAGAAAAGCCCAACCGCGAATTCAAGCATCACACCGCCCTTCTGGACGATTTTCTTTCGGGGAAAAAGGATGTCTTGCCGCCGTAAGCCGTCATGAGATTCTTGGAAGTAAAAACCTCATCCACACTCCCCGAGGCCACAAGTCCCACGTTCACAATAGCGATCCGCTCGTAGTACTCAGAAACGGTGTTAAGATCGTGATGAACCGCGAGCACGGTTTTCCCCCCGGCGGCAAGTTCTTTCAGTATCCTGACTATCGCTTTTTCGGTCGTGGCGTCAACTCCCTGGAAGGGTTCATCCAGAAGGTAAACCGACGCGCTCTGAACAAGGGCCCTCGCGAGAAAAACCCTCTGCTGCTGCCCTCCGGAAAGCTGACTTATCTGCCTATGGGCAAACTCAAGCATATCAACTTTTTCAAGAGCGCTGAGAGCCTTTTCATGCTCCTTTTTTCCGGGACGCCTTATCCAGCCCAAGTCTCCGTAACTCCCCATTTTCACCGTATCCACTACGGAGGTGGGAAAATCCCAGTCCACAGAACCTCTCTGGGGAACGTAACTCACTTCCTTTCTCTGTTTCTCGTAAGGTTTGCCGTGGATGGAAACAACCCCCGCAACGCGCGGAACAAGTCCCTGGATGGATTTTATTAGCGTTGTCTTGCCGGCGCCGTTCGGTCCCACGACGGCCACCATCGACCCGACTGGAATCTCGAGATCTATATCCCAGAGAACGGTCTTGTCACCGTAAGCGACGGTAAGGTCCGTCACACGGACAGCCGGAACGACCGGATTCTGCTCCCCGCTGCTCATTACCCGTCTCCGGCGGCTTCGGACTTGGAATCGGCAACCTCGATGCTGCGGCTTAGAGACTCAACTATAGTATTCACGTTGCTTCTGAACATCCCTATGTAGCTGCCCTCTTCTGTCCCCGGGCTGCCCATCGAGTCAGAGTAAAGACTGCCGCCTATCCGGACATCAAAGCCTTTTGCCTTCACCGAGGCCCGGAGGGCGCGCATGTATCTGGGAGAGATGGATGTTTCGACGAAAACTGCCGGAATTCTTCGCTCCGCTATTACCCTTGAGAGATTCTGTATATCCGCAACGCTGGCTTCAGAATCGGTACTTATTCCCTGAAGCCCCATCACCTCAAACCCGTAACCTCTTCCGAAATAATTAAACGCGTCGTGGGCCGTTATAAGCACCCTCCTTTCGTGACGCAGCAAGGCGATCTTCTCCCGCACGTAAGACTGCAACAGGTCCAGTTCTTCTAGGTAAGATTCGGCGTTTTGCCTGTAGATACCGGCGTTTTGGGGGTCATAGAGGGAGAAAGCCTCCATGACAATCCTGGTCGCTTTTTTCCACAGAGTGACATCAAACCAGATATGCGGGTCGTAGTATCCTTCGTATTCCTCGGGAGATAGAAGCAGGGACTTGTCGATCCCCTCCGCGACGCCCACGGTGAATATCCCGCTTTTTTTCATCTGCGCAAGAACATCCGTAATCTTTCCCTCAAGGTGAAGTCCGTTATAGAAAATCATGTCGGCTCCGGCAAGCCTCTCCACGTCGCCGGCACTTGCCTTGTAAAGATGCGGGTCAACCCCGGTTCCCATGAGGGAGATGACCTCTGTTTTTTCCCCGGCGATGTTTTCTACCAGGTCCCCGATCATGGCAGTGGTCGTAACCACTTTTATCGTGCCTTCCCTCTTTACGCTTCCGCTGCTCTCAGCGCAGGCCACACAGAACACCAGTAGCACAGAAAACAGAAAAAACCTTATGCCCGTTATCATTTTCATTTCTCTCTCTCTCAGTTGTTCGCTTTCTCAACCAGTATGTACTTGGCAGCGTTTCGCCCTATGGAATATTCCTTCCCGGTCAGCTCGACGATTATGGGACCCTTAAACGGCTGCTTCGAAACAACCGTCATCTCGGTCTCGGGGTAAAGCCCTATCCCGCCCAGGTAACGAAGCAGTTCCGGGTCATGATCGCTCACTTCAACCACTTTTACCAAGGTGTCGGGCTCCACATCCACAAGGGCGTCGCACTCCCTCACGATCATGGTGCCGTCCCGGCGCGGAATCGGCGAACCGTGCGGGTCGGTGACCGGATAACCCAGAAACTTGTCAATCCTGTCTTCAAGATCTTCTGAGAGCACGTGTTCCCATTTCTCGGCCTCCTGATGCACCTGGTCCCAGGGAACTCCGAGCGCCTCCTTGAGGTAAAGCTCTATAAGCCGGTGATGTCTGATTATCTCAAGAGCTATCTTCCTGCCCGCAGGAGTAAGCTTCACCCCCTGGTAGCGCTTGTGGGTTATGAGCTTTTTCTCCGAGAGCTTTTTCACCATGCTCGTCACCGAAGCCGGAGACACGCCCAGTTTTTCCGAAAGCGCACTCGTTGAAACCTTCCCCTCGGAAGTCTCAATCTCGTAAATGGCCTTCAGGTAATCCTCTATTGATTGCGAAAGCATCTTTTCTCTCTTTATCTAAGCAAAAACCGCTTAAGATTCAAACAGGCAAAAAAATATTTTAGCCTTATCTAAATTTGTTTTTAATTCTAGCGAAAACTAACCGGCTGTCAAGCAAAGCCGCAGGTTTCAAAAGAGGTGGTTATGGCTTAGAATAAGCCCTATGCGGAAGCAGTATCATAAAAGAATAAATCCCCTTGCGGGCGTGGCAGGTCTTGTCTGCCTCTTTCTCCTTGTTTTTCCCTCATTATTGGCGGCGGAAAGCAAGGGGAATTCTCCCGGCGGCACCGCCTTCAATGTGCTCCACTCTTTCCCCCACGACCCGACAGCCTTCACTCAGGGATTTGTCTACAGAGACGGTGTCCTTTATGAAAGTACCGGGCGCTATGGAAGCTCATCTCTTAGAAAAATCAACCCGGTCACGGGACAGGTGCTTGTCAAGGTGGACCTTCCGGCGAGGTTTTTCGGCGAAGGCCTTACCATGATGGGCGACAGCATATACCAGCTCACCTGGAGGTCCAGGCAGGGCTTCATATACGACAAGGAGAGCCTGCGGCAGAAAGGGTCGTTTACCTATTTAACCGAAGGCTGGGGGCTTACCGACGACGGAACGCAGCTCATAATGAGCGACGGATCCGAAAAACTGTATTTTCTTTCCCCTAGGAACTTCGGGATAACAAAAGTCTTAAGCGTAAGGGAGAATGGATCGGCAGTTGACATGCTTAACGAGCTCGAATACGTGGAGGGGAAAATCTACTGCAATATATGGCACTCGGACGACATAGTGGTTGTAGATTCCTACAGCGGCGCGGTGGAGAGACGGATAAACTTAGGGGAACTCAGAGAAAGGCTGAGTTTTCCGGACAGAGCGGGAGTGCTGAACGGAATTGCCTGGAAATCCTCCTCCCGCACTTTCCTTATCACCGGAAAAAACTGGTCCGAGGTTTTCGAGATAAGATTCGGTTTCAATTCCCCTTGAAGCGGGTAGACTCATTTTCCCTTCTGTGTCCCCGTAGCTCAGTTGGATAGAGCGCAGGATTCCTAATCCTGAGGCCGCAGGTTCGAATCCTGCCGGGGACGCGCCAGCAAGAAACCCTACGAAAAAAGCTGCCTGAATATCATCCAGATGATCTTCACCCCGGCCATAAAACTTCCCGTGATTGTTCCGGTTATCTTTGAAGTCCCTATTCTTTTTCTGTAACTCACCGGAACCTCGGCGCAGTGGAGTCCTTTCTTCGCGGCCTTTATCTGCATCTCAACCGTCCATCCGAAAGTCCTGTCTCTCATGTCGAGAGAAAGGAGCTTGTCGTATCTTATTGCCCTGAAGGGACCAAGGTCGGTAAAGCTCACCCCGTAAAACAGTTTTATAAGTCTGGTCGCCACGTAGTTGCCGACAAGGGCCTGGGGCAAAAGTGCTCCTTTCTGTCTTTCGCCGATGGTTCTTGACCCTATGACGAGATCGTATCCGTCCTCGGTTATCGGTGAGATAAGGTCTTTCATTTCTCCCGGATAATCAGAATAGTCTCCATCCAGAAATACTATGATATCAGGCATATATGAAGAACTCTTAATGTAACTTATCCCCGCAAGGCATGCCTGCCCGTACCCCCTTCTCTCTTCGTCTATGACCGTGGCTCCAGAGTCCGAGGCAACCTGCGCGGTGGAGTCGGTTGAACCGTTGTCGACGACCACTATCTCCGTTACGAGATCCCGGGGAATATCCCCGATTACCTGCCCTATGGAGCGCTCCTCGTTCAGCGCCGGGATGATTACGACCGTTTTTTTCATGGGATTTTATATGGAGACAAGCTCAACCTGCGGGATAAGAACTATGTGGCGCGAGAGCAGGGGTTTTTCGAATCTTGAGCGTATTGCCTCGCAGTAACCGTCCATCTGCTCTTCGTAGTCCCTGCTGGCGTCGTCATTCATCGATTTTCTGTACTTGTAGTCGAAAAGACGCATTCCTCCATCCTCTTCCGTCAGAAGATCTATCCTGCCTCTTTTCGGAGAACCCCCGCCGGGACCGAGGGTAAATTTAAGCTCCTTTCTGATTTCCTGAGCCGCGCTTATAAAGGAAAAGAGCTCGGACTCTAGAAAATTCGATGAAAGCTCCAGAAGCAGTTCTTTCATATTCGGATTTGAAACAAGAAATTCCCCCAGAACGAACTCAATTTCTTTCTCAACGGTTTCCTCCCTGAAATCCCAGGTCTCAAGGAACCTGTGCATTATGCTCCCCGCCCTCTCGGGGTCCCTTAAGCGGTCGGTCTGGGAGAACAGGTCGGGAAGCTGGGAGGTCTCCACCCGTTTCGGCTTATCCTCCTTGCCGTATATGGGTTCCATGTACTTAAGATCCAAAGGAATTCCCGATTCCAAAGAAGGAGCATCCCCGATGGAGTCAAGTTCTTCTGAAATTTCATCTCCATAGAGTCCCGAGAAAGAAATTCCCCAGGTTTTGTCGGTAAACCCCTGGGGCATCTCAAGACATCGCGAAGACAAGGACAGCTTTGAATCAGCAAGTTCCGCGAAGCTGTCTCTTTGCACCCGTATCTGCCTTCTTCCGGCCCTGCCGCTGCCGCTTAAGCATATGAAAAGTCCTTTCTTGGCCCGTGTCATGGCCACATAGAGGGCTCTTTTTTCCTCTTCGGCTTCTTTCGCTTCGGCGCGGGATTTAAGGTGCTGCCAGCTGTCCGATGAGAATGCCGGGTACCTGACTATGAACCCTCCTCCTTCGGTATCCGCCATTACCCTCTCGGACGTAACTACCCTTTGGTAGTTCGTGTGGCACAGAAAGACCGTGTCAAACTCAAGCCCTTTAGCCTTATGCACCGTCATGAGTTTTACAACTCCGCCGTCGTTTACTTCCTCAAACGCCCGTTCTTCCTGCGAACCGCGAAGCGAATCAAAATGCTCCACTACCTGGTAAAGTCCGTATCCTTGCTGTGAAACAATATCTTCTGTCTTAAGAAGGAATTTCTTGAGGTTAAGACGCTTTATCTCACCACCGGGAAGCGCCCGCACCGCGGAGGAATAACCAAGTCCGTTTACAACGAAATCAACCGTGCTGAAAGTGTCTCCGTTAATGTATTCCTCTCTTTTCAGATCGAGAAATCTCAGGTATTCCCGGATCCTTACGGCGTTTTTATCCTCATTCTCTCCCCGGAAATGGGAGAAAAGCTCGTCATCGGAAGCCCCGAAGTAGGGAGATCTAAGCACCGCCGCCTCCGCGATCAGGTCAAGGGGATCAAGAAAATACCTGAGCATGGACATAACGTCCCTTACTTCAGGGAGGTCGTAGAAATCGCGTCCCATAAGGGACTGGAACCTTATTCCCTCCTCCGTCAGAGCGTTTTCATATATAACCACGTTTGAAGACCTTCTGAACAGAAGGGCGATATCTTCTCGGGATGTTCTCTGGAGTTCTTTTATTTTTAAGGCTGCGGCTTTGGCTTCCGCTTCGGCGGATTCCTTGGCGTTTTTACCTTCGCAGGCAATGATTTCCACGGATATGGCAGGGTCGGGGTCGGAGGAGGAAGCTTCCATCGTTTCGTAATATTTTTCGGAAAAGGTCCCGGCAAAAAAGAGATTGAAAAACTGTATCAGGCTCCCGCGGGAGCGGTAATTGGTCGCAAAGGATATCTTCTCGAAATTCTCATCTTCAAGTATGTTCCCGAATATCTCGGGCTGGGCGCCCCTGAAACCGTAGACGGACTGGTTAACATCGCCCACTACGATAAGACTGCCGGCCGGATCTCCCTTCGTAAGAAGTTCCATAAGCTCCAGCTGAAGAGAGTCGGTATCCTGGAACTCATCAACTATAATGAACTTTAGAAAGTTTCTGTAATAGCCTAGTATTTCAGGATTTTCTCTGAGAAGATCGATTGTGAAGCGTATCATGTCCTCATACTCTATTTTCTCCTCGGAGATTTTCGTCTCCACGAGAAAATCATACGCCTCGCCCGATAAATCAAGGTAAAGAGAATTGATCTCAGAGTCATAACGCTCAACCACCGAAAACACACACCTCAGAAGCGCCTGCCTCGATGTCTCGACTTCAGGAGTTTTTCTCTCCTCTTTTATCTGTTCGTAAACCGCCTGCAGGTGGCGGATGTTGCGGTCAATACCCAGAGTCATATCTGTTTTTTCGCCGAGGTCGCTCAGGATATGTTTTTTCTTCTTCGAACCGGCAGGAAGGATGGAGGCATGCTCCTCAATCAGCCGACGAAGCTTCCCGCCGATTGCTTCGAGTTCATCGGCAGAAGCTTCCCCGTGGCGCGCACCGCCCCCGTAATGGAGAAAAGGAGGAACCAAGTGCAGTTTGGCCGCTTCTTGCAGTATCATCCCTATTATTTTTACGGTCTCGGCGTAATCATAGGATTCCATCTCAAGCAGTCTCTCAAGGCGGGGATCGCCCTCTTCTCTCCTCGTCCGAAGGAATTTCCCGATATTGCGTTCGAAAAAGGCCTGCTGGTCCGAATCTTCAATCACGGAAAAACTGAATGGAAGTCTGGAATCGAAGATATTCTCCTTAAGTATTTTCGTACAGAAGCCGTGAATCGTCGCTATGGGGGCGGAAAAGAACTTCCTGCGCCATCCCTCGGTCATGTTTCCCTCGGGTCCGTAGGTGGAGATATACCTTGTGATTTCAGAGCTTATCCTCGATTTGAGTTCCGCCGCGGCCGCTTCCGTAAAGGTAACGGCCACGATCTGAGGAATATCCGCTTCTCCGCTTTCGAGAATACGAAGATACTTGGCTATGATGGCCCTGGTCTTTCCCGACCCCGCTCCTGCCCTGACAGCGACTTTGCCCGCGGGGTGAAGTATCCGGGACTGCTCTTCGTTTAGTTCTAGAAATTCGGAAATCCTGTCCATAGTCTGTTCTTACAAGCGGCCGGTCTTTCTGGTCACCCCGTCTTTAACCCTGCAAAGATCCCTGTAATCGCAGTAGGAACAGGGACGGTTCTTTGACATGTAGAGAGCATGTTCCTCCTGGTCAAGCTCCTTTTTCCCCACGTAGGGAGGGAAAAAACCGTTTTTTATGCACTTTATGTAGTGGTGGCTGAGTAAAAGCGCCTCGTCAAAAGAAGAGTCCTTGGGCAAAGAGCTGTTGTCAGCGGGCCTGCTGATTGAAAGATAGCGGCCCCAGGAGGGAACAAAGCCCTCCTCGCACAGCGCTCTCAGGTAAAGCGGGAGCTGCAGGTTTTCAAAATCAAAATATTTTCTGTCCCGCACCCTTCCGATCTTGTAATCAATAACCGCGACGTTCCGCTTGTGAACGTCTACCCTGTCCACTTTCCCTCTTATTACCGCGTCGGCTATGCGGAACTCCACCTCTTTTTCAAAAAACCGGGGAGCGTGCTCATCTTTTTCGATCCTTAAAACCTCGTCCATTACAAAATTCGGCAAGATGCGCTCAAAAAATCTCTTCTTCTCAATTTCCGCAACGCTTTTCGGAAGATGGGAGAAAACGCCGGGCTTGGCTTCATGTTTCTTTTTTATCTCCTCATAAGCGTCAAGAAACCGGTCGGCCTCAACAGAACCGGAGCCCTCGGCGAAAACAGTCTCCATCAGCTCCTTCAGCATATTGTGAGCGAGCGAACCCAAGTCAAGCTGGGAAGCCCTTTGCTCATCGACATCTCCAGGCGCCTTGAGCCCGAGCACCCTCCTGGAAAAATACCTGAATGGGCATGTCCCGTACTCCTCAAGCTCGGTGGGCGAGAAGGAATCCCGTTTTGGAGGACTGCCGAGCAGAACACCTTCAAAACCCGTATAGGCCCCCGTGAGCTCCAGTCTACGCCTCTCCGCGGAAATGCCGCCGGAGAGATAAGCGACTATATCGGAACCATATTGCCGCCTGAGGACCTCTTCAATCTTCGGGTCTCCATAACCCGCACCAGAGGGCGAGAAGCAGTGAAACAGGGCGTCTTCCCTTGAAAATGCCTCAGAGCGCGGAGTCGCAGGAGAAACCTCCATCCCCTCAAGGAAATCGGAGCGGGCTATCTCCTTTGATCTCTCGTCGTAGCGGAAGCGGGAGAGAAACACCTTCTCGGAAGCCGAAACGCCGAGAGTGAAAAAGATATGCTTTTCCTTCTCGTAATGGAGACCTTCCTCGTCAAACACCCTTTTTCCAAGCGCCCGGTTTATCTCCGCCTTCTCCCTGGGTTTCAGCACGGGGTCTGCCGGGGGAAGAGACGGGAAAGAAGCATCCGAAAGTCCCAGGAGGAAAACAAACCCGGGGTTTATGCCGCGCGCCGCGGAGAAATCAATAACGCTTACCCTTTCAGAATCGGCGTCGCAGGGAGTTTTATAAGGAACTGTCCTCTCCCCCATAAACTCATCCAGGAGGAAAAGATATTCTCCGGAGTCAGAAACCCGGAAATCAAACTCGCCGTAAGAAAAGGAAAGCTCCCTCAGAAAAGAGAAAAACTCATCGAAACACTCCCTGGTAGTTTTATTTTCCTCTATAAGCAACGCGGAACTCTCCGAAACCTTGAGTTCCGAGAAGATCTTCCTGAGATCAGAGGTCATCGCGGCAAAACTCCTTCTGCCGAACTTCGACGATAAAGAATCAAGCACGAAAGCTATATCGCGGGCAGTTGAAGACATCCGCCCGTCCTGCTCCACTATGTGCTCCAAGATCCTCTTCCAGCCCGCAATGCCGCTTACGGTCCTGTATTTGAGGTCCGCGGAGGAGAGACCCTTTATCATGTTAACGCAACGGTGCGAGGATTCAGACTCTCCCAGGTAGAGGGCAAAAAACGGGTTGTGAAGAAGCCCCATCAGATCGTTTCTGTGAAAATTTCCTGACTTAAGACGCAGGATATCGCCCGCAAGGCGCCCGTATGGGCTTCCCGCCAAGGTCCCGGAATTCCCGAGATCAACCGCAACCCCGTTTTTCTCGAATATACGAACTATGGATCGGCCGCGTCTCTGCGCTGACTTCACGAGAACCTTAAAATCAGAGGCCTTGTGCTCCCCGTCCAATATGAGCTTCTTGATAGTCCTTGAGACATATTCAATTTCGTCGTGAGAGTCGCGAAACTCACGGAGTTCCCTTTTTGTCCCGCATTCCAGGACTTCCTTTGTCATCGTAAAATCTTCTTCATAGGCCAGAGAAGCTTCGCTTAGCCTGTCTAGAAAGCTGTCTTTGTATTCATCCAGGTCGCTGAAATCGCTTAGGAAGAAGAAGGTTTCTGAAACCGCCGAGGAGAGGCTCTTTATCACGTCAAGTTCGCAGAGGGTAAAATCGGAGAAACCGAAAATCACGAGTCTCTTTGCAGACGGGAAGAACGGGCCAAGCCCTTCTCCGTCCAGCTCTTCTGAAATGACACGGACAGAATCCGCGTCGTCAAGAAAGCCTCTTTCCGCTACGAGCGCTTCGTATCTTTTGTAAACAAGCCCTATATCCGAGAGTTTTTTTCGAAGACCACGCGTTTTGATTCTCTTAGCGGAACCGGCAAGCTCCTCCACGGATACCTTGCTCTGCTTAAGTCTTGAAAGAATTGAAGCTGCGGAGTTAAGAAAGTCACGGTTCTGGGAGAATTCCCTGAAAACCTCAAGGTCCTCCGATACCGCCTCCGCCGCTTTTCTGGTTACAGATAAGACTTGGGTCCTTGATATCCTTTTCTTTTTCAGATTCGGGGAGGCCTCGTTTACAAAATCCGAAAGTTCATAGAACGTAAGCAGGTTTTTTCCCCATACCCCTTCCCTAGAGTAATAATCTTCTATTTCCTGTACAACCGATACCCCAGGAAGAAGAAAAAGGGTTGTCTCATCGCTTGGGTTAAGCCCATGTTTTCTGAAAAGGCTTTTAAAAGTAAATTCTTTGGGGTGATATATTAGTTTCATCTAGGAAAGAGTTATTGGAAACTTGTAAGAAAGGCCACTTCTTAACTTGCGACTCAAACTCTCTAAACCCTCATGGCCTCTCAAAGGCCGCCCCGTAGCATGAAATGTATACGGCAATCCGGCTGTTGTTGAGTCTGGGTTTTCTTCTGTTAATACTACACAGACATAATGGGAAAGGTGGCAGTGCAGAGGCCGTTTACTTAATGGGGCTTTAGACCCCGATTCTAAACTGGACCCTGTTGGTTGGCTCCGAACCCCGTATTGTACCCAGCCATAGAACTGTGGACGCGCGGCAAAATGTACCGCATAACCTGCGTGAGATCCCGACCAACTCTTCTGCCACCTCACCCAATTCCAAACCACTAGGAGGTTACCATGGAAACCGACAAGTTTCACGTCATTTACTCAAAAGCAGCCGGTATAGATGTTCATAAGATGCAGCTTACCGTCTCACTCTCACTCTGCGAGGATAAAGCCTCACGACAAGTAAAGACCCGTGAATTCTCCACCCTTCCCGACGGATTAAAAGCAATGGTCTCATGGCTTAAGGAACACCAAATTGAGGCCGCAGTCATGGAAGGCACAGGCATATACTGGATCAGTCCCTTTGAAGCTCTTGAGGATGCCTGTATAAAACCACTGCTTGTCAACGCAAGACAGGTAAAGCAGCTCAAGGGAAGAAAAACTGACACAGCCGACAGCATATGGCTTGCCAGGGTCTGTCAATTCGGTCTCTGCAGCCCAAGCCATGTTCCGCCGAGGAAGTTCCGTGAACTTCGTGAGATAAGTCGCCACAGACGAAGACTGGTAAGCCGCCGCTCAAGCGTGCGTAACAAAATACAGAGAATAATTGACCGAGGCGGCTTAAGAATAGGGGGTATCCTCTCCGACATCTTCGGGGCAAACGGTCGCCGTATTATCAACGGCATTATGAACAATGTGCCGAGCAATCAGATAATCGCTTCGCTCTCCTCACACGTGTCCCCAAAGCTTGACGACATAGAAAACGCTCTTGATGCAAAGCTCACTGATACAGATCGTTTCATACTCAAAGACCTTATGAGTGAACATGACAATCTTGAGCAGCGCATAGAACAGTTTGACCGCAAAATAAGAGAAGGTCTCTGCGAGTGGGCAGAAGAGATTGATCTGCTTCAGACCATTCCCGGAATTGATCAGACTTCAGCTTGCGCCATTATTACCGAGATAGGCCCTGACCTCGGTGCTTTCCCTTCGCCACAGCATCTGGCTTCGTGGAGTGGTCTTTGTCCGGGAAACAACGAAAGCGCGGGGAAGCGAAAAAGTTCCCGTAGTCGTACGGGAAGCAAGGCGCTTAAGTCTGTGCTTATTGAATGCGCCCACGGGGCGGCAAGAACAAAGGATTCTCAGTTCCACTTCCAAAGCAAGATGCTCATGATAAGGAAGGGGTATAAAAAGGCGATTGTGGCCACTGCTCACAAGATTCTGAGAATCATTTACGCAGTGCTCAGAGACGGAAAGCCCTACTATGATCCACAGGCTGATTACGAAGCTTTGATGATAAGACGCAATGCGCCTCGGTGGATAAACATGCTTAAGAAATACGGTGTGGTTGTTGAGGATAAAACCGGGTTGCTCAGGGCTGTGGGCGCATAACATAGTCAGTGAGTCAATGTGGTCTGACTCCGGACCTGATACGGGGAAGTCCACCGGTCAGACCGCAGGACTGCTCATCTGTTTGTTGTTCAAATGACGCGGGGGAAAGCTGTGCTGTCGCGTTGCGGTACACCTTCGTCTGCTTCACTGGATAATTTCACGGCAAAAGA
>JAJDUA010000031.1 GCA_022826905.1 Candidatus Dadabacteria bacterium
TGTTTATATGACATCTGATAACCTCCTATGGTTAGCACTTTAGAGATTATCCTTGTCGCTTGGCCCTTTCAAATGAGGTGTGAGCCTCAAAGGGCTATAACCCTGCTATCAGGGGTGTTGCACTTCGTACTTCAACGGGCGTCTTGAAACCGCAAGACGTCTCGAGGTTAGCCCTAAAGAATGCGTCGCGATTGAAGATTCCATAAATGGTATAGTGTCGGCCAAAGAGGCCGGCATGCACTGTATCGCAGTGCCTGACCCGAGAATAGCCCCAGAAGATTATCCTCAGGCCGACATCTTCAGAAAAAGCGTTTCGGAAATCCGCCTTGAAGACATAAAGAGCTTTGCTTAAGAAGGTCTCGGACCAGGAGCCATGAATTCCGGGCCTATGGGGTTCGGGACAAAAGTATCGAGTATTGCGTCTATTTCATCCATTGAGTCATCGTCTATAGTCCACCCTACGGTGCCCCCAAGATCATCTAGTTGCCCCGGGCGTCTCGCTCCCCAGAGAGTGATATCGTTTTCGCATTTGTCGAGAACCCACCTTACGGAAAGTTCAAGCACGGTCTTTCCGAAACGCTCGGACGCAAGTTCCCCTAGCCTTTCAACAGCGCCAAGATAATTATCATAGACAGGCTTTCGAAACTTGGGATCAAAATTTCTTATATCGTCTCCCGGAAACTCCGAATCAGTTCTCAGCTTCCCGCCCAGAAGTCCCCGGCACAGAGCCCCGTAGAGAAGCATGGTAACCCCTTGCTCCCCGCACCAGGGAAGCACATCATTCTCAATTCCTCTCTCAAAAAGATTGTAAGGAGGTTGACTTGAGTTAAGCGGACACACGGAGCGAAAAATCTTCATCTGCTCAACAGAATAGTTGCTTACCCCAACAGCCCTTATCTTTCCGCTTTCAATGAGTTCCGCCATGGCTTGCGCAGTTTCCTCAACGGGCGTAAGAGGGTCTGGCCAGTGAATCTGGTAAAGATCTATCCGGTCGGTGCGCAGCCTTCTGAGAGAATCGTCAACCTCCTTTCGTATCCTCTCCGAGAGAGAATTTCTGAATATTCCACCCCTCTCCCACTCAAGCCCCACTTTCGTCGCAATCACAAGTTCATCCCTCATCCCGCTCTGGGAAACCGCTTCCCCCACGATTTCTTCCGAAAGACCGAAACCGTAGATAGGAGCTGTGTCAATCAGATTCACCTCGTTATCAAACGCCTTGTATATCGTTCTCACGCATTCTTTCCTGTCGCTTCCTCCCCAGAGCCATCCTCCCATAGCCCAGGTTCCGAGACCGATTCTCGACGAATTTATTTCCGTACCGGCAATTTCTACAAACTCCACTATTTCCGCCTCCTGTTCTTCATGGCTTCAGAAGGCAAATCCTCCACCTCGCGGGTTGCCTCCACAAGAGAAAACAGAAGTTCTCTCGCCTCGGCGGTTGAGCGGACTCTGTATTTGGCTTTTGAGGGTCCGAAACCCACCTTTATGGAATAGGCATCTTCGGGAAGTTGCTCAAAGATATCCTCATCCGTCCAATCGTCTCCTATCGATATGATAAGGTCCCATTTCTTCGCTTTTAGCCACTGAGTAGCCGCCTTGCCCTTGTTTATAAAAGAGCCTTTGATCTCCACAACCTTGTTTCCTTCCAGAACACCGACCTCCAGATTCGCAGTTATGTGCGACAGCATGTCCTTAAGCTCCCCTACTCTCACTATTGAGAGTGCCGGGTCAACCTTCCTGTAGTGCCAAGCCAGCGAAAAATTTTTCTCCTCGATAAGCGACCCCGGAGTCCTGTCGACAAACACTTCCAGTATGGGCCTTATTTCTTCTTTCCATCCCTCTGGAGCAATATCGGACATCTTCCACTCTTCGCGTCTTATCCAAAGACCGTGTTCGGCCGCAAGGCCGTTGGTCACATCTCCAAGCCATTTGGTAAGAGTATTTCTGTCTCTTCCACTTATGATGACAAGTTCGCTTTTTTCCCTCAAGGAAAGTTCCCTAAGCGCAGAATAGATTTCCGGGTCAGGTTTCGCATCCTGCGGATTATTCTTGAAGGAGACAAGTGAACCGTCGTAATCAAGCAGAAAAAGACACTTCCTGCTCACCCTGTATTTTTCAATCAGTTCGCCTGTCATTTCCGGACTGAATCTTCGGGCAAACATCTTAAGTTGCCTTTCCTTCGTTTCATCAAGTCTCTCCATGAAGTCCGCCGTCCATGTCCTGATGTCGTATCTGCTGAGACGTCTCTGCATCGTTTTCATCCGTCTTTTCTGCTCTGTCTTGGTCATGGCAAAAGCGGTTTCAAGCGCCCGTGAAGTAGCTTCGAGATCATTGGGGTTTATGATTATGGCCTCACTTAACTCTTGAGCCGTTCCGGCCATCTCGCCGAGTATGAGCACACCAGCTTTATTCTGCCTCGCCGCAACATACTCTTTAGCAATCAGGTTCATACCATCGCGAAGGGGAGTAATGAAAAGTATGTCCGCCGCCAGGTAAAGGGAAATCAAGTCCTCGAAACCGAAAGATCTGTACATGTAGTGAATCGGGTTCCAGCCGATCGTTCCATAGCGGCCGTTTATTGCGCCAACCATGTTGTCAACTTCGTTTTTCAGTATCTTGTAGTGAACCACTTCTGTTCTCGAAGGTACTGCGACAAGCAAGAGAACAACCTTGCCCCTTATCTTCGGGTTTTTCTCAAGGAAAAGATCAAATGCCCTGAGTCTCTCCGGAATTCCCTTTGAGTAGTCAAGACGGTCTATAGAGAGAATGACCTTCTGATCGGTTCCCAGGAGACCTGTGAACTCGTCTTTTCTTTTCTGAATGCTTCGTTTTTTTGGTGCGGAGGAGAACTTATCGTAATCGATTCCCATGGGAAAAGTGTCGGTTCTTATCTCTCTTTCTCCGATTATAAACCTTCCGAGAGAATGCTCATGTCCAAGTATCCTTCTTACGCTTTCGGCAAAATGCCTTACGTAGTCAAAAGTGTGAAACCCTATGAGATCAGCCCCTGTAAGCCCTTGTATTATTTCCCGACACCACGGAATAAGTCTGAAAATTTCGGAAGAAGGAAAAGGTATGTGGAGAAAAAAACCGATGCTTGATTTGGGCAGTTGCTTCTTCACAAGCTCGGGGACGAGCATCAGATGATAATCGTGGACCCAGATGTAGTCCCCTTCACTCGCCACATCAAGTATGGCGCTGGCGAACTTGGTGTTCACACTGATGTATGATTCCCAGAACTCTTTTTTATAGGTTCCGTACTGGACGAAATAATGAAAGATAGGCCATATTACTTCGTTGCAAAATCCCTGGTAATAGTCTTTTACCTCTTCTGCGCTTAGACCCACGGGATAGAAGTTTTCCTCTGCAAGCCGCCGCTCCATTTCTGAAATCTGCTCCCCGGATAGACTCCCGTAGTCTATCCCCGGCCATCCTATCCAGCATTTTTCGTAATCAGTATCGAGGGAACTGAGCCCCGTAGCCACTCCTCCCACGCTCGGATCAAAAAAAAGCTTTCCGTTTTCCTCCCGAGCAGTCGTCGGCAATCTGTTGGATACAATTATAAGTTTTTTCATGAAAACCTATTATAATAAACGGGGCAGTCGCAGGAATAATAACCAAAAGAAAACTTAAGGCTAGAAAGAAAACAGGTTCCTTATATGAAAATATCAAACGCAGTCCCGAAGATTATTACGGTCCTTATCATAGCCCTGCTTGCCTACACGCTTTGGAACGGGCTTTCGGAAAAGGGAGGCCTTCAGAATCCCTCGCAGCTTGTGGGAAAACCCGCACCCGAGTTCGTGCTGAAATCATTTGACGGGGAGAAGATAAGGCTTTCTGATTTCCGGGGAAAGACATTGCTTGTGAATTTCTGGGCATCATGGTGTCATCCCTGCAGAGAGGAGGCTCCCGCGCTTGAGAGGGCTTACATGTCTCTTTCCGGCAACCAGGTTGAGTTCATAGGAATAAACATAATGGACGACCGAAAAAGCGCTGAGGAATACGTAAAATCTTTCGAGGAGAGCTTCGTCAACATTTACGACCCGGAAAACAGGGTACACCTGGATTACGGAGTGGGAGGGGTTCCGGAGACTTTTTTCGTAAACCCCGAGGGGATCATAACTGACAAGCACAGAGGTCCGCTTACCGAAAGAATGATCATGGACTATATAGAGAAGGCTACTCTTTACAACGAGCAGAGCCGGGAGATTGAAAACCCATGAACCGTTTTTTTTATAAGGTCCTGAGTGGGGGACTTTTCTTGTTCCTAACCCTTATTATCGCCTTCCAAGTGAACGCGGACACACTTGAAGATCAAATAGCCGAAATATCGGGAGAACTCATGTGTCCCGTATGCGAAGGGCAGAGCGTCGCGGAGTCAAACGCACAGCTTGCCCGGGACATGAGGGCCATCATAAAAACAAAGCTTCTTGAAGGAGACACGAAGGAAGAAATAATAGACTATTTCGTCTCAAGCTACGGAGAAACTATCCTCGCATCCCCTCCGCCCAGGGGATTCAGCGCCATATTATGGCTTCTGCCCGTACTTTCCGTACTAATCGGTGCGGCAATAATCCTGAGAACCATTCGCGCATACAAGGTTGAGGAGAAGAAATAGCCGAAGTCGACGTTAACTGCCGTTCAACACCTCTCCCCTTGCTTTATTTTAATCATCAGTAAAATAATGTTTACAGCTTTTATGTGGACTTTAACATCAAATTGTTGCTGTTTATAGGAGAGCAGAAAAACGATGAGCAGAAAGAATTTTTATGCCATGACCGACTCGAGCATAGCTGAAGAACTCGGGGGCAGACTGGAGCAGCTTCGTCTTGAGGCTAACAAGCCGCAAAAAGAAATCGCTTACGAGCTTGGCATCTCCGAGGGGACTTATCGTAAGGCGATCATGGGCAGGGCCAGATTCGAGGTCATTATAGGCATCATGAGGATACTGGAGCAACTTGAAAATCTGGAGAATTTCCTTCCCGACCGGCCTTTCAGTCCAATTGAAATGCTGAAGCTTCAGGGAAAAAAGAGGCGGAGAGCATCTTCAAGAAAATCAGGCAATACTCGAACTTCCAAAGAGGATACGAATTGGTAAATCACAACGTAGCACGAGTGGAAATATGGGGACGAACCGTAGGTGCTCTTTCATACGATAAAGATACGGGTCTCTGCGCTTTTCAATATGATCCGTCATGGACCAGTACCGCAATAGAGTTGAGTCCCGTAAAATTGCCGCTGTCTGACCGGGTTTACCAGTTCCCCGCTTTGTCCAGAGAAACCTACAGAGGACTGCCGGGCGCATTTGCCGATTCACTCCCAGATGATTTCGGCAATGCGCTCGTGGATGCGTGGCTCGCCCGAGCGGGTCGCGACAAGGATTCTTTCTCCGGGCTTGAGCGTCTGCTTTATACCGGCAGAAGAGGCATGGGAGCGTTTGAATATTTCCCGTCCATAGATACGGGGCTTGAGTCATCTGAAATTGTTGAACTGGAAAGTCTCGTTAAAATGGCTCAGTCCGTACTTGACCAGAGGGCGGAATTGTCGGGGACATTGGCTGGCGGTACAAGCAGTGAATCGCTTTACGCGCTCTTTCAGGTGGGAACTTCCGCCGGAGGAGCAAGACCCAAAGCCGTCATAGGAATCAACAAAGCGCGCACAGAGATCCGAAGCGGACAGGTAGACCTTCCCGAAGGGTTTGAACACTACCTATTGAAGTTTGACGGCGTGGCTGAGCGTTCCGCAACGAAAGAGACATTCGGCGACCCCGGGGAATTCGGTCGCATGGAGTACGCTTACTACCGCATGGCGAGAGATGCCGGAATCAGCATGTCCAATTGTGAGCTGCTGATGGACGGCCCCAGAGCCCATTTCATGACCAAGCGATTCGACAGGGTCGGAAACAGGAAAATACATTACCAGTCCCTGTGCGCCATGGACCACGCGGATTACAATATGCCTGGGCATTACAGTTACGAACAGTTGTTTTCCCTGATGCGTTCGCTGCGGCTGAACAGGGCGCAGGCGCTTGAGTTGTACAGGAGGATGGTATTCAACATCGTCGCCCGCAATCACGACGATCATACGAAAAACTTCGGTTTTATCCTGAACGAACAACACAACTGGGAACTGGCCCCCGCGTTTGATATGGCCTACAGCTATAAACCGGATTCAAAGTGGCTGAACTCACACCAGATGTCCCTGAACGGCAAACGGGACGATTTCACGCGCGAGGATCTGCTCACCCCCGCCGGGAAATTCAAAAAAGAAGCAAATCAGATCATTGATGAAGTTACGGAAATCGTATCGCAGTGGCGCAAATACGCAAAAGAAGCCGAAGTCTTTCCCGATTTCGCCAAAAAAATTCAGAGTACGCACGAACTGGGTTTGTAAAGAAAAAATCAACCAAGAAACTCGCTGCATGCCTCAAGTATCGGACCATTCCCTCTTTCGGATTCAAACCATTCTATGTCTTCATCTGCGCGAAGCCAGGTGGACTGTCTTTTGGAAAACCTTTTCGTCTCCGTCTTTATTTTTTCAACCGTCGTCTTAAAATCGAACTGACCGTCCAGAAATTCGTTGATCCGCCTATAACCTATGGACTTCATAGGCTTTAAGCCGGATCCATATCCCTTGGCCCTTATAGTTTCTACTTCTTCAACCCAGCCGCGATCAATCATTGCGTCAACCCTTTCGTCTATAGCGCGACGCAGCCGCTCCCGCTTCCCGAGGAGTCCTACCTTAAGCGCGTTAAACCTCTGTTCCGAAAAACTGTGGCGCTGATGATGATCCGACATGCGTTCTCCCGTAGTGTGATATATCTCAAGAGCTCGCTCAATCCTCACGTAATCGTTCGGATTTATCCGTCCCGCGGATACCGGGTCTACAGATCGAAGCCTTTCGTGAAGCGACGTTACTCCTTTTGTATCCCTCTCTTTTGCAAGACGACTTCTGAATTCCCGATCAACCTCAACACCTTCGAGAAGTCCGTAAAGAAGAGCCTTTACGTAAAGAAAAGTTCCCCCGACCACAACTATTTTCCTGCCGTCCTCGACGAGCCTGCTGATTTGGTCAAGGGCAAGTCTCATATACGTGCCGGCGTTAAAATCCTCATCGGGATTGACAATATCTATAAGGTAATGAGGAACCGTGCGTCTCTGCTCCAAGGTGGGCTTGGCGCTCCCTATATCGAAATACCTGTAGACCTGAACAGAATCGGCGCCTATTATGCAAGCGCCGGTTCTGCCGGCTATTTCCAGTGCTATTTCGGTCTTGCCCGAAGCTGTCGGCCCCAAAACAACGATCAGCTTCGGTTTTTCCCGGGAAAGACTCAACTGTGCGGGTTAGTCGGAAATCCTGTAATCTTCTATGTTCTGGTCAAGCACGGCCTTTCTGCTGAGCCTCACCCTGCCGTCACGCGCAACTTCGAGACATTTTACGAGAACTTCGTCCTTTTCGTTCAGAATATCGGTTACTTTTTCGACCCTGCGGTTTTCAAGTTCGGAAATATGCAGAAGCCCGTCTTTTCCAGGACCAAGCTCAACTATCGCTCCGAAATCGAGAATGCGCTTAACCACGCCAACGTATAACTTGCCGGCGACTACATCTTCTACGATTCTCTTTATATATTTCTCAGCTTTCTTGCAGGCTTCATAGTCGGGGGAGAAAATCTTCACCAGACCGTCATCCTGTATGTCAATCTGCGCTCCCGTGTCCTCGACTAACTTCTTTATGGTCTTGCCGCCCGAACCTATCACAACCTTGACCTTATCGGGCTTTAACTGCATTGTAAGAATTCTCGGCGCGTAGTCGGAAAGTTCCTCTCTGGGTCCGCTGATTACCTCCTCCATCTTTCCGAGAATATGCATCCTGCCATCTCTTGCCTGGCCAAGCGCGGTTGTGAGAATCTCTTCGGTTATGCCGGTTATCTTGATATCCATCTGCAGGGCGGTGATACCGCTTTGCGTTCCAGCCACCTTAAAATCCATGTCCCCGAGATGATCCTCATCACCGAGAATATCGGAGAGAATGACAAAATTGTCTCCCTCCTTTATAAGTCCCATTGCTATGCCGGCCACAGGAGCGCTTATAGGTGCTCCTGCGTCCATAAGGGACATTGAAGAACCGCACACAGTCGCCATTGAAGAGGAACCGTTTGACTCAAGGACTTCCGAAACGATCCTGATGGTATAGGGAAAGTCCTCTTTATCCGGCAAAACGGGTTTTATCGCCCTTGCGGCAAGCGCGCCATGTCCTATCTCTCTTCTGCCTGGGCCCAGCCGGTAGCTCGTCTCTCCGACGGAGTAGGGAGGAAAATTGTAATGCAGCATGAAGCTTCTTGTCTGGTCGCCTTCAAGCGCGTCTATCCTCTGCTCGTCGTATGAACTTCCTAGGGTCGCAACAACTATGGCCTGGGTTTCTCCTCGGGTAAAAAGCGCTGAACCGTGGGTTCTCTCAAGAAGACCCACTTCGCCCCATATGGGCCTTACCGTCGTGTAGTCTCTTCCGTCGGGCCTCGTGCCCTCAACTATCCTCTGTCTGACGGACTCTTTGAGCAACTCATCAAACGCCTTGTCAATCTTGGCTTTGTCTTCGGGATGGTCTTCGATCAGCTTGTTTACGGTGTCTTCATGAGCCTTTCTTATAAGTTCCTTTCTGCCGTCCTTTGAATCAGTCACTACTCCCTGCTCAAGCAAAGGCAGAGCCAATGAACGAACCTCGTCCTCAAGCGTTCCGTCAGTCTCGACTGTGGGAACCTGCCTTTTCTCCTCCCCTAACCCTTCAACAAAACTGTTCTGGAAAGAAATGATTTCCCTGATCCCGGAGTGAGCAAACGTAAGAGCTTCAACCACTTCCGCCTCGCTTACTTCCCTTGCGCCGCCTTCAACCATCACGATAGCTTCTTCTGTACCCGCGACGGTTATCTCCATGGTGCTTGTTTCCAGTTGCTCGGGAGTGGGATTTACAACAAGTTTGCCGTCAACTTTTCCAACGGTAAGGGCCGCTATGGGTCCGGCAAACGGAATATCCGAGACCATAAGCGCCGCTGAAGACGCTATTACCGACAGAACATCCGTAGCGTTCTCGCCGTCAGCAGAAAGAACTGTCACTATGACTTGGGTTGGGTAACAAAAGGCCTTGGGTATAAGAGGCCTTACGGGCCTGTCAATAAGCCTTGACGTAAGAATTTCTTTTTCGCTTGGGCGCCCTTCCCTCTTGAAATAACCTCCGGGGATTTTCCCGGCAGCAAAAGACTTTTCCTGATAATTAACCGTAAGCGGCAAAAAATCGTCTTCTATTTTTTCTTCCGAGGCAACTACCGTGGCAAGCACGGTAGTTCCTCCACAGGAAGCGAGTACAGCCCCGTTTGCCTGCTTGGCAAGCCTTCCGGTTTCAAGACGCAGCTTGCTTCCGAACAGCTCCGCTTCCATTTGTTTTATTTGTTCAGTCAATTCATTTCCTCCAAAATATTACTTCCTCATTTCCTTAGCCCAAGGGTCTCAATCAGCTTTCCGTACTCCTGCGGTCTCACCCTCTTTACATAGTTGAGCAGCTTCCTTCTCTTGGCAACCATTGAAACCAGTCCTTTTCTCGAATGGTTATCCTTGGGCGCTCTTTTCACATGCTCGGATAGTTCCTGTATCTTTCCGTTCAGAATCCCTATCTGAACCTCGGCCGAACCAACGTCGTTCTCATGTTTTTGGAACTCCTTTATGATCCGCGTCTTTTCTTCTTTCTGCAAAGACATAAATTACTTCCTCCTAGACCCTTGCCTGATCAGTTAAACACTCTTAAATGCCGGAACACTATATCCTTATCTCCCATATACTCAAATTGATCCGAACCAGCTTTCGCCTCGCAGATGGAGAGAATCTTTTTCCGGCAAAATATGGTGATTATATCCCCATTTTTGAATTCGGGCAATTCCACGCCAGAAATAACCCCCCGGCAAAGAGGAATTCCGTTGCGCACACTCTCGCACAAATCCCCTTCCAAATCAACTCTCGGATAGCCGCCGAGGACTTCCTCCAAGGGAAGAATTCTGTAGTTTCCGGATTCCACATCCTCAATACTGTTTGCTCCACTCAGAGTGAAGGGACCGCTTCTGAGTCTTCTCAGTTCAGAAAGGTGGGCTCCGCAGCCCAGCTTCCTCCCGGCATCCGAGGCAATCACCCTTACGTAGGTTCCGCGAGAACATTTCACGTAAAAAGTCGCTTTAGGGCAAGAAAAATGAAGGAGTCTTATCTCCTCTATGATAACTCTTTTCGGTTTTCTCTCAATTTCCTTCCCGGCTCTTGCAAGGGCGTAGAGCTTCGTACCTGAAACCTTGGCGGCGGAATACATCGGGGGGACCTGCATTATCTCCCCCGCAAATTCTTCAATGACCTCTTCAATCTCCTCCTTTCCCAGATGCTCCGCATCCACCCGGCCGGTGACAGTACCGGTTTCATCCATGGTATCGGTTGATACACCCAAGGTCATCTCGGCTTCGTATTCCTTTATATCATCTCCGAGGTAAGGAATGGCTTTTGTCGCCTGATTAAAACACACAGGCAACACCCCCGTCGCGAACGGATCCAAGGTGCCCGTATGACCCGCCTTTTTCGCCCCCAAGGCTTTTTTCACCCTGTTAAGGGCCTGAGCGGAGGTATAACCCTTGGGCTTATCGAGAATCATAACTCCGTCCATCACATCGCTTCCTGGATTGAACTTCGAAGTCTGCGCTTAATGGTAGCAAGCGGCGCGGAGATCACACATCCGGCCGCCTTGCGGTGCCCTCCCCCACCGTAACGTCTGGCAATCTGCGCCACGTCCACATACTCTTTTGACCTGAGACTCACTTTCCAGCCGATGGCGGATTCCTGCCTAAGAAAAACCGCGACCTCAACCCCTTCTATTGCTCTCGCCATGCTTACAAGACCCTCGGTATGTTCTTTCTCAGTTCCGGTCTGACGGAACATCTCGCTCGACACGTGAAGAAAAGCGATTTCCCCAGTTACCTCAAGGGTGTTCATCGCCAAGGTTCTAAGCATAACCTTCTTAAGGGGTTCGTTATCATAAATGAATCTTGAGATCTTCTCGGGGTCAGCCCCCCGGTCAACCAGATCAGCGGCAATCGTGAACGTCTCAGAGCAGGTGTTTGAATACCTAAAAGAGCCCGTGTCCCCTACTATGGTGGAAAAAAGACACTCCGCAACATCCGGGCTTATGGGAATCCCGAGCCGCTTTATCATCCTGTAGAGAATAACTCCCGTGGAAGACGCACTCTCATCCACAAGGCAGTACTCGGAACCCGTGTCATTAGTCGCGTGGTGGTCAACAATCGCAAACGTGAAATCTTTTTTCAAGATAAAATTTTCAAATTCTTTCCCGGGTCGCGAAACGTCGGCACAGTCAAGGAGCATAACCACATCCACTTCGTCGGTAACGCCGCCAAGAAAATCAGCAATGCCGGAGCACCCGGGAAGAAATCGCAGGTACTCGGGGACCCCGTCTGCGTTGTACATGGTCACATCCTTTCCAAGCTCGCGAAGAACCAGCGCCATGGCTATGGTTGAACCCAGAGCGTCGCAATCCGGATTCTCGTGGGAAACGACAAGGAAGCTCCGGTTCGCCTTTATGAGATCAAGAATCCTGTCAATCTTATCCATCCGACAAGTCCTTTATCAGTTCGTCAATTCTCGCCCGCTTTTCCACCAGACCGTCGTACTCGAATTCTATGTTCGGGATTTTTTTTATCCTCAATCTCCTTGAGAGGGTTCTTCTTATGTAGCCGGTAGCGTTCCTTAATCCCTCAAGCATCTCCTGGGTGTCGGAGCGTTCATCAAAAGAGGTAAAAAAAACCTTCGCGTAACCCATGTCGTCTGTAACCCTCGCGTCCGTTATGCTTACCGACGACACTCTGGGGTCCTTGATCTTGCCGCGTACCAGCATCTCGGATATCTCCTTTATGAGAAGATCGGATATCCTCGCGGATCTTTTGTAGCTGTGAGACATCTTCAGTCACTTAGAAATGGATGATCTCCATCTCTTTTTCACCCATGCGGAAATTTCCCGTACTCTCTATATAGGAGGTCACCTTGTCCAGAACGGAATTTACCAGAGAAACATCGTTGGAAACATAACCAAGCCCTATGGTGGCTTTGTCTTTCAGGTCTAGGGAATCAACTTCAGTCAGTGAGAGACTCGGGAATTTTGACCTTGCCCTCTCCACAAGGCTTCTTATCAGGCGTCTTTTATCTTTCAAAGACTTGTTGCCCGACATGTAGAGTTCAAATCTGGCTATGCCCACTACCATTTAAAATCCAGACATCAAAGCTCCTGCTTTATCTCCTCAAGCTTGTAGAGTTCGAAGACATCTCCCTGCTTCACGTCGTTGAAATTCTCTATCGTTATGCCGCATTCGTAGCCCGAGGGAACCTCCTTCACATCCTCTTTAAAGCGCCTAAGAGAACTTACCTTGCCGTCAAAGACAACCGTGCCGTCCCGGACCACTCTGATGCTGTTGTCCCTGCTTACCTTGCCGTCAGAAACCATGCATCCCGCAATAGTCCCTACTCTTGACACGTGGAAAAGCTCCTTTACGTCCATGTGGGCCACCACAACTTCCTGGCGAATGGGTTCAAGAAGTCCCTCCATCGCGCTTTTTACCCGGTTTACAACATCGTAAATTATTGAATGAAGTTCAAGAGAGACCCCTTCCTTCTCAGAAATCCTAAGCGCGTTAGCATCCGGCCTAACGTTAAACCCTACCACCACGGCGTTTGAAGCACTCGCCAAGACCACATCCGTCTCGTTTATGCCTCCGGCTCCTGAGTGAACGATCTTCACCCTGCACTTCTCGGTAGAAAGTCTTTCCAAAGACTCCCTGAGAGCCTCAACCGAGCCCTGGGTATCAGCCTTTATAATGAGCGAGAGCTCCTTGGCTTCCTCGTTTTCAATGGAGCTGAAAAGATCCTCAAGCGAAAGTTTCGGAGTGCTAACCACCCTGCGGGACCTGACCTTATCCAGACGGTGAGAAGTTATCTCCTTAGCTGTCTTCTCATCCTTCACCACATGGAATTTTTCCCCGGCTTCGGCAACTCCCGAGAGACCCATGATCTTAACGGGCATTGAAGGACCGACACTTTTTACCGCTTTGCCCTTGTCATCGGTAAGGGCCCTTATTTTTCCGCTGTGAACCCCTGACACAACGCAATCTCCGACCCGAAGAGTCCCTTCCTTGACGATAACAGTGGAGACCGCTCCCTTGCCCTTGTCAAGCTCCGCTTCCACCACCACGCCGTTTGCTTTTTTATCGGGGGATGCCCTGAGCTCAAGTATATCGGCCTGGAGAAGGACAAGTTCAAGGAGTTCGCTTATGCCTTTTTTCTTTTTCGCTGAAACCTCGGCAAAAAGAGTGTCTCCTCCCCACTGTTCCGATATGAGGTCTATCTCGGAGAGCTCCCTCCTGATTTTCTCGACATCGGCACCT
Organism: Candidatus Dadabacteria bacterium; assembly: GCA_022826905.1. Classification (GTDB taxonomy): domain Bacteria; phylum Desulfobacterota_D; class UBA1144; order Nemesobacterales; family Nemesobacteraceae; genus Nemesobacter. The sequence continues at coordinate 13,475 of JAJDUA010000031.1, forward strand.
TCCTTGTCGACTTTGTTTATAGCTACTATAATCGGAACTCCGGCCGCTTTCGCATGGTTAACCGCTTCGACGGTCTGGGGCATTACTCCGTCATCTGCCGCCACTACAAGAATGACTATGTCCGTTATACTCGCGCCGCGGGCCCTCATCGAAGTAAACGCCTCGTGTCCGGGCGTGTCCACAAAAGCTATGGTTGAATCCTTTATATTCACCGCGTAGGCACCTATGTGCTGCGTTATTCCACCGGCCTCTCCAGCAACAACATTGGTCTCCCTTATAGAGTCAAGAAGGGTGGTCTTACCGTGATCAACATGTCCCATCACCGTAACGACCGGCGGGCGCGGCATTTTCTCCGTATCGTGCGACTCATCCTGATCAAAAAGCAGGTCCTCCTCGACAAACCTCTCAATGGTTACGTTAAAACCGAACTCATCGGCGACTAACTCAGCGGTATCGCTGTCAATTGACTGGTTGATCGTGGCACCCGTACCCATGGTCATGAGTTTCTTAACGACTTCCGACGCTTTTACACTCATCATTTTCGCAAGATCGGAAACCACTATAGTCTCGCCGATCTTGATGTTTCTTTTCGAAGTATGGGCAGGGAAAGTGGGAATAACTTGGGTGTCATGTCCATCGGCCGCGTAGCCCCCTCTGCTTCTTCCAGATCCGTCAAAATTCTGCCTCAGTTTGGGCTTTTTGTTCTGTATTACGTATTCCTTTCTGCTAGGAACCTTGGTTCGAAACGCCCTTTTGAGCTGCTCCAAGGTCTCTTCATCATGTATTTCTTCTTTAAGGGGCTTGCTCTTTTTTAATTTTTTCTTCTGCTTTGGTTTTTCCTTATCAGCCTCTTCCTCAACGATTTTTTCAGGTTCGGGGGATGGCTCGGACCTCAGTTCAATACCATCTTCCTGCGGAACCTCGGCTTGGGGTAACTGCTCAACTTCAAGCGCCTCCTCGGGCATCGCTTCCCTCTCGGCGCTTGGGCCTTGGGGCACTTCAGCTTCCACGGGTTCGGATGGAACAGGAATCTCGGGGTCCGGCTTGATTTCCGCAGGTTCCCCGGTGGCCGGAACGGCTTCTGCTTCAACAGGCACAGGCTCGGGGTCCGGCTTTACGATCTTCTTTCTTCTTCTGATGACCCTAGACCCCTTTCTTCTTTCAACGAGGTCATGACCGGCTTCGGATTTAAAAACCTTTACGGTTTCCTTCTGTTCTTCCGCCGTTTCTGAAGAATCGTCTTCCAGGACGTTAATAAACGCCTTCTTTATCCTCTCGGCATCCGCTGACGAGACTATGTTTTGATGGCTCGTAACTTTCATTCCAAGCTTTACGCTCTGGTCTATTACCTCTTTGCTAGTTATTCCCAGCTCTTTGGCTATCTGATGTATTCTGACTTTAGGCATATTCTAAAAAAGCCCGCTCTCCAAGCGGGGCGGGACGGCGGTTCTTCCTACTCGTCTTTTCGCGAATCCTGTACCTCTGCGCCAGCCGTCGGTGATACCTGAACACCTTCTGCTTCTGCATCCGGAACCTCCTCGGTCCCCCCCTCAACAGGCATTTCCTCAAGTTTTTCCATAAGCGCCACGCGGGCCGCTTTCTGGAGCGTGGAAACCTCGTCTTCATCGAGGCTCCCAACCTTCATGAGCACATCCGGCTCGCAAAAAGCTATGTGTTCAAGAGAGTAAAATCCGTCATTATAAAGCAGACTTGCCGTAACCTCGCTTACAGACGGCAAGCTCGTGAGGAGGGAAAGCACTTCCTGCTGTTCCTGCTTGACTCTTGACTCAGTTTTTATATCTATCTTCCACTCGGTAAGCTGCGATGCCAGTCTTACGTTCTGCCCCTTCCTCCCAATGGCAAGAGAAAGCTGGTCATCGTCGACTATAACCTCCATCGAGCGACTGTTCTCGTCAATTACGACCTTGTTGACGACAGCCGGAGAAAGGGCGTTGCAAACGTAGCGTGCGGGGTCTTCTGACCAGGGAACTATATCCACCTTCTCCCCCCTGAGTTCCTGGATAATGCTCTGCACCCTTGAGCCCCTCATCCCAACGCAGGCACCGACCGCGTCCACGTCCGAATCGTTCGACGCCACGGCTATTTTCGTCCTTCCGCCGGGATCTCTCGAGATGGCTTTTATCTCCACTATCTTCTCAGAGATCTCGGGTACTTCCGATTCAAAAAGCCTCATTACGAAACTCACGTGAGCTCTTGAAAGAATGAGTCTCGGTTCCCCCCGCGGCGACTCCCTTATGTCGAGAAGCACGGCACGTATTCTCTCCTTCATCTTGTAATACTCTCTTGGCACCTGCTGTTCGGGGGGCAATACGGCTTCAACCCTCCCGAGATCCACTATTATATGTCTTCTGTCAACCCTTCTTACTATGCCGCCGATTATGGTTCCCTTTCTGCCGATAAACTCCTCGTATATGACCTTGCCTTCGGCCTCTTTGAGCTTTTGAAGGACTTTCTGCTTGGCGTTGTGAATGGCGATCCTAGTGTATTCGGGGCTTATCTTGACGCCTATCATGTCGCCAAGTTCAGTTTCGGGATCAAGCTCGGTCGCTTCCACGAGGGAAATCTCAATTTCAGGGTCGCTTACGGTTTCCACGACTTCCTTGTACTCGAAAAGCTCTACCTCTCCCTCATCTGGGTTATAGTAAACATCAAGTTCCTTGTCCTGATTCTTTGACTTAAGGAGCTTCTCGGCTGCGGACAGAACAGCTTCCTCAACCGCACTTATTATGCGTTCCCTGTCAATGCCTTTGTCCTTCCCTACGGAATCTATAACTCTAGTCAGTTCCGTAATCATTTTCTCGCTCCTTTCGCAAAATCAATTTCCAAGTTCGCCCTGCTGACGGAGCCGAAAGGCACGCTGTAGGAACGGCCGTCAACTTCCACCAGTATCATCTCTCCTTCCATTCCGAGAAGCGTTCCGGAAAAAACCCTTCTGTCGTCAACCGGATCCGTGGTCTTTATTTTCACTTTCCTTCCCTTGAATCTCTCGTAGTCGCTTTGCCTGTTAAGGGGTCTCCTGAGACCGGGGGAAGACACCTCAAGCGTGTAAGAATGCTGCGGCATTATGTCGTAGGCATCAAGAACCACACCGAGTTCCCTGCTCACGTTAGCGCAGTCATCAACGGTGACCCCGCCCTCCTTGTCAAGAAATATCCTCAAAATCCTGCCACTTCTTTCCCTCAGATACTTTATATCCACAAGCTCGCAGGAATTCTCCTCGACAATTGGGTGGAGAACTTCCAGAACCGCTTTTTCAAGACTTCCGTCAGTCTTTTCCATAAAAATTCTCCGTATCTTTCATACCCTTCAACAAAAAAGAGCGGGTAAAAACCCACTCTTTCCAAAGCGGTTTAAATTCTACATAAAACAAAAAAATCGGCAAGAAATAATACGCATGTATTGGCGGGGAAGGATCAATGAAAAGCAAGACGGCAACGCTTTTTGCCCACTCGGGAGTCCGGGAAAGAACACGGAGTTCCAGGCGGTATTGGGTCTGCTTAAGAAAAGGACAAAAAGGTCATCACGGTTCCCCGGGACCGAAAAACCCGTGAATATTGATTCCCCGAAGCAGCATGAAACACCTCCGCTGAACAGAAACCCAAATACGTGGCTCAATTCGAGACAGCCTCTACAGCATAACCCCGAACACCATCCTTCCGCCTTCTCCAGGAAAAAACAAGCAGACAGAACACCATCAAAAACAGGTTAAACAACCCGCTTGCACCCTCTCCATCAGAAACAACAGAACATCCCCCATCACCTTCCTCTTCCATAACCGGCAGAGGTTCGGGAATCTCAACGAAAACCCCGAAAAAAGACGGCAGAGATGACACATCCGCGCACACAAACTCAATATCCTTGACCGTTTCTATCCCTGACCCCGAAAGAGAAATCCACTCCTCTTCGTAACGGTAAAGCTTTGGCATTGATTCCTCACCGTTCTCAAAAGAGGGAGCAGGCAGACACACCTTCACTGTCTCACCTTCCTCAAGCGTGACATCCCCAATACCCACTTCCGCCGCAATTCCCTCAAGACTGAGTCCTTCGGTCAGTTCCTCTTCTGAAGGAACGCTCAGATCGAAGGAAGCAGTTTCAACCCTCTCAAGGAGAGAAGAAGAAAGAATGATTGACGGCACCTCGTCAGGTTCCTGATCTCCCGCAATGCTTAGCTCGACTGTAATGTACTTCCCCTCTTCGCGACTGATTACAACCAAACTCGTACCCACGCAACCAGGACATACGGCCAACCCGTCTTCTCCCCTGTCTTCGGTCAGAGCTTCACAGTCGGTTTCCGGCGGTGGTGGTGGTGGTGGTGGTGGTGGTGGTGGCGGCGGACAGTAGGAACTGGTAAAACTGATACCGGCAAGCCAGTTCTTGAAATCCTCGTCGTCCGGCACGCTCACACCGGTACACCTTACGTTGAGTGTCATCAGGTGAGACAGGTCCATCAGTCCTAAAGGCAACTCTCCGGTAAGATCCCTATTCCCTGAAAGAACCAAAGCCTTGATAGACAAAAGACCCGAGAACGCGTCATCCATATCCCCTGCGAGATTGTTGCTCCGAAGATCAAGCCCCGTAACCCAATTATTATCGTTGAGAGTTACCCCATAATCCCCCGATGGCCCACTACTCACCCAGCCATCCCTGTTTCTCCACTGTCTTCCGTTGTTGCCGTCATGGATAAAGCGCAACGCAGCTCTGTCATGCTTGGGCAAAAGAGTTGAGTCCAGAGGTTGGATCGTAAGGTCCGGATTTGACCACAGGGAGAGTTCAAGAAGACTGGTCAGTCCGCTTAAGTCTGGTATGGTTCCTGTTAACTGGTTGTCATGGAGATACAAGAGCCGCAGACTGGTCAATTGCCCCAGTTCAACCGGTATAGGTCCGCTCAGCTGGTTTTGGTGAAGATGTAACTCCCAGAAAAAACTTAAGTCTGAGTTGCCCAGTTCAGGTGGTATAGATCCGGTCAGCTGGTTGTTAGAGAGATTCAGTCGCTGGAGACTTCTAAGCTCCCCAAGTCCAACGGGTATGCTCCCCGTCAGTCGGTTGTCGTGGAAATAAACGTCCCGCAGATCGTCTAGTTCACTTAAGTCTAAGCCTTGCATGGTCCCTGTTAACTGGTTGTTGGAGAGATCCAAGATCTGGAGACCGGTCAATTGTCCCAGTTCAGCCGGTATAACTCCGCTCAGATTGTTGCCAGAGAGATTCAGCGACAAGAGACCGGTCAATTGTCCCAGTTCAACCGGTATAGGTCCGCTCAGATTGTTGCCAGAGAGATTCAGCGACAGGAGACCGGTCAAGGCGCCTAATTCGACCGGCATGCTTCCCGTTAACTTGTTGCTTTGGAGATACAAATCCGTAAGGTTGATCAGTTCTCCTAGTTCAGCCGGTATAGGTCCGGTCAGTTGGTTATAACTGAGACTTAACTCCTCGAGACTGATCAGTTTGCCTAATTCGACCGGTATGCTTCCCGTTAACCCCATGTTGTCTCCTACACGACCCTGCAAATTCAGATGAGTCAGGTTAGTCAGTTTGCCTAGTTCAGCTGGTATGGTTCCTGAAAACGGATTTCCGCCAAGGCTCAGATGAGTCAGATTGGTCAGGTCGCCTAATTCAGCCGGCATGGTTCCTGGAAACTGATTGTTCCTAAGATGCAATTCGGTTAGACTGGCCAGTTTACCCAGTTCAGCTACTGGTATAGTTCCGCTTAGATCATTGCTTGAGAGATTCAACACCGTGAGACTGGTCAAGTTGCTTAATTCGGCTGGCATGGTTCCCGTCAGTTGGTTAGAACTGAGATTCAACTCCTGGAGACCGGTCAATTGTCCCAGTTCAGTCGCTGGTATTGTTCCGCTCAGTCGGTTGGAGGAGAGATTTAACTTCTGAAGACTGGTCAAGTTGCCTAATTCGGCTGGTATGGTTCCCGTCAGTTGGAAGTTAAAGGTAATATCTAATTGCTCCAGGCTGGCCAGATTGCCCAATTCAGCCGGTATTGTTCCGGTCAAATTGTTAAACCTGAGAACCAGATGAGTAACTTTAGGAGGGGTTTCCGTATTCACAGTAACCCCGTGCCAATCATTGCTTAAGGTAGTGAAACCCCAATTGCTGCTGTTAAACCAGTTCGGACCGTTCGTGTCGCAGTAAAGCTTTTTGAGTACATCATAATCAGTGGGAGAACTCGGAAAGGTAAATGTACTACAGTCTATCTGTGCCCGTGCGTCTCCAGAGAAAAGAAAAAACGCAAGCGAAAGAAAGGCAAGAAAATAGACCGCGCCAGAAACGGGAAAAAAACGCCTGCCGCGAATGGGGGGGGGGGTCCGAAGGTTTTCTGATTCTGTTATCAGACACATAACTTGCTATCACTGCGCCATGCGTTGGAGAAAGCATCTAAAACCCGAAGCAAGGAACTACTTCATTGGACAAACATTGTAATAACTCTCAGGTGCTAATACAAATAGATTTCCCCACAGTTCAGGCCGAAAACTATACACGTAAAACCGCATGTCACGCAACCCCTTCTGCGTACTTGATCTCCAGTTCCTGGAGTTTTCTTATTCTGTTTCTGAATTCGGCAGCATTTTCGAATTCAAGCTTCTTCGCGGCGGACTTCATCTCCCTTGAAAGCTTTGCTATGGTTTCAGGAATCTTGTTCGGTGGAATATCAGCTAGGTACTCCTCTTCGGAAACCTTGAGGTAGTCAGATTCGTATATGGAACCCAGCACGTCGGTTATGTCTTTTTCGATGCTCCTCGGGATTATGTTGTTTTTCGCATTGTACTCCGTCTGAATATCTCTTCTCCTTCGGGTTTCCGCCATGGCGGCGCGCATAGACCCCGTCATGGTGTCCGCGTAGAGAATCACCCTGCCCGAAACATTTCTCGCCGCCCGGCCGAAAACCTGAACAAGCGACGTTTCCGAGCGAAGATACCCTTCTTTGTCGGCATCAAGCACCGCGACAAGTGAAACCTCGGGTATGTCGAGTCCCTCCCGAAGAAGATTTATTCCGATCAGAACGTCAAATCTGGCTGCCCTTAGGTCCCTTACGATCTTTATTCTCTCGAGGGTGTCAATCTCAGAATGCAGGTACTCGACCCGCAGGCCGAGTTCCCTGTAATAGTCCGTAAGGTCTTCAGCCATCCTCTTGGTAAGTGTCGTAACAAGGGATCTCTGTCCCGATGCGGCAACTTTTTTCAGTTCATCAAACAGGTCGTCCACCTGATTCTGTGCGGTTCGGGTTTCAATCAAGGGATCGGCAAGACCCGTCGGCCGTATGATCTGCTCGACAACCTTACCGCAGGCCCGTTCTAGTTCATAAGGCCCCGGTGTGGCAGAAACGTATATCACCTGCCCGACTTTGGCCTCGAACTCCTCGAAATTAAGGGGGCGGTTATCAAAAGCGGAAGGAAGCCGGAAGCCGTTTTCAACCAGAGAAAGTTTCCTGCTTCTGTCACCCAGATACATACCCCGAAGCTGCGGAACCATCTGGTGACTCTCATCGATAACACAGAGGAAATCCTCGGGAAAATAATCAAGAAGAGTATAAGGAGGTTCTCCGGGGATCCGCCCCGAAATGTACCTTGAGTAATTCTCGATGCCGGGGCAGAAGCCCATGGTATCAAGCAACTCAAGGTCAAACCTGGTCCTCTCCTCAAGCCGGTCGGCCTCAAGTTCCATGCCCCGGGCTCTTAGTTCAGTGAGCCGGGTCTCAAGCTCCCCTCCTATATTCTCCACTGCCTCTTCTAAAACGCTTTTTGGAGCCACATAATGGGATCCCGGAAAAATGGAGACTTCCCTCACGTCCCCGACCGCTCGACCGCTTAAGGGATCTATAGCGCGTATCGTCTCAATGGAATCTCCGAAGAACTCGACTCTGAGCGCAACCGATTCCTCGTGCGAGGGAAATACGTCAACCACATCCCCCCTCACCCTGTAGGCGCCCCTGTCAAGCTCATCAATCTTTCTCTCGTAACGCACTTCCTCGAGCCTCAGGGCGAAATCGTTTCTTGAAAGCTCCATTCCCACTTCGATCTCGGTAAGCATGCCGTAATAGACCTTAGGCGCCCCGATTCCGTAGATAGCCGAAACGCTTGAGACGATTATCACGTCCCTTCGCCTGAAGAGGGCCTTGGTGGCCGCGTGGCGCATGCGGTCTATGTATTCGTTTATCGAGGCGTCTTTTTCTATGTACGTGTCGGTCTCGGGTATATAGGCCTCGGGCTGGTAATAGTCGTAGTAGCTCACGAAATAGTGAACTTCGTTCTCGGGGAAAAAATCGCGCAGTTCCGCGTATATCTGAGCAGCCAAGGTCTTGTTGTGAACAAGTATCAGCGCGGGACGTCCGGAGTCGCGTATAACGTGTGCTATGGTAAAGGTTTTGCCGCTTCCGGTAACTCCAAGGAGAACCTGATCCTTGGACCCTAACTCTAGCCCTTTGCTCAAGGCGGAAATGGCCCGGGGCTGATCTCCCTTGGGTTCAAAAGGGCTTTTGAGATTAAACAGAGGTTTCCTGGAATCCATATTACGAACTATTTTAACTCACCTACATAGCTATCCCGAAATTCTCCCAGATAGAAGAAATCAGCAACTAAAATTGCTTAGGTAATATACTGTGATACCATAAACATTAATTAAAGAAGGGTTTTCATCACTTTCCCGAAAGGGAATTCCCGAGTTGAACAAAAATAACAACACCACGGTTTCCACTGATACTTACTACAATCGGGAAAGCATGGAAAGTGGAAGATGTGCAAAACACTTAGAGTAATTGTAAAATTCTCTTATGTTAATTACCCAGCATCGCACCTAAGTTGAGATCAAGAAAGTCTGGAGCAATGCTGTCAGTTGCATGAAAAACAAATAACTTAGCCAAGTTGCCCGTCGCGGCGGAGCTGGCGGTGAAATGAAAAGCTTTACTGATTCTGAACTAGAAAGTCTTTTAAACGATATAGAATCCGACCGGGTCGAGAGGAAAACCTCATTCAAGGGAGATACTCCTAAAAAAGCACGGCAAGCCATATGTGCTTTCGCCAATGATTTACCGAACCATAACCAACCCGGCATCTTGTTTATCGGCGCTGACGACAAGGGTTCTCCATCAAACGAACTTATCAGCGACGAACTCTTACGGAGCGTGGCTGACATGAAAACCGACGGCAATATTCTACCATTACCCGCTTTTTCTGTAGAAAAACGACGACTTAAAGGTGTTGAAATGGCCATAGTGATAGTCATGCCGTCAGATATGCCACCGGTCAAATACGAGGGACGGATATGGATTCGAACAGGTCCGCGGCGCTCCATTGCAAATGAGCAGGAAGAACGAATCCTCAATGAAAAAAGAAGAAAAAGGAACCTGCCTTTTGATATTTGTGAAATTCCAACCAGTACTATTTCCGATCTTTCAAAAACTGTTTTTGAAAACGAGTATCTTCCAGCTGCGTTTGCCGAGGATGTGCTGAAAAACAATGGCAGAACATACGAAGAACAACTGACATCATGCAAATTTACCGTATCGCCCACAAATACCACACCAACTTTGCTCGGCCTACTGTCCGTTGGCAAAATCCCGCAAGACTTTCTTCCGGGGGCTTATATACAATTTCTGCGTATTGATGGGAAGGAATTACACGACCCTGCAATAGACGAAGAGGACATACGCGGCGCTCTGGTTGAAATGCTACGCAGGACTGAAGAAAAACTCAAGGCTCATAACCGCACTGCCATAGATATTGCTTCAGCACCAACACACACAAAAGAAGCACCTTATCCACATGTGGCTCTTCAGCAAATTCTCTACAATGCAGTACTTCACAGAACCTATGAGAGCACCAATGCGCCGGTGCGCGTCTACTGGTTTAATGACCGCATCGAAATTAATAGCCCAGGTGGTCCTTACGGCAATGTCACACAGGAGAACTTCGGTAATCCTGGTATCACCGATTATCGCAATCCAAATATATGTGACGTGCTAAAAACATTCGGATTTGTTCAAGCATTCGGTCGTGGCATAGCTACGGTTAGAAGTGCGATGAAAGACAATGGAAATCCTGATCCCGAATTCGAGGTTAATCAGAGTTCTGTTCTCTGCATATTGAGAGGGAAAACATGAAAGCATCGGTTCTAACATTTTTTAACAATAAAGGCGGGGTGGGGAAAACCTCTATGATTTATCACTTGGCCTGGATGTTTGCCAGCCTACAGAAACGAGTAGTAATTTTTGATCTCGACCCACAGTCGAACCTTACAGCGGCGTTTTTAGATGAAAGTGAAATTGAGAGTGTCTGGAACCATCAGGATGAAGGTTCCACCATTTATAATTGTGTTAACCCGTTAGCAAGCGTTGGGGATATTGCAGAACCTGAGCTTAAGAATATAACAACCAACCTTTATCTTCTTCCAGGTGATATTAGGCTGTCGGATTATGAAGGCGTTTTGTCGGAAGCATGGCCCGGAAGCATGGGCGATAGTAATTTGTATCGGCCAATGCGTATACTGAGTTCATTCTGGCAAGTAATGCAGATGGCCGCCGACCAAGAAGAAGCTGAAATTATTCTGATCGACATCGGACCTAATCTTGGCGCAATTAACCGATCAGTGCTCATAGCCACAGATTATGTAGTAATACCGATGGGTGCGGATCTTTTTTCTCTGCAGGGACTAAAGAATCTTGGCCCCACTCTAAGGAAATGGAAAAACCAGTGGGAGAAAAGATTAGATAACTGGAAAGAAAGTGAAGAGGCTTCTTTACGTACAAGTTTTCAATTGCCCCAAGGGAAAATGCAACCTATCGGCTACTTGTGCCAGCAACACAGTGTGCGACTAGACCGACCTGTAAAAGCCTATGACAAGTGGGTGCAACGCATACCAGAAGTTTATTGCGAGTTTGTATTAAACCAGGACCCGAAAGACAACAAGCACTTAAAGGAAGAGCATTGCCTAGCCACCGTAAAACATTACCGCAGCTTGATTCCCATGGCGCAGGAACATCGTAAGCCCATCTTTAATCTGACTTCAGCAGATGGAGCTATAGGTTCCCACGCAAATGCGGTACAAGATGCCAAACAGGATTTTAAACAGCTAGCAATTGAAATCGCTGCAGAAATGGGAATAGGCATAGAGGATGAGTAAACTTTAGGGATAGTGCTTAAGTTTGCGAAAGATTTAATAGGTTCCCCCCAGCAATCCACGGTTCCATGAGTGAAAAAAAAGGCAGGGTTTATCTGATTGGCGCAGGACCCGGCGATCCGGGCCTTCTTACCCTCAGGGGAAAAGATCTGCTCGGGGAAGCACAGGTGGTAATCTATGATTCTCTCGTAAACCCGCAGATTCTTAAGTTCTGCCATCCCGACGCAGAACTCGTATTTGCCGGCAAGACAATGGGACAAGCACATATATCCCAGGAAGAGATAAACGAGCTTCTTATAAGGAAGGCAAAGGAAGGAAAAACGGTGGCTAGGCTAAAAGGGGGCGACCCTTTTGTTTTCGGAAGGGGCGGAGAGGAAGCCGAGGCGGTAGTTAAAAACGGCATCGATATCGAGATCATCCCGGGAGTAAGCTCCGTTACCGCGGTGCCAGCTTACGGAGGAATCCCCATTACTCACAGACAATACAATTCTTCTTTCGCAGTTTTTACCGGACATCATCAAGGAGAGGATTTTGACTACGACCCGGCCGAGATAGAAACACTGGTGTTTCTCATGGGACTAAGCAACATCGAGAGCATAATGAATAAATTGGTTGAGCTCGGAAAGAAGCCGTCTACCCCAGTCGCCGTTATATCCTGTGGTACGCTGCCCGAGCAGACATCCATTGTTGGAACCATTTCCAACATAGCGGAAAAAGCCAAGGTCCTTGACGTGCAGACCCCGGCCACCATAGTGGTTGGAGAAGTCGCCGTGCTGGCAGAAGCCATAGGGTGGTATGAAAAAAAGCCTCTTTTCGGAAAAACCATAATGGTAACAAGAGAAAAGGAGGCTTCATCCGAGTTTGCAGAACTTCTCGCCTCCTGCGGGGCAAAGACCATCGAATTCCCCGCAATCGAAATAAAGCCCATAAGGAACACCGAAGAGCAGCAACTTTCAGTACAAAACCTCGGAGACTACGATTTCCTGGTGTTCACAAGCGTAAACGGGGTCAGCAACTATTTTGAGGTACTCGCCTCTCATGGAAAGGACCCACGCAACCTAAAAGGCAAGAAAATAATAGCCATAGGAGAAAAAACATCGGAAGAACTGCTAAAGTACAACCTCCCACCGGATTACATGCCCGCAGTCTATACGGCTGAAGGGATAATTTCGCTTGCAGAGAAACTAAACCTCGACGGCAAGAAAATACTTATTCCGAGAGCACTTGTGGCAAGAGAACTTCTTCCCGAAACATTGCGGGCGATGGGAGCCGAGGTGGAAGTGCTCTGCGTTTATGAAACGCTTGCTCCAGACTATACAAAGGAGGAACTTGACCTGATGAAGATGAATCTCTCCGACGCAGAGATAGACCTCGTAACGTTCACAAGTTCCTCGACCGTAACAAATTTCTTCTCGCTTCTAGGGAAAAATCCAGAGATCTTCGCCAAAACCGGGTTTGCCTGCATAGGACCCGTGACGGCCGCGACGCTACTCGGTCACGGTTTTACCCCGGTGATAACCGCCGACATCCATACGACCCAAGGTCTTAAAGAAGAAATCCTGAACTTTTATCTCTCATAAAAAGACAGACACCTTAAAATGCCGAGATTTCCGATCAGAAAAGAGCCCTCAACAGAAGATGACGGAACCCTTCGCGGAACAATATCCGAGAGCGACTACACCCATATAACGAAAGTACTGAGACTCGGAGCGGGGGACCGCATAACCGTTTTTGACACTGAATCCACCGAGTATGAGGGCACAATAACGGATATCTCTACCGGAACCATCGCCCTTCAGGTTCACGACATCCGCCTGCTTCGAACAGAACCTGGACTGGAACTGAACCTCTTCCAGGCAATTCTCAAAGGAAACAAGATGGACGGGATAATAAGTCAGGCAACGCAACTCGGCGTATCAGGAATTTTTCCGGTAATTTCCGAAAGGACCCAAGTAAGGTCAACAGCCAAGGTGGACCTTTCAACTGCCCACACTTGACTCGGCGGTGTCACGGCCCTCTCGACTGCTCTGACAGGATATACTCCCTTGCAGCAACAAACCCCATATACGCCATTTTGAACTTCACATATCCCTGCCATAATTTCTTGGTTCCCGG
>JAJDUA010000015.1 GCA_022826905.1 Candidatus Dadabacteria bacterium
AGGACTGGGCCGAGGTGATAAGAGATCTTGTGGATGTGCATTATCCGGGGAAACGAGTTGTTTTGGTTATGGACAATCTGAATACTCACAGTCCGGCGTCTTTATACAAGGCGTTCAGTCCTGAGGAGGCGCGCAGGATTACAGAGAGGCTGGAGATTCATTACACTCCCAAGCATGGGAGTTGGCTTAACATGGCGGAGATAGAGATAGGAGTTCTGCGGCGGCAGTGTCTTGACCGTCGTATTGCGGACCGGGAGATTCTGCGCCAGGAGGTGAGCGCTTGGCAGAAGAGGCGCAACGAAAACGGAAGCGCAGTGGATTGGCGTTTTACGATGAAGGATGCAAGAATCAAGCTTAAGTCATTATACCCGCCAGTGCAAAACTGATGCTGTACTAGGTTGTTGAACAGCGGCGGATGATATTGACGAAACGGCTTTTTTCTTAATAGTATGCCTATAGGAGGTTGTCATGGGTAATGTCTTCACAGTTGAAGCTAAGTGGTATGAAGATATGTGGGTGGCAACCAGTGATGATATACTTGGATTAGCCGTTGAAGCACGCAATCTGAACGAACTCTGCGATCTTTTAAATGTGGTTATTCCTGAATTATTGGAGGAGAACTCTCGTCTTGTTGAACAGGAAAACTTGCCGGTCGTTTTAAACGTTCATCTTGGAAGCTCTGACAATTTCGTACATTAATAATTTCTCACAGGAATTGAAAATAATCCTCAATAAAGAGGGGTTCTTTTTTTTTTAGATGCAAGGCAGGGAATTTCACGAAATCTGATATAGTCCGAAATCAGGTAGAAGTTTTCCCATCGAGGCTGAGGCCAGGAAAAAGCATTTAGCGGATGAATCTTAAAGCTAAAGCAAGCTGGATTAGATAAACATTTTAATTTCCTTTAACCGTGGATACCGAGAAACCTTTTCGGGGAAGTCTTTTCTCCAATGATTTCTTAAGCCAGTCTATAGTCAAGTTACCCGACTGGAAATATCTTGATTCCGAGTCAGTAGACAGATTTTACGAATCGCTGAAGGAAATATTCAGCAAGTTTCCGGTTTCAGGTAAACCAAATGAAAGCCAGACGGAAACCGACCTAGTCTGGCCCATACTCGAATGCTTGGGCTGGACCGCGAGTCTGCGACAACAGAATCTTACCGTAAAGGGAAGGCAGGATGTGCCCGATGGCCTTATGTTCGCAGACGATGCGGCCAAGGAGCGGGCTAACGGTTTTACAGAAGAATGGAAACGCTACCAGTTCGGTCTTGCAGTAGTTGAGTGCAAGCGCTGGCTTCGACCACTCGATCGCTGGTCAGGACTTCCTGATGAGGTGACGGCGCCTTCAACGCAGATACTTCGCTATCTTCGACGAGTGGATGATCTGACTTCGGGAAAGCTAAGGTGGGGCATTCTTACCAATGGCGCGAGATGGCGGCTTTACTACCAGGGCGCCCGGTCGGTTTCCGAGCAGTTCCTGGATATTGACCTCGGAAAGATATTGAATATTTACAATCGGGACGATGATTCGCCCGTTCTTTCCGAATCCGAGCGTCACCACTGGCTTTGCGTGTTCGTTCTGATGTTCAGGCGCGAGGCCTTTCTTCCCGGCGCTGCTGATCCGCGCACGTTTCACCAGCGCTCTCTTGATGAAAGCAAGTTCTACGAAGAACGAGTCGCGGGCAACCTCTCGGAACTGATTTTCGGCAAGGTTTTCCCTGAACTCGCCCGCGCTTTCGCACTTGCTTCGCCCAAGACCCCTTTGGATCAGGTGCGCGAGGCTGTCCTGGTTTTTCTCTACAGACTTCTTTTCATCCTCTACGCCGAGGACCGCGAGTTGCTGCCCGTGCGCGATACGCGTTACGACGACTATGCCCTGCGGGATAAAGTGCGGGGTGATGTGGGACGACGCAAGGACCAGAATGATGTTTTTTCCGAAAAAGCGTCGAGATACTGGAATGCCATTGATGATCTCTGTCTCGCTATTGATCAGGGCGATTCTTCAATAGGGCTACCGCCATATAACGGCGGCCTTTTTGACAGGGAGAGCACCCCGCTTCTTGAAGAAATCCGGATCGGAGACCAAGTTGTCGCCGACGTGGTTGATGCCCTTTCCTTCGAACAGACAGAGCATGGACGCCGGTATATCAATTACCGCGACCTCAGCGTCCAGCAGCTCGGATCCATATACGAACGTCTTCTTGAATACGAGCTCGCGCGGGGTGATGGTGAAATAGTCATTCGCCCGAACATCTTCGCGAGAAAAGAATCGGGAAGCTACTACACTCTGGACGATTTGGTCGGTTTGATAATAAAAGAGACAATTGAACCTCTGGCGCAGAGATCCATGGATGAGTTTGAGTCCAGAATCGCGGAACTCGCCGAAAGCGGATTGTCCGAAGATATGAAAATCGGACTTCTGAAGGAAACCGATCCGGCGGAAAAGCTTCTCGAACTGAAAATCTGCGACCCCGCCATGGGTTCGGGGCACTTCCTGGTCAATCTCGTGGATTTTCTTACCGACAGCGTGATTGCAGCAATGGCCGACGCCGAGGCCGCGGTGGAAAACTACATATCTCCTCTAAACGCGCGGATTGACAGGATTCGCAACAGGATTATGGCAAACGCGCAGAAGCGCAAGTGGAGCGTTAATTTCGAGCCGCTTGACGACCGTCACGTAATCAGGCGCATGGTGCTCAAGCGCTGCGTTTACGGAGTTGACAGAAATCCCATGGCGGTTGAACTTGCCAAGGTGTCTCTATGGCTCCATACGTTTACGCCCGGGGCTCCCTTGAGCTTCATTGATCACCATCTACGCTGCGGAAACAGCCTGTTCGGCATGTGGGTCAGGGATGGGGTAAAAAAGGCCGAGGAGTACGGAGGGCCGCTTCTGCTTCAAAAACCCATCGCGCGGGCTATTTCGACCGCGGCCCCCATGCAGATAATTGAAGGCCTGACCGATGAGGAGATATCCGAAGCTCACCGTTCCGCCGACATCTTTAATGGGATCAAGGAAGACACGGCGCCTCTGGATGCTTTTCTCTCGGTTGTGCATGCCTTTGACTGGCTTAACATCCGGGATCGTGACGACAAGAGCGCTCTCTACGCTTTTTTTGAAGGCATATTCGGCGACCCTGTCGACATTTCTCTGGGAGAGTCTGATATACAGAACGGGAAAACGCAGTCGGAGCGCTTTGCGGGGATTCTTGAGAAAGTGCAAGAACTTGTTGAGGAAGAGCGTTTTTGCAACTGGCAGGTGATGTTTCCCGGAGTGTGGTCGGAGTGGGAGAATTGCGGACTACAGGGGGGTTTTGACGCGATAATAGGGAATCCGCCTTGGGATCGGGTAAAACTGCAGCAGGTCGAGTGGTTTGCAACTCGCCGTCGTGAGATTGCCTTGGCGGCCCGGGCCGCAGACCGAAAGCGTATGATCGCTGACCTAGAAAAAAAGGGGGATTCACTTGCGGAAGATTTCTATAAAGCGAAAGAGCGGGCGGAGAACGCGGCCCGTGTTGCCAGAACATGCGGCGATTATCCTTTGCTTTCGGGAGGAGACCTTAATCTTTACTCTCTTTTTGTTGAACGAGCTATGAATATCGTAAAATCTGATGGGATGGTAGGTCTTCTTACTCCCTCCGGGATTGCCTCTGACAAGACTGCTGCGAAGTTTTTCAAAAAAGTGGCAACGGAGGGTAGATTGAAAGTACTCTACGATTTTGAAAACCGACGCACGCGTTTCAAGACCACCCCCTTTTTCCCGGATGTGGATAGTCGCTTTAAATTTTGTGTTTTCGTCGCAAGTCCATTACCGGTCCCCGGTCCAACTCAATGTGCGTTTTTCCTGCAGAATGTGTCCGAGGTCGAAGATCATGATTGCTGTTTCCCTATGACGGCACAGAACTTTGCGCAAGTCAATCCAAACACAGGTACTGCGCCGGTTTTCCGATCTCGCCGGGATGCGGAACTGGCCAAGGCAATCTATAAAGACTTGCCTGTGTTAGTTGATCGATCCAGCGGGGAAGAAGTGAAAACATGGCCCGTGAAATATGTTCGTATGTTTGATATGACCAACGACTCTGGTCTTTTTCGTACGCGTCAGGAACTTGAGGAAAAAGAGAAAGCTTATCCGATTGGAGGCAATCGATTCAGTAGTCCAGAAGGTGAATGGGTTCCTCTATATGTTGGCCGTATGATCCACCAATTCGACCATCGGGCTGCCTCGGTAAAAGTAAACCCAGAAAGTCTTCACAATCCGGCGCTAAGTGGAGATATAGTACTAGCAGAAAAAGCAGACCCCAATTTTGTTCCCACCCCACAATATTGGGTTCCTGCTAGTGAAGTAAGGATTTCAAACAACTTAGAATGGACCTTGGGATTCCGGAATATTGCCCGTGCCACCGATGCCCGGACAATAATCATTACTGTTGTTCCTTTTGCGGGATTAGGAAACTCAATTCCGATTTTAACTTCAGAAGATAGAAATACTTATTGTCAATTTGTATCTTGTTTTGTTGCTAATTTTAATTCTTTACTCCTCGATTATATTGTGCGTCAAAAGATGCATGGGACCAATTTGAACTGGTATATTATTGAACAACTGCCTGTAATACCTCTCGATCATTACGAAATTACTTACTTTGGTTCGAAAACGGCCGGGGAGATCATACGGGAAGCTGTGTTGGAACTCACATATACCGCCCACGATATGGCACCATTTGCCCGCGACATGGGTTATGTCGACCAGAACGGAAAAATAAAACCGCCATTTCTGTGGGATGAAGAACGTAGACTGCATTTACGTGCCAAACTTGACGCAGTATTTTTCCACCTCTATGGAGTTACTGACCGTAACGATGTGCGCTATGTTTTTTCTACTTTTCCGATAGTGGAAGCTCAGGAAATCAAAACTTACGGCACTTACAGGTTCCGTGAACTTTGTCTTGCATATATGAATGCGCTCGAGTCAGGAGATTCGGATGTGGAGATAAGTTTGTGAGATGTAGATTTTCAAGTCTTGTTTCACGTCTCAAGTACTCTATTTAATGTTGTCCCGGCGTTCCTTAGAGTGTGCGTAATCCACGGAGCATAAGTGGTTCAGAAAACATGCGAGGCCGTATTTCTTCACGTATCCCACCCTTTTTTAGTGAAAGCTGTTGTAAGAATCCTCGTTTCTGAACTTCCTTCGATTCTCAAGCAGATTCTTTCTTGGAATAAGCAATACGCCGTTCCTTGGCTGCATACGCTTTATCCATCAACTCCTCTTTGGTGAGGAACAGGTCCCTATGGCCGCCCGTTCCCAATTGCTCTAACAAGCGCTTCATTGCAATGTCGTGTCGTTCCGCTTGTCCATCTGCCAGAATATGCTCGACATCTAATTTTACTCTCACTAATTCACGCGCGACAAGAATCGTCCTGTGACAGTCAAGCGGGTCTTTCTCCGCGCACATTAAAGCAATCTTCTTGTGTTTGCTGCCTTTACGGACCCACTCTATTCCTTCCCTGAACAGCTTGGTTCTGACAAGCAACCGGTACTTTACTCTTCTGTTCTCGTAGCATTCAGGATTATCTGGTCGCGCGCCAAGCTCCTTGCCAAGAAAAACATATTCGATGCTGTGCACATGAAGGGAGTCAGTCAAATTTTCGCGATTGAATTGCGGGTAATAGCGACTATACGGCACTGACCTCACATCAGCAACTGCGTTTATCCGGTGTCGCTTTAAAAGCGAAATGTAATTTCCGATCTCATGAGTCGAGTGACCTATGGTGTAAACTGTTCTTTTTTTCACTGATTCCATAATCGCAGACCCTGAGATAGCATTCATATTGACAAAGCTAAATTCAGAATTGAGTCGAGTAATTCTGTAGATTCGTCAAGGTTGTTGCTTAATCTCACACTCCAAGTCCGAAATAGTCTCCTTCAAGTCTGCATAGGAACACTTGCGCGGCGAGAGCTTTTCGAGAGAATTCAAGCGAATGGTTTTTTGCTCCGGGCATTCTTGGTCAAGAACCTTAGTTAGAAGAACGTAAAAATCCCAGGTAGCGGTGTCAAGCGGGTTAAAAGGGGGTTCTTTCTTCGTAAAAACGCAGAATACGTACATGTCTGCCCAGCGCTGCTTAACGTCTCCTCCGGTACTCTCTCCGGTTTTGGGATCCCAGCTCCAAAAGCGAGGAGCGATGGTGAATTCGATAGGGAAGTATTCTTTCTGCTTCCATGACTGCACGTACGCGGAGCTTTTGACTTCAATTGTCGTGCCTGACTCCATGCGCAGGTCATACCCTCCCCATTCTACTCTAGGTTCTTTGTGAAGGTTGAGCGCCGTTGCGACGAGGAACTCCGCCAGAATCCCGCGGGTGGTATTGTCCAGAAGATTGGAACCTGACCATCTCCAGTAGTCAAGCAGCTTCAGGGCGGGTGCATCCCCTCCCTGAAACGGTTCGTCGCCACCCAGCAGTTCGGTTTTCTGTTGAGACAGTCCGTCGTTCATGAATACAGCATACATTGTGACGCTATATTCGGGAAACGTGGTACTTATGTCTTTATGCTGCCTGATATGTAAAAATTGCCCGGATTCTTCCTAAGCATTCTTGGCGCTTTGCTGGTTGGAACGAGTCTTTCCTCTCGATATATCTTTGCCGCAATCTTCCGTATAATTTATTGCTGATAGCGGGGAAGAGGGTTGAGTTGTGCGGAATTGACTCACTCACCATGTGTAAAGTTCCTCTGAGCCTTAATGCCATGAACAAATGAGTGTGCAAATAGATATACCAAAAAAGATGGTTGCGGAATTCTGTCGCCGTAACCGCATAACGCGACTGTCGCTCTTCGGTTCAGCGATCAGGGATGATTTCGGCCCCGACAGCGATATAGATGTACTGGTAGAATTCGAGCGGGACGCCCGAATCGGTTTTATTACGCTTGCGGGATTGGAAATCGAGTTGACTGAAATTCTAGGTCGCAACGCGGAACTGCATACCGTGAAAGGACTTCACCCCAGATTTCGAGATGAAGTATTGCGGTTGGCGGAGGTGCAGTATGAGCAGGCGTGATGATCATACGAACATCGGGGATAGCCTCAGTCATGCGAGAGAAGAAATTTCCTGACCTCCTGACTGCATAAGAACTCTCTGTCTTTCAGTAGTTCGATCTTGTGTTCCAACGGGCTATTACTCGTGAATACGGCATAAATTGCGAAGCTTTATACGGAAAACCTGGTGTACGTACTCCCGCTAACTCGGCCGTCAAGGGGACAACGCAAAATTCCGTTCTGAAAGCCGTAGTCTCTTCATGTTGCCTGTCAGCTTGTTATTAAGTATATATTTGCAACCCGTTAGAAGCTTTTCCGTTCCATGCCCAAGCGAACTGACATAAAAACCATAATGATCATCGGCTCCGGTCCGATAGTGATAGGACAGGCCTGCGAGTTTGACTATTCGGGTACCCAGGCGTGCAAGGTGTTGAAGGAAGAAGGCTACAGGGTGGTTCTGGTGAACAGCAACCCGGCCACCATAATGACCGACCCGGACTTTGCCGATAAGACTTACGTGGAACCGCTTGTTCCAGAAATACTGGAAAAAATAATAGAGAAGGAGAAACCCGATGCCCTTCTGCCCACAATAGGCGGACAAACAGCCCTTAACCTAGCCGTTTCGCTTGCCGAGTCAGGCGCGCTCAAACGCCACGGCGTGGAACTCATAGGCGCGAAAATCCCGGCGATACAGAAGGCGGAGAACAGGGAGCTTTTCAAAAAAGCCATAGCTGACGTAGGTCTTGAGGTGCCTAAAAGCGGCATCGCGCATAACATGGAAGAGGCATGGGAAGTTGTGGACGAGATAGGGTTTCCGGTCATCATACGGCCTTCTTTTACCCTTGGCGGGACCGGAGGGAGCGTGGCCTACAACAAGGAGGAATTCCAGGAGTTCGCCAAGGCGGGAATCGAAAGTTCCCCGTCAAGCGAGATACTCATAGAGGAATCCATAGTGGGGTGGAAGGAATTTGAGTATGAAGTAATGCGGGACCATATGGATAACGTTGTAATAATCTGCTCCATAGAGAATTTCGACGCCATGGGTGTTCACACGGGAGACAGCATAACGGTAGCTCCCGCCCAGACCCTTACCGACAAGGAATACCAGCATATGCGCGACGCGTCCATAGCGATAATAAGGGAAATCGGCGTTGAAACAGGGGGCTCAAACATCCAGTTCGCGGTTAACCCCAAAGACGGACGGATGATGGTAATAGAGATGAACCCGAGGGTTTCGCGAAGCTCCGCACTTGCCTCAAAAGCCACCGGGTTTCCGATCGCCAAGATAGCCGCAAAGCTTGCGGTCGGCTATTCTCTCGATGAGATCTCAAACGATATAACGAAGTATACTCCCGCGTCTTTTGAACCGACGATAGATTATGTTGTGGTGAAAATACCGAGGTTCGCGTTTGAGAAGTTTCCGCAGACGAGTCCGACTCTCACCACACAGATGAAATCAGTGGGGGAGGCCATGTCCATGGGAAGGACTTTCAAGGAATCCCTGCAGAAGGCGATGAGATCCCTTGAGATAGATTCCTATGGTTTCGAGAAAGTGTCTGATGACCCCGAAGAGGTAAGGGAACAACTCAGGGTCCCCTCCCCGAGGCGGCTCTGGTACATAGCCGACGCGTTTCGTCTCGGCATGGACTTGGAGGAAATCTACTCGATCTCTCACGTAGACCCGTGGTTTCTTCGGAATATAAAGCAGATTGTTGACTTCGAATCTGATATTGCGAAAAACGGGCTTAACCGCGAGACCCTACTTCAGGCCAAGCGCCACGGTTTTTCCGACATTGAGATTGCAAAGATTCTTTCTACGGAAGAAGGGGAAGTAAGGGATTTCCGCCTGCGCGAGGGAATTGAGCCTGCTTTTAAGATGGTTGATACCTGCGCCGCCGAATTCGAGGCCTACACCCCTTACCTCTACTCGACTTTCGAGAGTGAAAGCGAAGCGCTTCCCACGGACAGAAAAAAAGTTGTGATACTTGGCGGGGGACCGAACCGCATAGGCCAGGGCATAGAATTTGACTACTGCTGCGTGCATGCGTCTTTTGCGCTCCGGGAAGAAGGGTACGAGGCTGTTATGGTTAACTGCAATCCCGAGACCGTGAGCACGGATTACGATACCTCGGACAGGCTTTATTTTGAACCGCTTACGCTTGAAGACACCTTGGCTCTTATAAGAAGGGAAGACCCATGGGGAGTCATAGTTCACCTTGGAGGCCAGACTCCACTTCGCCTGGCCCTCGCGCTTGAGGAGGAAGGGGTGAAGATAATAGGAACTTCCCCCGAAAGCATAGATCTTGCCGAGGACAGAGACAGATTCAGAAAGCTCGTTTCGGATCTGGGTCTGCTTCAGCCCCAAAGTGATACCGCGAGAAGCGAGGGGGAAGCCATTGGCATAGCCCGTGAAATAGGATATCCGGTCATGGTCCGCCCGTCTTACGTTCTGGGCGGTCGTGCCATGGAGATAGTTTACGATGAGGAGTCTCTTCGAACTTATATACGGGAAGCCGCGAGCGTTTCACCGAACCACCCGATACTGATAGACAAGTTTCTAAAGGACGCAAAGGAAGTCGATGTGGACGCGGTTTGCGACGGGAGAACGGTTGTTGTGGGCGGGGTGCTCGAGCACATTGAGGAAGCAGGGGTTCATTCCGGGGACAGTGCGGCGATCCTGCCCCCGTTTTCGATGGAACCTGAAATTGTCGAGGAAATAAAGTCCCAGACGAAAAAACTTGCGCTTTCTCTGGACGTAAAAGGGCTTGTTAACATCCAGTTTGCCGTAAAGGACGGAGAGGTTTACATAATCGAGGTAAATCCCAGAGCAAGCCGCACTGTTCCTTTCGTGAGCAAGGCCATAGGAGTTCAGCTGGCCAAGATAGGGACTAAAGTGATGACCGGAAAATCTCTTGAAGAACTCGGCTACACGCAGGAAATCGTCCCAGAGCACTACTGCGTAAAGGAATCGGTCTTTCCTTTTGTCAAGTTTCCGGAAGTTGACACAATCCTGGGCCCGGAAATGAAATCCACCGGTGAGGTCATGGGGATCGCCCCTGACCTTGATCAGGCGTTCGCCAAATCCCAGATTGCGGCCGGCAACAGCCTTCCCTCCAGCGGAGTGGCCTTCATAAGCGTAAAAGACGAGGACAAGTCCGACAAGATGCTTGATATAGCCCAAAGGCTGAGCGATACCGGTTTTGATATAATGGCTACCGGGGGCACATCTGAATTTCTCAATAAAAATGGTATATTTTCCCGAACGGTGAAAAAGGTTAAGCAGGGCCGTCCCCACATAGTCGATCACCTTAAAAACGGTGAGGTGCAGTTGGTTATAAATACCACTTTCGGGAAAAAGGAGATCGCGCAGTCATATTCGATAAGAAGGACTGCGCTTATAAACAATGTTCCTTACTTTACCACTCTCGCCGGCGCGGTCGCCGGAGTCAGTGCTATCGAGGCCTTGGTGAGAATCGGTCTCGACGTGAAGGCTTTGCAAAGCTACTATTAATCCGGGTGGGGTATGGCTGAGTCGAGGAGGAGATCTTAATGAGTGTCCGAAGAGTTCTAATTACTCCCGATGGCTGGAAAAAGCTTCGGGACGAACTGCACAGGTTAAAAACCGTCGAAAGACAGGAAGTAATCAAACTTATAGAATATGCGAGATCTCTCGGGGATCTTTCCGAAAACGCCGAGTACGAGACTGCCAAGCAGAAACAGTCGTTCATAGAGGGAAGGATACAGGAAATAGAAGACCGCCTCGGCCGCGCGGAAGTAATTGACCCCGAGAAAATCACTGCCAGGGACAGGGTGGTTTTCGGTCTTACGGTTACGGTGGAGGATATCGATTCCGGGGACATAAAAAAGTATAAGCTTGTTGGAGAGGATGAATCCGAGCCCGAAGATGGCTTTATATCGGTTACCTCTCCGGTAGGCAGCGCGCTTATCGGAAAGAGAGTTGATGACGAGATACAGGTCAGGGTTCCTGGAGGAATTAAGGAGTTTCTGGTTATTAATATAGAATAATCTTTTGGTATGGGCAGGCCGGTTGACAATCTCAAGAAATTCATACTGTTTTCAATTGTCTTCCATGTTCTTATATCTATTGCTTGGGGGAAGATTGTCGTGCAGAAAAGTGTCCCCGTATACGGCGATCACATAGAGGTTTCCCTGAGGCATTTTGAATTCAAAAAACCCGAGCCTGCAAAAAAAATCGTAAAGAAAAAAAAGGTTGTTAAGAAGAAAAAAGAAAAAGTCGTAAAGGAAGTGAAAAAGCGGGATGACTCCATAGCGCTTAAAAAGGAAGCAAAACCCGCCCCGGAGGAGCAAGCCGAAGAAAGTTATGCCACCGCGAGGCCATCTTACGGTTTTACCCCCAGACCTGGCTATCCCGCGGTTGCCATAAGACGCGGTTACGAGGGCAGCGTGTTGCTTAATGTGCATGTGCTTCCGAACGGGAAACCCGAGGAAGTAACCATCTTCAGATCCTCCGGCCACAAGGTTCTTGATAATGCTGCTTTGAAGGCTGTAAGAAAGTGGAAATTCGTACCGGCGCAAAGAGGCTTCAAGGCAGTTTCAAGCTGGGTCAAGGTTCCGATAGAGTTTCGGCTGGAATGAGGCTTAACTATCTTCCGGGAGTTTCCGGGATTTTCTTTCGGGGTCGGGATTTCTTGTTTTTTTCATGAGAAACTATCTGAGCGTATTCGTTATATCTTTTCTGGTAGTATTGCTTGACCAGCTGACCAAGTGGTTCGTTAAGGCTCACGTGCCATTTTTATCGAGGATAAACGTGTTTTCATGGTTCGATATAACACATTTGCGAAATCCGGGAATCGCGTTTGGCATGTTAAGGAACATGTCCGAGGATCTAAGGCTTTACTTCTATATAGTTATTTTCGTTTTGGTGCTGATCGTGATTTTTTTCTTTCTCCGCAGACTTGAAGAGGAGCAGAGAGCTTTTCGATATGCGCTTGCTTTTGTGCTGGGGGGAGCTATTGGAAACTCAATAGACAGGTTTACCTACGGATACGTGACCGATTTTATTGCAGTCTACTGGCCGGGGAACCCGGACCTGCTCTGGCCTCCTTTTAACGTAGCCGATTCTGCGATCACGGTTGGAGCGATTTCGATTCTTATTTCCGGAGTCGTGTGGCGGGGCAAGGAGAGTTAGATGTTTAGCGGCATAGTTGAAGACATTGGCGCTGTGCGGGCGCTCGAGAAAAAGGACAAGGGCGTTCTTTTAAGAATCGGGGTTCGGAAGATCGATGCCGGGGAACTGGATCTGGGGGAGAGCGTGGCCGTAAACGGCGTATGCCTTACGGTGGTTTCTGCAGGAGACGGTAGTTTTTCCGTTGACGCATCCCACGAAACGCTTTCCAGGACAAATCTTTCCGGTCTCCAGACGGGGAGCGGAGTGAATCTCGAGAAATCTCTTCGGGTCGGAGACAGGATGGGTGGACATATCGTCACGGGCCACGTGGACGGAGTCGGGATCGTTCAGTCCATTGCTCCGGTAGGAGAGTCCAGGTTTTTTTCTTTTTCGATTCCCTCATCTCTTGCGAAATATGTGGTCGAAAAAGGATCAATCGCCGTTGACGGCGTAAGTCTCACCGTCAATTCGGTAAAAGACACTGAGTTTTCGGTAAACATAATTCCCTACACGCTTCGGGAAACAACTTTTTCCGAATTTCGCCGAGGGATGGAAGTTAACATAGAGTGTGACATAATAGGCAAGTACGTTGAGAAAATGCTCTCCGGCGCAGATGTCCCCGCCGAGGGTTCTCCCATCGGAAGAAAGTTGTAGGTTGATTTGAGCGAGAAACGACATATTTTTCTTACGGGGTTTATGGGAGCGGGCAAAACAAGCGTCGGCAGGAAGCTTTCCAGAAAACTGCGAATGAATTTCTATGATCTTGACAGTGAAGTGGAACGGGCCGAAGGTCTTTCTGTATCTGAAATCTTTGAAGCGGAGGGAGAGGAGAGCTTCAGGCAGAAGGAAACTGAGATGCTTGCCATCCTTTCGCAGAAAACATCCCCGGCCGTAATCTCAACGGGGGGAGGTGCGGTTCTGCGGCAGCAGAATCGCGAAATAATGGAGACCTCGGGTGAGGTTTTCTATCTGCGGGCGGATATCGATACCCTTTGGAACAGGGTGAGGAGCGATAAGGGAAGACCCCTTCTCCACGTCAAAGACCCTAGGGCTGAGTTCTATGAGCTTTTCATGAAAAGAAAAGATATTTACGAACTCTCGCCGCATGTTGTTTTTACGAATGATATGAGTATCTCCGAAGTTGCTGATAAAATAGTCGGGATGCTCGAATGAAGTTGGAGGTTTTAACTATGAAAAAACCCGTTTTCCTGTTTTTTGCTGGTTGTCTTTTTCTCGTGGGTTCCCTTTCGTGCGCTAAGGTAGAGGAAGCCGAAGAAAGTTCCGGATCTCTGTCGCACGAAAACATACCGGAACTTCTCTCTTCTTCCGGCTCTTCTGAAAAATTCCCTTCCTTGGCGGGCCTTGTCGAGAAACAAAAGCATTCTGTTGTGAACATAAGCACCACGAGTGTCGTAAAGCGGGGCAAGGCGGTCCCTGATTTCGGCGAAGGGGACCCTTTTGAGGAATTTTTCAAAAGATTTTTTCCGAATGACCGGGAACGAGAGTTCAGGAAAAAAGGCCTTGGTTCCGGGTTCGTAGTCAGCAAAGACGGCTACATAGTTACCAACAACCATGTGATCAGCAGGGCAGAGGATATACAGGTCGTTCTCTACGATGGGTCAAGGTATACGGCCGAGATTGTGGGACAGGACTCGAAAACGGACCTTGCGGTCCTGAAGATAAAGCCTGAAAAAAAGCTAAAACCTGTTGTTTTCGGAGATTCGGACAAGCTTAGAATCGGCGACTGGGTCATGGCGATCGGAAATCCATTCGGACTCGGTTATACAGTGACGGTCGGAATAGTGAGCGCGAAGGGGAGATCTCTGGGTCTCGGAGCCTACGATGATTTCATTCAGACTGATGCATCCCTTAACCCTGGAAACAGTGGAGGTCCTCTTTTTAACCTTGGAGGGGATGTGGTCGGCGTTAACACCGCGATAGCGGCCAGAGGTCAAGGAATAGGTTTTTCTATACCCACCAACATGGCCAAGGGGGTCATATCGCAGCTCATGGAAAAAGGCAAGGTGGTCAGGGGATGGCTGGGAGTCATTATTCAGCCTATAACGCAAGAGATAGCTGAGAGCATGGGGCATAAGAGCACCGACGGAGCTCTTATATCCGACATAAGCCCGGGAAGTCCCGCGGAGAAAGCGGGCCTGCGCAGAGGGGACGTGGTAGTGAAATTTGACGGAGAGCCTATAAAAGAGTTTACGTCTTTATCCAAACTCGTGGGAATGAAAGCTCCCGGGACTTCTTCTAAGATCACGATTCTCCGCGACGGAGAACGCAAGGAGATTTCCGTTGTTCTCGGCAAGATGCCGGATGACGAGGTTCCTGCGGAGTCCCGGCGGGATGAAGATATTGAGTTAAGCGATATTACCCCAGATATTGCCGCACGGTTCGGCGTTGAGGATAAGGCCGGGGTGCTGGTTACGAACGTAAACCGTGGCAGCTCGGCTTGGGAGGCGGGATTTCGTCCCGGGGACGTGATACTTGAGGTTGACAAGAACCCCGTGGCGAACCTTGAAGACTACAATAAGATCCTAAGCGGCCTGAAACCCGGAAAGCAGTACCTTTTTCTGGTAAAGAAACGTAAAAGCACGATTTACATCGGCTACGCTCCCAAAAATAAACAGTAGCGGGAGACTTTCGGTGGTTACTCTCCAGGGATTATTTTCCTTCGGAATTCCTCCGGCATCCGCACGGTTTTCCTCTCTTTGTAGTCAAAAAACACGAGAGAGGTCTTGACCTTGGCCACCTCTTTGCCGCTTTTTTCGTTTGCCAGTACGTAGATGAGCTCGAGAAAATGGTTGCCATACTCGCCGATGCCGATGCTTATTTCCATTACGTCCCCGTAAAACGCTTCCGAACTGTAAGTGATTCCGACGTCTCCCATTATGATCCCCACTCCCTCTATATCGGCTTCGGTGTAACCGTGTGTTGCAAGGAACCTTACACGGGCCTCGTGCGCGAGGGTTAGCACCGAGTCGTGTCCAAGATGAGAACCGTAATTTATGTCGTCTATCCTTATCGGAATCTGCGTTGAAAAGACGAATCTGCTCGGTAAATCTATTTTTATTCTTGCCATTTTCGCAGGTGCTCTCCCTGAATATATCCGTATTTGCGGGGCTAGAAAAGAATCGTTTGCTTTTTGCTTTTCAGGGGTTATAGTCATGCCTCAATAATTGTTCCAACAAATTTTTCTAGGAGGCAGGATCAGATGGAAGAAAGGACAGAAAAGGAGCATGTAAGTAACCACGTTGATATTGAATCCAAGAGGTTTTTCTTTGACGTTAAGGAAAACCACAAGGGTCAGTACCTCAGGATTACGGAACTAAGCGGCGGCCGCTCAAGCATAGTCGTTCCCTTTGAAGGAATAGAGCAGTTCAGGGACAAGCTGGTCGAAACGATAAAACAATCCCTCGAACTGGTGGAAGGCTAGAGAAGTTCCCAGAAGTCTTAATCCCTCCCCACATTCAGGCATAAGTTTTCTACATGATCGCTTTTGCTTTTACCACTCTGAGTTTTATAAGGTTCGGGTCAGGAAGCTTGCTTATAAATCCGACCTGAACATTCCTGAGCCACATTACCTGTTTCGGAGCCAGCACCTCTTTTATCTTGAAGCGGTTTGATCCGAAAGGAGTGTTTGAGGATTTGAAAAACTCTATTTCAAGCTCTATTTTTTCGTAAGCGATGTCGCTTATGTTCTCGATAACTAGCTTGCTGAGCGTTGCAGTCGCCCCAGGGATTCCGCTTCCCCATTCGAACTCCCTTATGACTATATCGTGCTTTGGGAAAGCTTCTCTGGGCTGTTCTTGGGAGAGTTCTATGTTCTTCTCTGCAACCGAATCGGTAGAACCGACCGAACTGGCCGGAGAAGGAGCACTTTCGTTTCCTCCGCCGTAAGTGCTTCCGGGTTCATCCGAAGATGATGTTTC
Source organism: Candidatus Dadabacteria bacterium (assembly GCA_022826905.1). Lineage (GTDB taxonomy): Bacteria > Desulfobacterota_D > UBA1144 > Nemesobacterales > Nemesobacteraceae > Nemesobacter. Next base: position 16,111 of record JAJDUA010000015.1, read on the forward strand.
CTGAAGCGGTTCGGCTTTTTTCTCCCCGTCTTTTTTCTTGAGTATGCTGACGGAACTGATTTTTTTCTTTATTCTCTCTCCCAAGCTTCCCCCGCCGGAAAGAATATAATTGAGTTCTTTTGTTGTTATCGCCTCGGCTCCTGAGACGGCGATGGATCTTTCAATAGCGTTCGGACTCGAAAAGCCGACGTTTATCCCGGTAAACGTTCTTTCCTCTCCGGCGGGAAGAACGTTATGTATTGTCACTGAGGAAAGATGGGTGCTTCCCGGTCCGCCTCCCCCGTCTTTTTCGGTTAAAAGTAGTTTTATGTTTTTAAAGTGGGTTTTTCCTGTGTTCTCAAGGGTAATCTCTGTTATGAAGCCTTCCGTTCCGAAGCTCGCGCCTTCAAACTCCCAGTTTTTTATGAAAATCACGCTTTCGGCGCTTTCAAGCGAAGAACTTTGCGAAACCTCCGCCCCCGTTACCATCGCCTCGGAGTTTTCAAGATCCGAATTCATGAGTCCCAAATCCAAGTTGGAGAAGGTTTTTTGGCTTCCTGCGGGCAGTTCCTCGGGTATTTTTCCGTCAAGTGAGCCCAGAAGCTTGCCGGTTCTCGTAAACAGATCAATTCTGATTTTGATGTTCCTGTAGCTGTTTTTGCCGGAGTTTGCGACGGTTATTTCCCCGAGCGTCGCCATGCGTCCCACTCCGTAAGATTTCCACGAGTAGTCCGTTACGGTGAGATCTTCCCGCGGATTTGGCTGCGCATAAGCAACCTCCGCTTGCAGAGAGAGAAGAAGCGGAAAAAACAGAAGGGCAAGGGTGGTTGTCGAGACGAGAATTATACTTTTCATCAGGTGTTAAAGGATGTTTGTAGTAGTATACCGGAGAGTTTTTGTTATGGAAGTTCCGGGGGAAAGCTTTTTTGCTTGAGATATCTTCCAAAAAAGTTTATAAATCTAGAACGGCCAGCTGGCAACTAAAGATTTTTTCGGCGTGCGATTCGCCGCAACTCATAAAGATAGCAGGTTTTTTCAATGGCAATTTACATATTACTCAGCAGGCTTACTCCCGAGGGCAGAAAAACCGTGAAAGAACGGCCCGGGAGAATAAAGGAAGTCGACGAGGAGCTTGAGGATATAGGCGTCAGGGTTATCGAGCAGTATGCGACTCTGGGCAGATACGATTTTGTAAACATAGTGGAGGCGCCCGATAACGAAACCATAGGGAAGGTCTCGGTTGACCTTTGCTCAAGGGGGACGGTCGAACTGGTAACTCTTCCGGCGGTCTCAGTCGAGTCTCTGGTTGAATCGCTTAACAGGGCGAGAGCGGAGAAAACGCCCCCAACGCCATCCGGGGAAGACGAGGATGTTTAAAAAATATTTCGGCGTAGTGGAAGAACAGTCGCGGGACGTTTTCGGGACACACCCGAAGAAAACCCTCTCGGCTTTTTCCTTTTTCTCGGTCGCCGCGGTCATCTTACCTCTGATCATACTCATCCTGTTCATTCTACTTAAGCTTTTCTAAAGCATTAATGGCCAAAATCAGAACACTTCCGGATGTACTTGTCTCTAAGATAGCTGCCGGAGAAATAGTCGAGAGACCCGCCTCCGTAGTAAAAGAACTTCTTGAAAACTCAATTGACGCCGGCGCGACCAGAATATCCATACACCTTGAAGCTGGAGGCAAGCGTCTTGTAAGGGTGGTTGATAACGGCCACGGAATGTCCCGTGACGACGCTCTTATGAGCATTGAACGTCATGCCACGAGCAAGATAAGGGACATTGAGGATCTTTTCTCGATAGAGACTCTCGGTTTTCGCGGCGAGGCGCTTCCGAGCATAGCCAGCGTTTCAAGGTTCAGAATGATAACCGCCGCCGAGGGTTTGAAATCCGGTACCGAAATCTACATTGAAGGCGGAGTCGTAAGAAAGATAAAGGAGACGGCATCTCCCGCGGGTTCATCAGTTGAGGTTAAGAACCTGTTTTTTAACACCCCGCCGCGGCTTAAATTTCTGAAAAGGCCGGAGACCGAGCTTGGCAGGGTTCTTGAGGTTATACAGCGCGAGGCCCTCTCACGACCCGGGGTGTCTTTTGAAGTTTTCTCAGATGGAAGAACCATCCATCGCTATGGTGCAAGCGAGTCGCTTGCGCAACGCGTAACGCAGATAATTCCCGGCACGTCGCTTTACCCTGTAAACTTTGAAGATGAGACGCTTGTGCTGCACGGCTTCCTAGGAAGCCCCTTGGACCCACGCTCCTCGATGCGCAGGCTCTTTACCTACGTAAATTCCAGACCCGTAAGAGACCGTTTCATAAACAGGATTATAATGGAGTGCTATGGAAGAATGGTTGAAAAGGGAAGATATCCCCAAGGGGCGGTTTTTATTGACAGGGATCCCGCCTTGGTGGACGTGAACGTGCATCCGACCAAAAGCGAGGTCATGTTCGAGAGCCAGTACGAAGTCGGTCAGAGCATTCGCCGCGCGATAGGAGGCATGCTTGCAGATGCCCCTTGGATGAAGGGCTCCAGGGGAAGAACCCAGAAGGCCCTCGAAGATTTCTACGAAAGGCAAAAAGATCCCGGACTTTCCGAGAACAGGGATTACTCCGCCACAGCGCCTTCGGCAAAAGCAGTTTCCACTCGAACCACTCACGAGCCTGAGCCGGGGTCTCCGCATCCCCACAAGGGTGGTTCTTCTGTATTTGAGAAATCTCTGGAGGCGGGAGGAGAGGACATGTTCTCCGGTGGCTTTTATTCAAGCCTCAAGTTTCTCGGACAGGTCGGAAAGCTTTATCTCGTATGCGAGGACCCAGACGGCATCATTCTTATTGACCAGCATGCGGCCCATGAACGGGTTAACTTCGAGAGAATAAGAAAATCTTACCTCGAAGAAGCTTTTTCCTGCTCCCAGAAACTTCTCATCCCCGAAGTCGTTGAACTTACGGTCCGGGAAATCAATACGGCACTGCAATTCTCAGATGAAATGGAGAAGCTCGGCTTTGATTTTGAAGTTTTCGGGGAAAATGCGGTGAGAGTGAAATCCGTCCCGGGGTTTTTAAGGGACTCCGATTACGCCCGGGTTTTTGGCGACCTGTTTGATGAGCTTGATGGTCTGGGCGATCCCAAAAGCTTGGAGGAGCGTCTTGATGGTGTGTGTGCGACCATGGCATGCCACAGTTCAATAACCGCAAACCGAAAGCTCTCGGAGCGGGAAGCCCGGACTCTTTTTGCGGATATGGATGCTTCTGAAAATCCGCATGCCTGCCCTCATGGTCGGCCGGTCGCAACCCGGATATCGTACAATATGCTTGAAAAGATGTTTAAGAGAACCTGATTCTTAAGGTTGATACATGGTGATGGCAAGCGAGAATTTCCGAGAAAAATTACTTTTTTCAAATTCATGAAGGAGGACCGAATCCGAAATGGCTGTTGTTGACACGAGTGGTTTTCACAAGGGCATGAAGATTGAGACCGAAGGGGCGATCTGGGAGATAGTCGAGTACAAGCATTCAAAGATGGCGCAGAGAAGCCCGATAGTTACGGCGAGGCTTAAGAATATCGCCACGGGAGCCGTGCGGGAAATGAAATTCCGTGCGGGAGACACATTTAACGTTCCCGATATCCAGAGAAGAACCATGCAGTATCTCTACAGGGACGATGATATGTTTTACTTCATGGATTCCGAAACTTTCGATCAGTTTCCTTTCAGGGCGGATGCAATAGGGGATACGGTGAAATTTCTTAAGGAACAGCAGGAGATCACGGTGCAGATGCATGAAGGAGAACTCATAGGAGTGGAACTTCCCACAGCCGTTGTCTTTGAGGTTACCCACACGGAACCCGGAGTGAAGGGAGATACGGTTTCAAGCACCACGAAACCGGCGACCATAGAAACCGGAGCGGTGGTGGCTGTCCCTCTTTTTATCAATATCGGGGACATGATAAAAGTTGATACCAGAAACGGAAACTATCTAGAAAGAGCGAAATCCTGAGAGAAGACCGATTATTAGTTAATTGTGACCTATTTTCCGAAAGGGTCCTCAATTTCCGGATGCCAGAGCTTGAAATGTTCTTTGTGCAGATCGTGGTATGAATCTTTCTCGAAATACTTGTCGTAGAAATCAAGATCAAGGTGGTGGGCCTGAAATACCAGCCGAACAAACATCGGGTCCAGGAAAGCCGGGAATCTTCCGTAGTTCTCATACACGTAAGTGCAGAAATCCTTTACTATCTGTATCCTGATCTCGGAGGGATGGTATTCGTCACGCAGGATCGATGCGGGATCTCTGTAGGGAAACGGATTATCCTCATTCCAGAACTGACCTCTTACCTCTAGAAACCTGTCGACAGCTTCGTTCATGTCCGCTACGTAGGGAGGACAGAGGGATTCAAAAACTCCGTCCCTTCCGACGGGATAAGGTGGGTTTGTGCTCCTCAGGCTTTCCTCCGGTTGGACGAACCGGAATCCGAGCCCTTTGTGAGAAGGGTCGACCCCGAGTGCGTAATGGGGAAGCAGTCCGGTGAAAGTCCAGCCTCCGAGACCCAAGGCCTGCAGCGCGAGATTCATGTTCTGGCTTATAAAGGCCTGCTCCACATTGAGCGTGGTCAGCACCCTTAATTCCAGATCGAACAGAGAAAGCCTGACGTCGTTTCTTATGTAGCCTTTCTCTATCCACTTATCAAGACCGCACGATCTTCCCCCGTTGAGTTCGTCAATAATGTTAAATCCGTACTTTGCTCCGAAGTATATGAACAGAAGCACCATATACTCGACTGTGGTGTTGGTTACCGGGATAAAGAAAGTCGTCCCCGGCTTGTTTGTATTCCATGCGTTAAAGTCGAAAAGGCCGGGTTCTCCCTTCGGGAGATCGGCTCTTTGGTTCTCAAGGGTAATTTTGCTTGCCCTGAAGAGTTCGACTATCTTTTCAAGTTGCTTTTCCCTGTCAAGCGACATGAAGATCGAGGTGTCGGGAGGTATGAGGTCAAAAAGCCGCACCATGTAAACGCCTTGGTCGTTTGTGTAGAAAAGTTCGGTCGAATGGGAATTGCAGGAGCATGGCCAGCTTCTGCCGGTCCACTGAAAAAGCCATGATATGCCGGTTCTCGGAAGGTCTCCCAGGGAAAGACCTGTGGTTCCCGTGCCTGCCCAGATCAAAAAAGCCTCTTCAAGTTCGGAGAGAGGGATCGGGTCGTGAGCGGAACTGTGCGCCAGGTTTCCCTCGGGAATCTCCATCCCGAGGCCAAAACGGCGCGATCTTCTTGAGAATATGGAATCGAGAAGACTGAAGTTTATGGCTCGTTCAAAGCCCTGCGGGATTTTCATTTTTCCGCTCTTTTAGATGGCCTTGCGAGAAGCGGCCCGTTCCTGGTCAGTTGTTAAGGGCCTTGCATTCCTCGCAGATTCCGCTGAAAAGTACCGAGTATCCAAGAATTTTGTAATTGTCTATTTGCGGGTCAAGTTCCGAGTAGGCTATGGAATCGTCGTAGATATCTTCTATCTTTTTGCATTCTACGCATACGACGTGGTGGTGAGGTTCCATGTTGGCGTCGTATCTTGCGGCGTGATAGAGGGTATTTATCACGGATATCAGTCCCATTTTCTCGAACGTCTCAAGGGTTCTGTACACGGTGGTAAGGGATATGTTCGGGTAGTAGTCCTTTATGTTCTTGTAGATCATCTCGGTGCTCGGGTGCTGGCGGCTTCCCGCAAGCTCCCTGTATATCGCTATTCTCTGGGGTGTCACCTTGAGCCCCAGCTCTTTGCTTCTTTGTATGAATTGAGATATCTTGCTTTCGGTTCTGAGTTCCGGGTTTTTCATAATCTGCCCCTCAGAGGGGATTAAAACAGACCAGTTCCAGTATACCTTTAAATTGCCTGATTCTCAAAACCGTGCGCCATGGCAGAGACTGCGATTGAATTTATGAAGAGAAACAGGGTCGTGGCCGTTATAAGGTCCGCCAGTTACGAAAAATCCCTTGAATTCGCAAGGGGATGCGTTGACGGCGGGATAAAAATCATAGAGATCATATCAATCTCCGCGGGTTCACAGAGACTTGTTCGGGAACTTGCTCCCGAGGATGGGATATGCGTAGGCGCGGGCACGGTTCTTGACCGCGATTCCGCCGAGCGGATGTCTAATTGCGGGGCCCGTTTCATAGTCTCTCCGCACACAGATCCCGGCATAATCGAGTACTGCGGGGGAAACGGCATCACGGTGATCTCAGGCGCCTTTACATCTTCTGAGATGGTTAACGCCCGCGCCATGGGAGCGGACTTCGTGAAGGTATTTCCCGCTTCAAGCTTCGGCCCGGGTTACGTGAAGGCTATAAAGGAGCCACTCGGATTCATGGATATCATGGTTACAGGAGGCATAACGGCGGAGAACATCGGAGATTACTTCTCTGCGGGGGCGGCGCTTGCCGGAGTGTCTACCACGCTTCTGGGAGGCGGAGACGACTACGAGTCCATAAAGCGGAGAGCGGAGGAGTTCTCCCGGTTCTGCAAGTGAAAATGGATACGAAGCCTGTTGCGAGGGAGTTTTATCTTGATTCAATTGACGAAGTCTTCGCCGAGATATTTTTTCTTTTCGGCGGCTGCTTTCGTGTACGGATGCAGATCGCTTCTCGAACCTCGCTTGTAAGCGCTTCTTTTTCTCGAGGTGATTTTACAGTTGACCTGAAGGTGGCGGGTGACTTTGAGCTTTGTGCCTTTGAGTGTTCAGGGGTTTCTGCTGAAAATCTTGAAGAGTATTGCGGAGCGCCTGTGCTTACGAGCAGCGCAGTTGAATTTTTCGACTATGTTTTTTCCCAGAAACCGGAAATTGACTGCGGTGTGAATTTTTCGGGAAACAGCTGGGTTATAGTCCTTGACTCTTAAACTGTTGAAAATCCTTACGGGTATGTTTTTCAGGTCTGCGTTCCGGAGAGTTCTGTTCACCGCCATCCTGCGCGAAGCTGACTGACATAGGAGTCTGCGTCTTCCGGATTCCATATCTCTTTGCCCAGGCCACGTAGTGAAAGTATCGGGTCAATCTTCTCGGTATTATCCCCTCCTGTGTAATCATGATGATACCAGTCGAGCAGTTCACGATACTTCCTTGGAATGTCTTTTTCGTTCGGGGTGTTTTTTCCGGTACGAAGATAGTGGTACGGATCTCCCGGCTTAAACAGGCGTCGGCGCCCTTTAGATGTCTCAAACAGCATTCTGTATCTTCCTGGGTTGGGAGGTCTGTTGGCTACGCAGTGAAGGTAAGCGTGAATTCTCACTCCCGGTCTCAGGGGCCCCGTCCCGGCTATCTTCTCAATCTCCGCTTGGCGGACTATTTCTCTTACAGCAAAGTCCCTCTGGTTAGGATTTCTTTTATGAAGTAGTGCCGTCGCTATCCAAACTTCATCTGCGACAAGAATTCTTATTCTAGAATTTCTCCAGAATTTCGTAATAGGTATTCCTCTGCGCGGGGTTAAACCCGGCGCTTTTTATCATGTGAACGAGTTCGTCCACAGTCGAGCGGATCTTGTTCTCAGCGCATCCCAAGACATTTTCATCGTAAAGGGTTCCGCCGAGGTCGCTCGCGCCGTAGTGCAGGGACATTGAACCCATTTTCTTTCCTTGGGTAAACCAAGAGCCCTGTACATGCTTGAAGTTATCAAGGAATATTCTGCATACCGAGAGAACCCTAAGGTATCTTTCTCCGCCGACTTCGTCCTTTATTCTTTTCTCAAGCAGGGTGTTCTTGGGCTTAAACGTCCAGGGGATAAACGCCAGGAAATTCCCCGTTTCATCCTGAAGCTCTCTTATCCTGAAGAGGTGCTCGATTATGTCCTCGTCATCCTCAAGGTGACCGAACATCATGGTTGCGGTTGTCTTAAAGCCCACAAGGTGAGCTTCCCTGGTGATTCTCATCCAGGTGTCGGCATCTATCTTAAGAGGGCTTATAGCTCTTCTCGCTCTGTTGGACAGCACCTCGGCTCCTCCTCCCGGTATTGTTCTTAGCCCCGCATCCCAGAGGGTTTGCAGCACGTACTTTGTGTCTAGGTTCTCATACTTGGCAATGGCGGCTATCTCCGGGGCTGAGAATGCGTGGAGATGAAGTTCCGGTATTTCCTTCGTGGTCCTTTCTACTATCTCTATATAGTAATCAAGCTTAAGTTCCGGGTTGTGACCGCCCTGCAGAAGGACCGTCGTGGCGCCGTTATGATAAGAGGTGCGCATTATCTCAATCACCTTGTCGACGCTTAGCGTGTAGGAGTCGTAGGCGCCCGGAGGTCTCCAGAAGGCGCAGAAAAGACACTCGGTGTCGCAGATGTTGGTATAGTTGGGGTTTGTGTCCGCTACGAAGGTAACTATGTTCTCTGGATTAAACCTTTTCCTTGCGATATCGGCTAGGGAGCCTAGCTGGAGCAGGTCAGCTTTGTCTAGAAGCAGTGCGGCTTCGTCAGTCGATATCCTGCTGCCTTCAAAAACCTTCGCGTAAATGTTTTCAATCTTGCCCACGGCGAAACTAAAATAAATCTTAGTGCACGTAAAGTCAATCTCTCTGCGGGCTGTGCATACCCCCATGTTAAGGGGCAGGTATTTGTGGTCAGAGTCTTCCCCCGGAACAAGTATTCATTTTTAACCGTAATATGCGTAGGTATTGTTTTTTCCCCGTTGTATATTTTTATTCGTTTTTGTTATCCTGTTTGAAAAGCTCTTGCCCGGTGTTGCCTTGGAGGTTTTACTTTCGTGACTGGCAGGCACAGGGTCTTGGTGCCGAAGATTGATAATTGCTCAGGCGTGTGTTGAAAAAATCTCCTAGAAAACTTTTCCTTCTGTTTTTTCTGTTTTTCTGCGTTTCCTGCGCAGGCGCAGGACTCTCGGTTGATCCCAACCAGGATATTGAAAGTGCAGACCGGGGAAGTGCGTATTATAATTTTGCGCTTTCGACGCTTTATCTGGAAAAAGGGAACCTGAAACGTGCGTTGGAGAGCCTTGAAGAGGCAGAACGGATTGATCCCCAGTCTTCTGAAATAAAATACCGCCTCGCTCTGATTTACACGGTTCTTAATATGCGCGAGAAGGCCGTTGCCAAGTTCACCGATTCCATCGTTCTCGATCCGTCAAATTCCCCGGCATACAGGGACCTTGCCCGCATCTATCTCGCATCCCCTGACGAAACCATGAAGAAAAGGGGTAAGAAATTCCTGCTCAAGGCAGCCGAAACCGACCCCGGAGACAAGGAAACCTACCTGCTTCTCTGCGCGACTGAACTTTATTCAGGCAACCTTGAAAAGGCGGAGCGCTACGCTGAAAAAAGCCTTTCTATAAGTCCGAACGATGTCGCGGGTCATTTCTATCTTGGAAGCATCGCATACAGAAGAAATAATCTCGATGCCGCGGTAAAACACTACAAGAGAGCCCTTGAAATTCAGCGGACATACTACCCGGCTTTTGCCGGGCTTGTTGAAACCCTTGAGAAGGCGAAAAGAATCGAAGAAGCGATAGAGCAGTACGAGTCGGCGATCAGGAAATTTGCTCCTTATCGCGATGTCTTTATTTCCTACGGGAACATGCTTTACCGCCAGCGCAGGTTCGAAGAGGCAATCAAGCAGTACCACAACGCGGAAGCCTCGGACCCGGAGAATCCCGAGATCAGCTTCAGAATCGGTCTTCTGTATCTTGAAAGCGGCAGTTACGAGAAAGCTATCGGAGAACTAAAGCAGGTTCTCAAACGCCTGCCAGCGCATTTCGGGGCAAAATACTACTCCGCCATCGCCCACACCAAGCTCGGGCGGTATTCCAAGTCAAGGAGGCTTCTCGATTCCATACCCCAAAGCTCTGATTTTCATATAGATGCGGTCATTCATGGGGCATACATACATGAACTTGAGGGTTCAGCACAGAAGGCGATTGAGATACTGAGAGCGCTTCACGAGAAGAGCCCGTACAATCCCAAGACCGTGAATTCTCTGGGTGAAATCTATGGAAGGCAGGGAAGACAGGAGGATTCGATCTCTTTGTACGGCAGGTATCTTGAAAAGCACCCCGATGACGAATCCATTCTGTATTCGCTTGGCGTTTCGTATTACTACAGCGATCGCATACTGGAAGCGCTTTCGGTAATGGAGGATATAGTCAGCAGGAATCCGCAGAATTTCGATGCGATGAATTTCATCGGGTACACATACGCCGAGCGGGGAGAAAAACTTGATTATGCCGAGGAACTCATTAGCAAGGCTCTTGAGCTTGCTCCGGGGCGAGGCTACATAATCGACAGTCTGGGGTGGGTCTACTACCAGAGAGGCGATTTTGCGAGGGCGCTTGAACAGTTGCTTCGCGCCTCGGAGATTCCTCCTGCCGATGCGGCCATTCTGGAGCATCTGGGAGATGTGTACGAGAAGCTCGGCAGAACGGAGCTTGCGGAGGAAAATTACGCAAAAGCCCTTGAGCTTCTGGATTCCAAGAAGCTTGTTACGGCTGAAGATAGAAAAGCCCGCGCGAGGCTTCAAGAAAAGCTAAAGGAATTCGGGCGCGATGAAGCATAGCTGGGTTTTTATTCCGCTTGTTCTTCTCCTTTTTTCCTGCGCCGGCAAACTCACGCCCACTACTGCCGAACGCCCTGATCTTTCCGTTATATTAGCAAAGGCAAAACGTACTCAGATGGACTTTACTTCGATAAAAGCCAGGGCGAGGGTGTCGATAAAGTCCCCACAGGGGAAAATTGTTTTCGATCAAGTAGCCACCGCCGTCCGCCCGGAGTTTCTGAGAATTTCGGTTTTCGCTCCTTTCGGTGAGATGCTCGCGAGGGTAGTTTCCGATGGAGAAAGCGTGAGAATGAAGACCAACTGGGAAGAGTTGATCTTTGAGAATCCGGAGGATTTCAGGCTTTCCTACCTTTATCCGGGACTCCCGCCCCAGCTCAGGGTTGAGGACATAGTGAATTTTTTGCTGGGGGGATCCCCGTTTGCCATTCCTCAGGAAAGTTACTCTGTGCGGGCTGGGGAGAAGGAAGGGGAGATAGTTTTTGTGTTTTCGGGAAGTACCCCCCTCCGGGTCACAGTGGATTTCCCGAGAAATTTCATAATCAGAGTAGAGGGTATGCTTTCTGACGGAGAGAAAGCTAAAATTGAGTTCTCATTGCTGAAACGGATTTCCTCGGACACCTATTTCCCGAGAAAGCTGCTATTTGAGACTGCCGATTACAGTCTTAACGTGAATTATGACGAGAATTTACGGATAAACTCAAAGGCGGATATTTCTTTTTTCCGGTCCGCAGAGGAAAAGTGAGTTGTCGCAGAAGCCGATTGTAAGAACCTTTGTAATAAGAAACCGTCTGGGTCTTCACGCAAGAGCGGCCGCGGTTCTGGTTGCCCTGACCAGCAGATTCAGTTCCAGTATAATGATAAAGAAAGACAGTTTCGAGATAGACGGGAAAAGCATACTGGGCGTTTTGTCCCTTGCGGCCGTTTGCGGCACTGAAGTTGCCGTTACTGTAGAAGGGGAAGACTCGGAGCTTGCAATGGAGGAAGTCTCCCGTCTGATTGAAGGCGGGTTCGGAGAAGGGGTTGATCTTGAGAACTGAGTCTGGAATCCTGCAAACGGGATAAAGTGAACTCGGTCTTTAATGGAAAGGCGCTGTTAGAACCATGAAAATTATAAAGATAAACTCGAAGAACCTCGAAAGAAGATCGAGAGAAATAGAGAAGTCGGCCTCACATTTTGATCCACAACTTGTTTCGCAGACGGAAAAGATTGTAGAGGATGTGAGAGAGCGGGGAGACTCTGCGCTTTTTCGCTACGCGAAGAAATTTGACGGACCGCATGTAACCGCGAAGAACGTAAAGGTTACCGATCGTGAATTTGAAGAGGCGAGAGCAGCCGTTGCGCCCGGCATTGCGAGGGACCTCAAGAAGGCCGCTTCGCGGATTCGCTCCTACCAGAAAAAAAAGCTTCCGAGGGCCGAGACTTATAAGGATGCGCTTGGAAATGAACTTGGCTGGCTTATAAGACCTATTGAAAAGGTGGGAGTTTATGTTCCGGGAGGCAAGGCTTCTTATCCTTCGACCGTACTCATGACTGCAATACCGGCTCGGGTTGCCGGAGCAGTCGAAATAAGCGTTGTCACCCCGTGTTCCGGGAAACGGGTTAATCCCGAGATTCTTCTGGCGTGCGAGATTGCCGGGGTAAGCAACGTCTACAAAATAGGCGGGGCCCACGCCATAGCGGCTATGGCTTTTGGAACCAGAAGCATACCGAAAGTGGACAAGGTGGTAGGCCCGGGAAACATCTATGTTACGATAGCCAAGAAACTGGTTTATGGTTTCTGCGACATTGACATGCTGGCAGGGCCGACCGAGGTTCTGATTATTGCCGACGGTTCGTGTCCTCCGGGATGGGTGGCCGCAGATCTGCTCGCCCAGGCCGAGCATGACGAAATGTCAATCCCGGTTCTTGCGACCACCAGCTACGATTACGCAAAAGAGGTGAAAAAGGAAGTGCTCTCGCAGTTAAGGGATCTTGACAGGGAGGAAATCGCAGGCGCCGCGGTTTCGAACAACGGGAGAATCTACGTAACCGAAAACATGGAGCAGGCCGTGGTGCTTTCAAACGCGGTTGCTCCCGAGCACCTTGAGCTCTGCGTGCGTTCCCCCAAATCTCTTCTCAAGGGCATAAAACACGCGGGAGCCGTGTTTCTGGGTTCTCTCTCGACCGAGCCTTTCGGCGATTATGTCTCGGGTCCGAGCCATGTTCTTCCGACGGGAGGGGCGGCGAGATTCTCTTCCCCGCTCAGCGTTTATGATTTCCTGAGGATGCCGAGCACCATATCGATGTCGAAAAAAGGCTTTTCATCTCTCGGCCCGACCGTTATGAACCTTGCCCATGCCGAGGGGCTTTCGGGTCATGCGTTCTCGGTAAAAAGACGGATTGAGGATTCCTGAGTAATGTTCACACTGCTGTTTAGAGCGGGAGACGCCAGTGTCTGACTCAAGTTCGATTAAAAGCAGAATTTCTAAGAGCGTAAGACCAATATCGGCTTACTCTGTGCCGAGGATCGAGTGCTCAGTGAAGCTTGATGGAAACGAAAGCCCTTACGATCTTGAGGGAGAGGAGAAGCTTGCGCTTTCCGAACGGCTGGCAAAGCTTCCGGTAAACCGTTATCCGGACCCCGAAGCTCTGGGCGTAAGAACATCTCTTTCCCACGCTGTAGGCTTTCCTGTGGACGGCATACTGCTTGGCAACGGCTCAGATGAGATCATACAGATGATTGTGGAAGTCTTCGGGGGAAAAAGCGGCCGCGTGCTCGTGCCGTCCCCGACTTTCTCAATGTACAGAATCACGTCGCTTATTCTGGGAAAACAGGTAACGGAAGTTGAGCTTGATGAAAATTTTGACATAGATCTCGAACAGACACTGGAGACGATTCGTGCGCAGGACCCTGACATTGTTTTTCTCGCGACTCCGAACAATCCTACTGGGAACTCTTTTTCGGAGGAAAAAGTGCTGGAGATTCTGGAGGCAAGCGGGGGCGCGGTGGTTGTCGATGAGGCTTACTGCGATTTTTCGAAAAAAAGCTATATTCCACATATAGATAAATATGAAAACCTGCTGGTACTGAGAACAATGTCCAAGATAGGGTTTGCGGGGGCGAGACTTGGAATGTTCTTTGCACGACCGCAGATCACAGACGAAGTGAACAAGGCGCGTCTTCCCTACAACATAAACTCTTTTAGTCAGCAGGCGATGTCTTTTGCTCTTGAAACCCCCGAGGTTATCGAACGGAAGATAAATCTTATATTGAGCGAGAGAGAAAGAGTTCGCGCGTCGCTTGAGCGGATTGAGGAAATACATGTTTATCCAACAGACGCGAATTTTTTCCTGGTGCGGGTTCCGGACTCGGATTTCCTTTTCGAAGAGTTGGTCAAAAACGATATTCTGGTCCGTCGCTTCAAGGGGGAGAAACGCCTTGCAAACTGCCTCAGGATCACGGTTGGAAATAGAGAGGAAAACGATCGGCTCACCCAAGCCCTAGTCGGCATATTTTCTTCCTAAGTAGTTTTTCACGACGAAAATTCTCGCTTAAAACTGTTCCCTACGTACCTGACCACTCCTCTTAGAGGAGAAGTTTATACAACAAGTATTCGAATTTTCACCTAAAACGTGATTTGTTGCATATATAATATGCTATTCTGCTTGAATATGGATTTCAAATAGTGTATATTCTAATATCAATAATTCACATTTTTGGTGATTTATGGACAGTAGAGTTATACCACGAAGATCGATACCGCAAGGCAGACGCAACCTTGTAGCCGTGATCAATGAGGCTGGTGACATTATTCGGATTGAAGATGTCATCTCTGCGCTTCCGGTAAAGAGATCGGATGCCGCCAAGCTGCTTTCACGCTGGGCTAGCCAGGGATGGCTAAGGCGTGTAGGGACGGGTGCATATGTTGCTGTGCCTCTTGATTCTCTTGAAAGCGAGCGGATTCTGGATGATCCTTGGATACTGGTTCCGGTTCTTTATGCGCCTGCCTATATTGGTGGGTGGACTGCCGCGGAACACTGGAACCTCACCGAACAACTGTTCCGCCCAATTCTTGTCATGACCATGAAAACAGTGCGTAGAAAACACGAGATACGAGATGGGGCAGAATTCATGTTGCGCCATATAGAGGAACGGAAATTCTTCGGCACTAAAGCGGTCTGGCGCGGACGGTCCAAAGTTCTGGTTTCTGACGTTCACCGGACAGTTATTGATATGCTTGATGAACCGTCCAGCGGCGGGGGGAGTCAGCACATAGCAGATTGCCTGGCTGTTTACCTGAAGTGCCCTGATCGAAATGATGAAATACTAATAGACTACGCGAAAGCGCTTGACAACGGCGCGGTTTTCAAACGGCTAGGTTTCTTAGCTGAAAAATATCCCAATACCGAGGTTTTGACCGAAGCCTGTCTGAAGCATATGACAAAAGGGAATGCCAAACTTGATCCCGTATTGAAATGTTCTCGTTTGGTCTCAAAGTGGTGTCTTCGGGTTCCGTCAAACTGTACAACGGGAGGACGATATGATTAGCAAGCGTGAGATCATTGATGCGGCGACAATTAAGGGGCTCAATCCCCACATTATCGAGAAGGATTATGTTCTTGGCTGGTTGCTGTGGGGAATATGTAATCATGAGATATTAGGTAGAACTTGGCTTTTTAAGGGAGGCACCTGCCTGAAAAAATGCTTTTTTGAGACCTACAGGTTTTCCGAAGACCTCGATTTTACTCTTGTTGATCCCTCGCATATCGATGACGGTTTTCTTAAAACCGTGTTTGGGGAGATATGCGAACGCGTCTATGAACAGGTCGGTATCGAACTGCCACTGCATTCTCACAAGTTTGACGTTTACCAAAACCCACGTGGCGGTAAATCCTGCCAAGCCCGGATAGGGTATCAGGGACCTGTGTCGCCACGTGGCAGAAGCATGCCGAGAGTTAAGCTTGACCTCACGGCTGATGAACTCGTGGTTCTGAGTCCGATTCAGTCACAGGTCTATCATCCTTACAGCGACGCCCCGAGCGGAGGTATCGCCATATGGTCATATGCATACGAGGAGGCGTTCGGCGAAAAGATAAGAGCACTTGCCGAACGGGGGCGACCCCGTGATTTGTATGATGTAATCAGCCTGTTTCGCAATCCTGAGGCACGGCCCCCTGCTGCGGTATTAGATGATCTACTTCGTCAAAAGTGCGAGTTCAAGAATCTTGATTTCCCTGTCTTCGCTCAATTTGAAATTAATAGACCTTTTCTAGAAAGCAGATGGGCGCAGATGTTATCCCATCAGTTGCCTGCCTTGCCTCCGTTTGTAACATTCTGGGACGAACTACCTATTTTCTTTGAATGGCTTCACGACGGAACTTTACCGCGGATTCCCGTCGCATATATTGGAGATGAAGGTGAAGAGGCTATACGAGAACGCGTGTTGCGCCTGCCGATTTCCACCGTGACTCAGTCCTATATCGAAATCATCCGTTTTGCCGCTTCCAATCTGCTTTGCGTGGACCTAGACTACGAAGGAAATACAGACCGCGTTGAACCCTATTCGCTTCGCCGTACTAGTAAGGGCAATGTGATCCTTAGGGCTTACAATGTGAATAAAAACGGACACAGCAGCTATCTGATCAGCAGTATTAAAGGAGCAAGAGTCACCGGTCAGGTTTTCAAACCCCGTTTCGCAATTGAATTGACGCCTACCGGTCCAGCGGTTGTTTAGCTGATATGAATTCAAGACGACGATGGATTGCTGTTGTTAGTCGTCATATTTTCTTCCTAGGTAGCTTTTCACGACGAAGAGAATTGTTGCAGCAAGGGCTATCCACGCGAAGATGTCTCCTACTCTCGAGTAAAGAGTTTCAAGCGAATCAATCAGAACTATTTCTCCATTCAGGTTCTCCGTAGTGAAAATGCCCGTGCGGGCCTCTATCTTTCCGGTAGGAGATACGATCGCGCTTACGCCGCTATTTGTTGATCTTACCAGATAACGGCGCGTTTCAACTGCCCTCGGAATTGAGAGAAGCAGATGCTGGTAGGGAGCGATGCTCCTTCCGAACCACGCGTCGTTTGTTAGGTTAACCAGGAGGTTGGCTCCCATTTTCACGTAGTCCCTCGAAATCTTCGCCACTATGTCCTCATAGCATATAAGGGGCCCTATTCTCATATTCTTTCCCGGAATCTCAAGCACTTCGAGACCTTCCCCCGGGGTAAGGTCTCCCATCATTGGGAAGACCCTTTTCAGGAACTTAAGCTCCTCGTTTATCCAAGGGAAATATTCGCCCAGAAGAAAAAGCCCGGTCTTGCTGTAGTGGCCGAGGATATCACTTTGAGGATTGACTAGGAAGGCCGTGTTGTATTTTTTGTGATCCTCTTCGTCCCAGCCGTCCTCAAGCAGAGCAGGGTCCTGGGTAAAGGAGAGTCCCCCGATGAGGAAGTGCGCTGCGTGCCCCGTCGGCACTACGTCTATTTGGTCTTCAATTCTGTATGACGGTTTGTCTTTGGGGAGCCAGTACTGAACCGATGTCTCCGGCCAGATCACGAGGTCTGCCTCCTGAAGTCTTCGTGACATCTCCCTGTGTTTTTCCGTTATGATCGGTTCATTGTCGAGGTTTTTTTCCGCGTAATCAAAGTTCGCCTGAACCATCCCGATTTTCACCCGGGGCTCTGTTTTAAGGAAATTCTCAATTTCGTTTATTCTGAAAGATCCATAGCCGAGCACAATTGCGATTGTGGCAATCGAGATCGCGGGTGCGGCAAGCGCAGGTTTTTTTCTCCGCCGCAAGTCGTGAACGAGGTAGAAAACCGATATGTTTGCAAAGAACATCAGAAATCCCAGAAAGTTTATCCCGAGCGTATCAACCACCTGTATTACCTTTGGGTAATAGCCTTGAGAGACTCCTATTCCGTACGGAAAGAGAACCGGGAAGAAAAACTCTGTAACCACCCAGGCAAAAGAGATCATAAGCGCATTTGCGACACTTTTTCTCCGGCAGAGTCCGAATCTCGATATAAACCAGGTGAAAATTCCGAACTGAAGCGAAGAGTACACGCAGAACAGGAACACGGCCGCCATGCTTGGGACCAAAGGGATTTCCCCGAACCTGTTGAGAGTCCCGACGAGCCAGTAAAGCGAGACGAGATTCATGGATACCCCGGATATCATGCCCAGTCGAAGTGACTGCAAAGCGCTTTTTCCCTGAAGCGCCAAAAGCATTGGGGCAAAGCATACCCAGCCCAATATGCCTAGGGGGCTTGAAAAAAGTGATATGGAGAAAAGCACCCCGGATGCAGCGGCTAGGATTTCATTTCCGGTCGGTCTGGTTATCCGGATCATTCTCATGCGTAGCGGCGAAATTACGGGTTCAAGACGCTTCGTTGTGTTTGCGTAGAGATGTGTATTTAAGCGCTCCAACAAGAATCAGTGCAAGTGCCATTATCTGCGCTACCGAGAGGCCGTATATCGGGCTTTCAGTGGTAGTTCTTATGAACTCGATGAAGAACCTTTCAAGACCTGCGAGTCCCAGATATATGCTGGCGAGCCAGCCGATAGGCCTGTCTTTTTTTCTTATCTTCCACAGTGCTAAGAACACAAGCGACATTATGATCGCTTCATAAATCTGAGTCGGATGAACCGCCTCAAGTGTCGGAGGGGAGCCCTTTGGAAACGACATCCCCCAAGGAAGTGAGCATGCGATTCCGTAATCGCATCCAACCAGAAGACAGCCGACCCTTCCAATCGCGTAGGCTATTGCGAGAGCTGGGGCGGTGGCGTCAAGAACTTTCCAGAAACTTTCTTTATGCTTTTTTGTTAGTACGAAAAAGGCGAAGAGAGCCAGAAAAAATCCTCCGTAGAAGGTAAGTCCTCCTCTTAGAAGAAGATAGTGCATTGGGTAGGAGATAAGGTTGCTTAGTGGAACGTTCTGGATCAAGAAAAGAAGCTTGGCCCCGAGTATGCCTCCCACAAGACAGGCAATAAAACCGTGTTCGTGGAGTTTTCTGGACATTCCTTTTCTTTCAAATTCCATCCCGGAAACCCAGAAAGCGACAAGAAAAGCGACGGCGACCGTCGCCCCGAAGGAGCTAATGTGAAAATCGCCTATTCTGAAAAGTTCAGGGAACATTTACTTCTTCTCTCCTCCGGATTCAAGTTCTTTTTCCGCTTCGGAGTTTGATCTTGCAAGAAAGAATATGGACAGGAAAAGTGCTATGCAGAGTATTGTCTGAATCAGCAAGTTGGTTTTGATTTCCATGTTAAGGGGTTTCCTCTTGAACATCCTCCTTTAAAGTGTGCATTTACTTAAGTAAAGACGAACGGGATGCTGTCGTGATTGCATTTTGGCCGAACGATGGGAATTTTAACTAACAGTTAAGGAAAATAAAAGCGTCGTCGCGTGCTTGAATAACACCCGCAAGCCGGTAAATTAGTCGGCTAATATGCTTCAGTCACCGGTACTGGTTTTGAACAGGTTTTTCGTCCCTGTCTCGGTAACAAGTCTTAAAAGGGCCTTTATTCTTCTTTACGGTGGTGCCGCAAAGGCTGTAAACAGGGAGTATGAGACTTTTGACTTCGATTCGTGGAAGGATGTCCGTTCGGTCGACGCTGATGACTGCGTGAGAACCGTTACCAACGTTATAAAAGCTCCACGAGTGATAGTTCTCGTTAGGTATGAGGGGTATCACAGAAAGCAGCCTAAGTTCAACAGGATAAATATTTTCAGAAGGGACGCGGACACATGCCAGTACTGTGCCAAAGTTTTTCCGAAAAGAGATCTTACCCTTGACCATGTGATTCCGCGGTCAATGGGCGGAAGAAGTACCTGGGATAACATAGTGTGCTGTTGTGTTAAGTGCAACAGGAAAAAGGGAGGAAGAACTCCCGAGCAGGCGAACATGAAACTGCTTGCCAAACCTGTGAAGCCCGCCGCCAGTATTTTTTCCAACCTCCATTTCAAGACCGTGAGATATGAGGAGTGGGAACCTTTTCTGAGCTTTGTCGATATGTCTTACTGGAACGTTGAACTGACTGACTGAAGGTTTGTCTCGGGTGTTCCTTTGCCGTGAGATCATTATCCGTTCGCGGCCTCGGGGCTTGGAAAGAAAAAATGAGATCAGCGCTTGCGGTTTTCTTTACGCTCTTGTTTATCCCCTGCCTGGCGACTGCGCAGATACAGCTTCCCCCGGCTGCTTCCCCGATAAAGAAAATACCGATTGCCGTCGCAGTGCTTAAGGCCAAGGGAGATTTAAGCGTATACGGGAAGAATTTCACTGATGTCCTGAAAAACGATCTTACCAACGCGGCCCTTTTTGATGTCCGCCAGGTGAACATCCTGTTTTCATCCCCTTTTGAAGATATAGATTTCGAATATTTAGATGCTCAGAAAACCAGATATCTGGTGAGCGGAAATTTCAATGTCTCGCCTCGGGAGGTCTCTTACGATCTCATAGTCTATGATGTGCCCGGCAGGCAGGAGCGCATGAGAAAGAAATACGTGGTGTCTCCGCGCCACATAAGGAACGTGGTGCACAAGTTTGCGGGCGAGCTTATGAGGGAGCTTGCCGGCCTTGACGGGTTTTTTGATTCCGAAATCGTGTTTGTCAGGAGGGACGGCCATGGAAGTGATCTCTTTATCATGGATTACGACGGGCACAACGCAAAAAGGCTTACCAATCACGGGTCTTCGGTTCTCTCTCCTGACTGTTCGCCTGACGGAAGGCAAGTGGTTTTCACTTCCGACAGAAGCTGGGACCATGATGTCTACTCGCTGAATTTCAAGGCCACCCGGCTTCCCGCCGAGGGCAAGAGAATAACCCGGGGCATTCACCTTGATAATTCTCCGAGCTGGTCCCCGGACGGCAGGCGTGTGGCGTTTAGCCGTAACGGGGACATATACATAGCTTCGTCCTCGGGGGAAATACTCAAGCGACTTACCCAGTCCCCCTCAATAGATATTTCCCCAGCTTGGTCTCCCGACAGCAGAAAAATTGCCTTTGTGTCAGATCGGGCGGGAGCGCCGAACATATACGTGATAAGTTCCGAGGGAGGTCGAGCGATAAGAATTACTTCGGAGGGTTATAATACCGACCCGGTCTGGTCTCCAAACCCCTTAGTTAACCGTATAGCGTTCGTGAAAGTAAAAAAATCCGAGGCCGACATCTACGCCATAGGACCTGACGGCCGGGGTCAGCAGAGGCTTACTTCTTCAGGAAAAAACGAGCATCCCTCGTGGTCTCCCGATGGTCACTACATCACTTTTTCTTCAGAGAGACTGGGGCAAAGGCAGATATATATCATGTACTTAAACGGTGAGAACAAGCTTCCGCTTTCCCGGGGCAAAAACGATTCGTTTTCCACTTGGTGTGTGAAGTAGCGGATGGGGAGGCTTTACTCTTGAGACTTTTTATCGCGGCCTTTCTTCCCGAGGAAACAAAAGATGTGCTTTTTCGCTACGTACAGTCGCTTAGGAGTTTTCTTCAAGGCGTAAGGTGGGAGCCGAGGGAGAAATTCCACGTCACGCTCAGGTTTCTTGGAGATGTTGATAAATCGTGCCTTGAGGACATATCAACCGATGTAGGTTCCGCGGTTTGGGGTTCGGGAAGTATTGAATCTGGGTTTGACGGTTTCTGCCTGTTTCCAGGCTCGAGAAATCCTAGAGTGTTGGCCTTGGGTCTTGTGAAAAACGAGCAGTTCCAGTCTCTTTTTGACAGAGTGCAGAGTGCGGTTCTGCAGAACGGGTTTGAGGTGGAAAAAAGAAAATTTATCCCGCACGTGACTCTGGGCAGGATCAGAGGGGATTTCGAGGGAATCAGGAAAATTCCTCGACCGGACGGAACGGGGTTCTCCATTACAAGAATCGGGATTGTTCAAAGTAAGCTTGGACCCCGGGGATCCCGGTACACCAGCCTCAGGACATGGAATCTTCAGGGCGACATTTGACAAAGGAATTTTTTAACAGGCAAAATAGTGCTTCCATAAAGTGTGGAGGACGTTATGCACGCTGTTATAAAAACCGGTGGAAAACAGTATATAGTCAAGCCGGGTGACATTATTGATATAGAAAAAATCTCCGGTGAACCAGGCGAAGAGGTAGGTTTTGAGGAAGTTCTGCTTGTGTCCGCTGACGGAGAGGACGTTAAGGTGGGCAGCCCTGTTGTTGAAAGTGCTAGGGTTGAGGGTAGAATAGTAAAACAGAAAAGGGGCGAGAAGATAGTAGTCTTCAAGTTCAAAAGAAGGAAGGGGTACAGGAAAAAGGCGGGCCATCGCCAGAACCTGACCAGCGTCGAGATTACAAGCATAAGCGCTTGATTCGCGGAGGCGAGTAAGCATGTCAACCAAAAAAGGCGGCGGAAGTTCCAAAAACGGAAGGGACTCAGTAGGCAGAAGGCTTGGCGTGAAGAAATTCGGAGGCCAGCCGGTTGTCAAGGGGAACATAATAGTAAGGCAGCGTGGTACCAGCATTAAGCCTGGTCTTAACGTAGGGCTCGGAAAGGATTACACGATATTCGCAATGTCTGACGGGGTTGTGAAATTTCAGAAATCCGGAAAGGGCAGAACAAAGGTTTCCGTAATTCCAGCCTGAGAGATTCCCCGTAGAACTAGTTTTTTGTTTTTCTCCTATTATAATTACTGAGTACCTTCACCGGTATGTTGTCCTTCTGAATAAGCTAGACGGAATTCACCTTGAGTCCTTTGAAAAACCGGAAAAAATCTTTCAATCTAGTTCCATTTTTTCCCGTATTTATTTTCTGTCTCTTACTTTCATTTTTGGCGATCTTTGCGTTCCAGTATTTTTATTTCCCGGAGAGGTACGCCGACCTCAGAGTCACAGAGATGGAAGAAGTGTTCGGCGAAGAAGAGTTTTTCGCCGATCGTGCAAGAAGCGTTCTTGATACGAGGAACGATGTAGGGTACGTAAGACTTCTTGATCATAACGGGGTGCTTGAGAAGAGTTTTGGTTTTCAGGATGACAAGGGTTTTCAGAAGCTCACTCTCAAGGGACCTGAGGGAAAGACTGTCCTTTTGGGTCTGAGAAGCCCTGTTGGCAAGGATCTCTACCTTGACGCTTTGCTCTGGAGCCTCATTTTCGCTTCCCTGATGGCAGTTGTTTTTACTTCCCTGATACGTTTTATAAGTGATCGGGCATTTAGGTTCCTTGGGGAATTCTCTGAAGCTGTAGGTTCTGTTGCCAGCGGAGATTATTCGGTCCGTCTGGATGGACGATCTTCGCTCATTACCGGGGCAGGGGTTCAGTGGCTCTGTCGAGAATTCAATGAAATGGTCTCTTCGCTTGAAAGCGGATCGGCCGACCGGGAAGACGCGGAAGACTTCAGGGATGCGGATTTTGACCGTTCCGCTGAACTGCGGACGGATTTCCGTCCAAAAATAGTCTTAAGCCAGGAGCAATCTTCTGAGGCTTCTCCATTTCAAGCTCCTGAAGATTCGTTTGATGAGGGCTTGGTGGAAATCGTGCATGTTTCTGATGAGGAGGCTCCCGAACCTGAACAAGAGACTCTCCCTGCCGCTACCGAAATTGCGGAGTCCGACGGACAAAAGATAGATATTAGCATACTCGTCATAAAGATCTCAGATTTTGAAAGCCTGATCGAAGATGTTTCACCATCCAGCGTCAACTCTCTTACGGCCGATTACAGAAATTCCGTTTCAACCACTATAACTTCCTTCGGAGGAACCATAGAAGCCGTACTTCGCGATGAGGTGGTGGCTTTTTTCACCAACTCCGATCCCGGACCCGTTGCAAAGCTCAATTGCGTATGCTGCGCGGTTGAAATGATGCAGCTTTTCGCCGGGATGGTCGATGGTCAGAAAGTCTCTGCCCGGTCGGATATAAAGCTTAAGATGGGCATTTCCTCGACTGGCTTGTCGGTGTCAGACGAATCGGATGTTTTTGCGCTTGCAAAACCCTTTGTGGAAGAGGCCAAGGCTCTTTGCAATGGAGCAAAGGCTTGGAGTGTTTTTGTTACTACTGGTTTCCGCGAAGGTGCGAGCGATTACCTCGAAGTAAGACGTGAAAAAGTCGATGGGAATCTCTGTTACGCCATTACCGGGGTTGAGGAAGAAGCGTTGCAGCGGACCGGAAAATAGCGCTTTTTCTTTACTTCGCTTCGCTATTTCAATTCAGTTTTTTACCATTCCTGTTATATTTCTCATCCGGGCTTCTAAGCCAGTCGCGGTTCACGGTATTGTGTGCCCGGGTTTTTTGTCAGATGAAAGGATACGAAGTCAGAAGAGGATTTATCGAGTATTTTTCCAAGCGGGGACACGAACCGGTCCGTAGCTCCACTCTTATACCGGAGAACGATCCGACTCTCCTTTTTACCAACGCCGGGATGGTTCAGTTCAAAAATGTTTTCACTGGGAATGAAGCCATAGATTTCAAAAGAGCGGTCTCTTCCCAGAAGTGCCTGAGGGCCGGGGGAAAGCACAACGATCTTGACAACGTTGGGTATACGGCGAGACACCATACTTTTTTTGAAATGCTCGGGAATTTTTCCTTTGGTGATTACTTCAAGGAAGGAGCCATCAACTATGGATGGGATCTTATCACGAATGTTTACGGGCTTCCTAAGGAAAAACTCTGGGTTACCGTTTATAAAGACGACGACGAGGCTTTTGATATCTGGAGCAAGGATGTCGGGGTTGCCAGGAAAAGGATCGTGAGGATGGGGGAGAAAGACAATTTCTGGTCAATGGGGGATACGGGTCCGTGCGGTCCGTGTTCCGAGATACTGATAGACCAGGGAGAGTCGCTTGGATGCGGAAAAGCGGGGTGCGCTGTCGGGTGCGAGTGCGATCGTTACCTCGAGCTCTGGAATTTCGTGTTCATGCAGTTTGAGAGAAACGAGAAAGGAGAGATGATGTCTCTTCCTCGTCCCAGCATTGATACGGGTCTTGGACTTGAAAGACTTGCAGCGGTTCTTCAGGGGGTGCGGAGCAACTATGAGACAGACCTTTTAAGAGGGATAATAAGTCAAATAGAAGAACTTTCCGGAAGAGATTATTCCACCGACCGCTCGACCGAGGTTGCAATGAGGGTTATTGCGGATCACTCAAGAGCACTTGCCTTTCTCATCTCGGACGGAGTATTTCCGTCAAACGAAGGCAGGGGATATGTTCTTAGGAGAATACTCAGAAGAGCCGTCCGCCACTCCAAGTTTCTGGGAATAGACGAACCCTTTATCTACAGGGTTCTGCCCGCAGTTCAGGATATCATGGCGGATGCGTATCCTGAGATCAGGGAAAAGGGAGATTTTGTATCCCAGGTTGTAAAAAGCGAAGAGGAGAGGTTCCTTGAGACAGTGGACAGGGGGCTTGAACTTCTTAACCAGGAAATCGCAAAGCTCGGCAAGAAGAAGAGACTCCCGGGAAAGGTGGTTTTCAGTCTCTACGATACATACGGGTTTCCGGTCGACCTGACTGAAGACATAACTAAAAACGAGGGTATAGATATTGATCTCCAGGGTTTTGAGAAGGAAATGGAGAGACAGAGAACCAAGTCAAGGAAAGCCCGCGGCGGCGGGGAAAACAGTCTTGCGTCTGTTTTGCTTGAGCTTGCCGGAGAGATGACAACAGAATTTGTTGGCTACAGAACCCTCTCTTCCGAAAGTACGGTTGCTGGAATAATGAGCCAAGGGGAGATTTCCGACACAGCTTGGGAGGGTCAGGAAGTCCAGATGATTACCGACATCACCCCTTTTTACGGGGAGTCGGGCGGACAGACCGGGGACAGGGGTGAAATTGCCGGGCCGGGATTTCACGCTAAAGTCCTTGATACGCAAAAGCTCACCCCCACGTTTTTCATTCACAATGTTGTTATCGAGAAGGGAAATGCACAGGTAGGCGACCCGGTACGCATGGAGGTTGACCCCGTGTTCAGACAGGGGGTTATGGCTCACCATACCTCAACACATGTGCTCCACGCTGTTTTAAAAGAAGTCCTCGGTAATCACGTCAACCAGGCGGGGTCGTTCGTCGGGCCCGACAGGCTCAGGTTTGATTTCAGCCACTATTCCTCGATCGAGAAACAGCAACTTGATTCAATAGAACAGATTGTTAACGAGAGAATAAGGAGTGACGACAAGGTTGTGACAAAAGAAGATGTTTCGTACGACGAGGCCATAAAAGATGGGGCCACAGCTATATTCGAAGAGAAATACGGCGACAGGGTGAGAGTGGTAATGATAGGGGACTACAGCAAGGAGCTTTGCGGCGGTACCCATGTCAGGGCCTCGGGTGAGATAGGAATGGTGAAGATAGTGTCCGAGAGCGCGTCTTCTGCGGGAGTAAGGAGGATCGAGGCCGTAAGCGGTCAGGCGGCATGGAATTACATGAAAGGGCAGGAGAATATTCTGAACGAATTCTCCACCACTCTTAACGCCTCCCGCTCCGAACTTCTTTCTAAACTTGCCGGAGTGATTGATGAAAATGCCCGGCTTCAGGCGGAAATCGAATCTTTCAGGGCGAGGACTCTTGTAGAAACGGCCTCCGGGCTGATTGATAAAGTCGAGGATGCAGGAGGGGTTAACCTGCTTCGGGTCAAAGTTTCTGTTTCGAAACCTGCAGAACTGCGTTCTCTCTGGGATTACCTGAAAGGGAAAATGGATAACGGCGTCGCTGTACTTGTCGCGGAGAGCGGAGGACGAGTTTTTATTCTCGTGGGTATTACCAAGGATATTGTCGGCAGGTATCACGCTGGAAAAATAGTAAAGGAGCTTGCCGGGATTGTAGGCGGAAAAGGGGGCGGGGGTGCCGAGATGGCTCAAGCGGGCGGAAATATGCCTGGTAATATACCGAAGATGCTTAATCGCTTGGGAGATATCATATGAGACAGGCAATTAATTCCTTGGCAGACCTTGTTTTGATGGAAGCCTCCAGAATAAAGCTTCTGGTCGGCAGTTTAACACTTTTTCTGCTGGTTTTTCTGGCCATTCCGGATGCCGGTTTTGCGGGTGTAATGCCCGATAGTCCCCAACGGAACAAAATGGAGACTGTACGCTCCGACAAATACGCGGGGGTATTCATTGGCCCCGGTTTCATGAAAAACCGGATAACGGATGTTGACGGCTTTGCTGACTGGGGTAACCCCGGTTCGGTTTCCAATTATGACGATACGGCCTTTATAGGCGGCGTTCTTGTTGGGAAAAAATTCGATGCTGGTGGCTTGATACTTAGAATGGAGCTTGACGGAGCGTTGACCAACGTGTCGGCGTCAACCGACAAGCTTGATCTTGAGGGTCTCGATGAAACTGCCGAATCTGAGTTTTCGTGGATTATCTCTGCGCGCGGGGGAGTTGAACAGGCTGTTGGTCGCGTAACAGTCTTTGTCACAACCGGGCTGGCTTTTGCCGGTATCAGCAACTCTGTAACCGATATTGACTTCATTGATTCCGGCTCCATGGCAGACCCGGATGATTCTTTCAGCAAGGATTCAACGGAGGTGGGCTGGGTGATCGGCGCCGGCGTGGAAACCGCTTTGTCCGACGCCTGGGCTTTGAGACTTGAAGGCTCGTATCTGGATTTCGGAGAGAGCACTCATCTTGTTAACCGCTCCGCAGACAACCTCTGCTGCGGACCCGAAACTCCAAGAAGAGTCGTATCCTACGAAGTTGAAAACAGACTCGCCACCGCACGCTTGGCGGTAATTCGCTGGTTCTGAGTTAAGCGGCTTATCAGACTGGCTTGCAGACCTCAGGCGACCTTTGAAAGAGTTGTCTTTTTCGATGTTTAGGATTTCTGAAAAAGTTCATTTCTGCTCGGAAAACTCGCAGGAGGGGATAAATGTGAAATATTCGGGTCTCCTGAAAAGGTGAATACGAGAACGGAAATCCGATTCTTTGCTGAAGCGGGATCGAGAACCCCCTATGAATTCACGGCGACTGGCCCTATGTCTTCATTGCATGCATGAAGTCACCGCCATGTCTCCAAACTATAAAGGATCTCGACCCGCTAGACTCTTCTCCTCTTCGACTGGAGAAAAGGAAAGTCAGAACGTATATTTCATTGCCAGACTGACTCCAAATACACTTAAGCCGTCAGTTTCAATTACATACTCAACTGTGTTCGTTCCCGGGGCGTAGTATAATCCCCGCTCAACAAACCCTCTTCTTTATGAGGGTAGATGAGTAATTACAAACCACCTATATAGAACATATTATAATTCGGACACTAATTCAATTGAAAATTTGCAAAATGAAAAATTTGTAAACAGTTAGAAATTTCAGTGGATTATGGGTAAAAATCTTTTCGGGCTTATGCTTGTTCCAAGAATTCTATAAGTGAAAATTCTCGTTCTGGAATTCCTGCCGGATTTTCTTAAGAGCGTTTTTCTCTATCTGTCTTACACGTTCTCTTGAAATGCCGAATCTACGGGAAAGTTTCTCAAGAGTCTCGGGAGAATCGGTGAGAATCCGTCTTTCGATAATGTATCTTTCCCTGTCTTTTAGGTTCGCCAAGGCTTCTTTTATCTTTTTGGCCACAAGCGGACGGGCCTGGGAATCTTCAAGGAACTGTTCCTGATCAAACGTGTCCCCCAGCATGTCAACGTAGGTACGTTCCGTGCTGCCTTCTATGTTTGCGTCAAGAGACAGGTCTTTTCCGGACATTACCCGGTCCATTTCGATTACCTGGCTGTCCGGCACGTCAAGTTCCTTTGCTATCTCGGAGTAAATATTCTCTTCCATCTCGGCACCTACGGCTTCGATTTTGCTTTTCGTTGACCTAAGCTTGTAGAAGAGCTTTCTTTGCGACTGGTTCGTCCCGACTTTTACCAGGCTCCAGGTCTTCATTATGTGGTTCTGTATGTACGCCCTTATCCACCAGACCGCGTATGAAATGAGCCTGTATCCCTTGGTAGGGTCAAATCCTCTTACGGCCTTCATGAGTCCTAGGTTGCCTTCCTGGATAAGATCCAGGGTGTTTACGTTGTAGTTTTTGTATTCGTTTGCAATACGTACGACGAACTTCAGATTTGATACGATCAGTTTTCTGGCGGCCTCAAGATCACCCGTTTCCCTGTGCCTCATCGCGAGTTCGTACTCTTCTTCCCTGCTCAAAACAGGGTAGTCCCTGATCTGTGCCAGATAGCTTTGCAGGGAGTTTGAAAGTGCGGGAAGAGGTGGACTCACTTCCTTCGGCTTCTTTTCTTCTTTTTTTCCGGCCATTTTTACTCGGTATTAGATTTGTTGACTGTTTTCCTTATCTATATAAAATTAACTACTCCTTGGCTTTTTTCTATTTTTACAGTTCCGGCGTAGCTCAGTTGGCAGAGCAGATGACTGTTAATCATCGGGTCGCAGGTTCGAGCCCTGCCGCCGGAGCCAGAGTTCATCGGTAAAAATCTGCTTCATGCAGCCTGTGCCAGGGAATTATATTTCCATCCGTGCGTTGCTGGAAGTCATCTCCCCCATAGACTATGGCGATATCGGACGGACGGGGTAGTTTGCTCAGATGCTTGTGGACGCGCCGTACTCCGCTGAACAAACTGGACGACGCAGTCGCGGTGGATTTGGCATCGACGAGTGTAATACCTGACGAGCGTTCAATAATAATATCCGCCTCAGCTCCATTCCGGTCACGGTAAAACGAGAGACCTGCAGTCTCGCCGCTGTTACTTCGGTGCTTTATTATCTCCGAGGCTACCCAGGTTTCAAAAATCGGACCGCGCAGCGGATGTGAGCGCAGTTGCTCGGGCGTCCGGATACCTAGGAGCCAGCAGACAAGACCCGTATCATAGAAATGCAGTTTCGGCATTTTCACAAGCCTCTTGCGCAGGTTCGAGTGAAACTGCGGAAGGCGGAAAACGATAAAGCTCGTCTCAAGTATGTTAAGCCAGGCTTTTGCGCTCGGTTGTGATATCCCGCAGTCGCCAGCCAGTGACGAATACTTAAGCAGTTGCGCCGTACGGCCGGCACACAGTTGGACAAACCGTTGGAATGTCGCGATATCGGCCACATTGCTGATTGTCCGCACGTCACGTTCTATGTAAGTGGTTACATAAGAGCGGAACCAATCTGCCGGGTCAAGATCAAGATCAAATATGCGCGGGTATCCGCCGGCAAAAAGGGTCTCTTCGAGATTCCCGGGATATTTATCGAACCGCGTAATCTCGTTACGTACTAGAGGAAACAGGTTGTATACCGCTGTCCGCCCCGCTAACGACTGACTGACCGACTTGAGTAAAGAGAAGTTCTGCGAGCCCGTTAGGATCCAGCGCCCGGGCGCCGGGTCCTCGTCGATTATACCTTGGAGGTAGGAAAGAAGACCGGGTGCGCGCTGCACCTCGTCGATAATGCAGCCTTCTGGAAATTGAGCTAGGAAAGCCCGCGGGTCTTCCGTTGCGAAAGCTCGTACATCCAGAGCTTCAAGGCTTGAGTACGGGTGACGCGGGAACAGGGACTTGCACAGGGTTGTCTTACCGCTTTGCCGAGGTCCCGTAAGCGTTATGGATGGAAACTTCCGTGCTGCTTCAATGAGCTTTGGTGCCAGATTGCGATCAATCATAATAAGCCGCAGTCTAACGGATAAATCAGGCTATTTCAAATTCCTTTTTTGAAATAGCCTAGAATCTGTTTCAGGAATTCTCTAGATCAGATAGTAAATCAGCATGAAGAGGTACCGCATGTTCGGGCTTGAGTTGTGAGTTTCAAGCCTCGCCGAGAGGTCTCCTATTCCACCGAAAAAAGAGTCGTTATAGACTTCCGCTACTCTTTTGAACTCATCAAACTTGATAAGCGGCGGTTCGCGAACCATAAGCGGCCGCACGTTTTTCTCCGCGGAGGTTATCCTTATTCCGTCGCCTTCGGTAGTGGCCAAGAACCATCGCTGGGAGTCTTCGAGCATAAGCTCTATGCCGCCTTCGGTTTTCTGTCTAAGAATTTCCCACTCTTCTTCTTTGGATTCGCTGAAAGGTATTTTTCTGTCTGCAAGCATTTTTTCTCTCCGACAAGATTGTTTTTAAGGTTCTATTCTACCCCATGTCGAGAAAATATATAATCCGACTAACCGAGAAGCGGTCTCAGGTGCTCTCCGGTATAAGAGTTTTCTACCGAAGCAACCTGTTCCGGAGTGCCGGAGGCCACTATGCGTCCCCCGTTATCTCCTCCCTCAGGTCCGAGGTCAACTACATAATCCGCGCATTTTATCATCTCAAGGTTGTGCTCTATCACTATTACGCTGTTGCCGGCGTCGACAAGCCTGTTAAGAACGTCGAGGAGTTTTCCTATGTCGTCGATGTGAAGTCCTACCGTGGGCTCGTCAAGGATGTAGAGGATGTTGTTTTTTTCTTTTTTCGAGAGTTCCCGGGCTATCTTTATCCTCTGGGCCTCTCCTCCCGACAGTGTTGTTGCGGGCTGTCCGAGCCTCAGATAGCCGCATCCGACATCCTTTAGAACTTTGAGCTTCCTGGTAACGGCCAGGCTTCCCGAGAAAAATCCCATAGCCTGATCGACGGTGAGGTTAAGTATGTCGTCTATATTTTTCCCTTTGTACCTGTAGCCGAGAACCTCTTTTCCGAACCTTTTTCCTCCGCATTCCTCGCACGTCACCATGACGTCGGCGAGAAAGTGCATCTCGACCCTGTGGCTTCCCTCGCCCATGCATTTCTCGCAGCGTCCTCCCCTCACGTTGAAGGAAAAATGTGACGGGGTGAGCTTGCGGAGCTTCGCCTGATAGTGTCCGGCGAGGATTTTGCGTATGTCGTCGTAAACCTTTATGTAAGTGGCGGGATTCGATCTCGAGGTTCTTCCTATGCTTGCCTGATCAAGAATTATCACGTCGTCTATATACTCTGTGCCTTCTATGCGTTCATGTTTTCCGACCCTTTCAGTTTTCCTTCTGAATTTTCTCAGAAGAGCGTTATACAGGATATCGTTTACAAGCGAGCTTTTCCCCGAACCCGATACCCCGGTTACGCACGTGAGAGTTCCAAGGGGGAAGCAGACGTCTATATGCTTAAGGTTGTTTTCGCTTGCGCCGATTACGTTTATTGAATTGCCGGTGGTTTTTCTGCGGGAACCGGGAACTTTTATTTTCTTTTCATTTGCGAGGTATTTTTTAGTGGTCGAACTTTTCGCCGAACGCAGAAAACTCTTCAGAGTCCCCTGGTACACGACTTCTCCCCCGCCGTCTCCCGCCCGGGGACCGAGTTCCACTATGTAGTCGGCTGACTTTACGGTGTCAAGGTCGTGCTCTATTAGTATGATGGTGTTGTTTCTTCCCCGGAGTTCTCTTATCAGCGAATTAAGCCGGCTCATGTCCCTTGCGTGCAGACCGATCGAGGGCTCGTCCAGAATGTACAGGGTCTCGGTAAGCCGCGAACTCATCTGGCAGGCGAGGTTTATCCTCTGCGCTTCTCCGCCCGAGAGAGTGCGGGTGAGCCTCGAGAGAGTCAGGTAGTCAAGTCCAACGTGGACAAGAAAATCCAGTCGCGAGTTTATTTCCTTCATTATGTCGGAGGCGATCTCCAGTTCATGAGCGGAGAAGGTTAAGCGGTCAAACCAGGATGCCAGGCCCTTTACGGACATCTGGGAAAGATGGAATATGCTTTTCCCCTCTATCCGCACGTTAAGGGCCTTTTGCTTGAGCCTGCTTCCCCCGCAGTCCTCGCAGGTAAAGGCGGAGCGGTATCTTGAGAGAAAAACCCTTATGTGGGTTTTGTAGTTTTTCCGCTCAAGTCTTTTGAAATACCCTTTCACGCCGTGGTAGTGCTCATTTCCGCTTAGGACGAGGTCCTTCTCCCTTGCCGAAAGTTCCGAGAAGGGCTTTTCCGTGTTTATTCCCACCTCCTCGGCGAAGGCAAGCAGTTTTCTCATCTGCCTTCTGTAGGAAGTTTTTGTAAAGGGTTCTATCGCTCCTTCGGCGAGACTGAGACTGGGGTCTGGAACGAGGAGTTCGGGGTCGATTTCCAGGTTTCTTCCGAATCCGCTGCATCGCTCGCAAGCGCCGTAGGGGCTGTTAAAGGAAAACATGTTCGGTGTGGTTTTTTCGAATGCAATTTCGCAAGGGTCACAGCGAAGTTCTCTTGAGAAACGCAGGCTCTGCCCCGAAACGATGTGTACAAACGCCCGTCTGCTCTCGGAAAAAGCGGCCTCGAGTGCTTCTGTAATCCTCGATTTTGACCGCTTGCCTATAACGGTTCTCGCGGTGACTATCTGGGTTTTTGCGTCCGGGCTCCCAATAGTTTCTTCCATGTCCCGGGTCTTTCCGTCCCGGTAGGTGCGGGAATAGCCTTTTTTCATGTATTGCGAGAGGTCTGCACCCTCTTCGGTCTCAAAGCAGATGACGGCTCTTTCCCCCGGGAATCTTTCGAGCAGCAGCCGGGTTAGGGACTGGGGGGAGTGCTCCGTCACTTCCTCCCCGCATTCTGGGCATCGGGTTTTTCCGATTTTTGCGAACAGAAGTCTCATATAGTCGTATATTTCTGTTGTAGTTCCTACTGTGGAACGGGGGTTTATGACATTGTTTCGGCTTTCAATGGCTATCGGGGTCGGGAGACCTTCTATGTCGTCCATCGCGGGGCGCTCGACTTTTTCTATGAACTGTCTTGCGTAGGTTGAAAGGCAGTCGATGTACCTTCTGAGTCCTTCCTTGTAAACTGTGTCAAGCACCAGGGATGATTTGCCCGAACCGCTGAGACCAGTCACCACCGTGAATCTGTTCTGAGGGATTCGGACGTCTATGTTCTTCAGGTTGTTTTCCCTGGCGCCTTTTATTTCTATGTATCCGTTTCGTTTCGCGGTCTTCGCCATTACAATTCCCACTTCCCGTGTTTATCTTCTCCCAGAAGAATTTTCTGTTCCCTCAAACAGCGTCTATAACGAAATTGAGGTTTCCGGGGCATTCGGTATTCTTTTCCTCGGGAAAGATGAATATCCCGTGGCTTCTCACTTTAAATTTACACAATTATCGCGCGATTTTTTTCCGGAATGCTGGATTACCGACAGGTCGCCGCGCCGGACGGCACTTGGTCCGGAGGGGCCGTCTTCTAAATACTTTTCTCGTTTCGAGGTGAATAGATGAGTCATCTAATGGGGGTTG
The DNA here is from genome assembly GCA_022826905.1 of Candidatus Dadabacteria bacterium. GTDB lineage: Bacteria > Desulfobacterota_D > UBA1144 > Nemesobacterales > Nemesobacteraceae > Nemesobacter. The sequence goes on from JAJDUA010000015.1 coordinate 49,661, forward strand.
ATGAGCAGATAGCGGAAGTTATCCGCATGGAAACGCAGCGCCAGGAATGGAAGCTCGAGATGATAGCGTCTGAGAACTACGTCAGCGACGCTGTCATGGAGGCCATGGGATCAGTGCTTACGAACAAGTACGCCGAGGGTCTTCCCGGGAGGCGTTATTACGGGGGATGCGAATTCGTTGACGTGGCCGAGGACCTTGCGAGAGAGAGAGCCCTTGAGCTTTTCGGGGCGGACGCCGTTAATGTGCAGCCGCATTCGGGAGCCCAGGCGAACATGGCCGTGTTTTTCGCCGCTCTTAAGCCTGGAGAAACGGTTTTGGGCATGAGGCTTGACCACGGAGGACATCTTACCCATGGACACCCCGTTAATTTTTCGGGACGGCTCTACAACGTCGTTGCCTACGGAGTTTCAAAAGAGACGGGAACGATTGATTACGACGAGGTGAGGGAACTTGCCTTGGAGCACTCCCCGGGTCTCATAATCGCCGGCTGGAGCGCTTACCCGAGAGATGTGGACTATGCGAAATTCAGAAGCATAGCGGATGAGTGCGGGGCGCTTCTGCTTGCGGATATAGCGCATCCGGCGGGACTTGTGGTTGCCGGACTTCACTCGGACCCTGTGCCCCACTGTGATTTCGTAACAACTACCACCCATAAAACGCTTCGGGGACCGCGAGGCGGAATGGTAATGATGAAGGAAAAGCACGCGAAGACCGTAAACAGCAGGGTTTTCCCGGGGACTCAGGGAGGTCCGCTGATGCATGTGATAGCGGCCAAGGCCGTTGCGTTCAAGGAGGCTCTTGGGCCTGAGTTTTTAGAGTATCAGAACCAGATAGTGAAAAACGCACAGCGTCTCGGGGAAAATCTCTTAAACGCGGGTCTTAAGCTTGTCTCGGGCGGAACCGACAACCATCTGGTGCTGGTTGATCTCACGGAAACGGAGTTTACCGGGCAGGTTGTTGAACAGACCTTGGAGAAAGCGGGCATAACGGTCAATAAAAACACTATTCCCTTTGACCCGCGTCCTCCCATGGTCACAAGCGGCGTAAGGATCGGAACCCCCGCGATTACCACAAGGGGAATGAAGGAACCGGAAATCGACGCGATATCGAGCTTCATAATGGAAGCTTTTAACAATCATGAGAACGAAAAGGTTCTGGGTAGAATAAAAGAAGATGTGAAGGAACTGTGCCTGCGTTTTCCCGTTTACGGTCACAGGCTGGGCGGATGAGAAATGAAGTGTCCTTTCTGCAAATCTGATGACACCAGAGTAGTTGATTCAAGAGAAGGAAAAGACGGTTTTTCCGTCAGGAGACGCAGGGAGTGCAACGACTGCCAGGAGAGATTTACCACTTACGAGAGAATCCACCACGCCGAGGTGATTGTGGTGAAAAAGGACGGCCGCAGGGAAGAGTTTGACCGCAACAAGATAATAGCCGGGATGCGCAAAGCGTGCGAGAAAAGGCCCGTAAGCACCGAGATCATAGAGGATTTTGTTTCCGGTCTCGAAAAGGAACTTCTCGAGAGGGGAGAGAGGGAGATATCGAGCGAAGAAATAGGGGAGAAGCTGATAGACAAGCTTTATGATATCGATCAGGTCGCATACGTAAGGTTCGCTTCGGTCTACAGGTCGTTTAAGGACGTAAACGAGTTTCTCAGCGAGGTAACGGGTCTCCTTAAGGAGAAAGAATAGATCGCATGCTGGTTGATTCCCACGCCCATCTGCTTAGCATTGAAGACCCCGTGAGCGCCGTGTCAAGAGCTGCGGCCGAGGGAGTCGGTAAGATCATATCCATCGGGACCGGAATTGAATCCTCCCTTGGGACCATAGAGTTTTCAAGGAGATACAGGGGAGTTTACGTGTCGGTCGGAATCCACCCGCACTCCGCTTCCAGTTTCAATGAAAGGGTGATGCGGAAGTTTGAGGGAATGCTTGAAGACCCGAAAGTAGTGGCGATTGGGGAAACCGGGCTTGATTATCACTACATGAATTCTCCTAGGGAAGATCAGATAAGGTCGTTTGAAGCGCATATGGAGCTTGCGAGGAGACACGACCTTCCTTTTGTTGTTCACGTAAGGGATGCGGAAGAGGAACTGCTTTCAATGCTCCGGGAGACCGACCTTGGTCCGAGGCCCGGGGTTATTCACTGTTTTTCAGGGGATTACGAAACGGCGAAGAAGTATCTGGATCTCGGTTTTTTCATTTCCTTCTCGGGAATAGTAACTTTTAAGAGGGCCGAGGAGGTAAGGGACGCGGCGGCCAGAATACCCATCGAAAGGCTTCTTTACGAGACGGATTCTCCTTACCTGGCGCCGGTGCCCCACAGGGGAAAACCGAATGAGCCGTGCAATGTAGTTTACGTGGCCAGGCTTATTTCGAAGCTCCGGGGTCTGTCTCTTGAGGAATTTACTCAAATTGTTTTTGAGAACGTGACGGAGCTTTTCCCAAAAGTATCGAAAGACAAAGACGGTCTTATCTGACTGAAAAGAAATCAAGAGGTGTTTTAGTGAGTGGAAAATCAAAAATAGCCGTAACGATGGGAGACCCGAACGGGATAGGCCCGGAGGTCTGCATAAGGGCTTTTTACGACGGTTTTTTCGAGGATATATACGATATCGTGTTTGTCGGAAGCGAACCGGTTCTGCATAGGGCTAACGGCGAGTTCGGAAAGGGCGGCCTTCTGTCTATTATAGACCCCACCGATTTTTCCTTGGAGGATATTGAAGAAGGTGTGAGGTCTGAAAAAGCGGGGAGGGCGTCTGTTGCCTGCATAGAGAAGGCCGTGGCCATGGCCCTTGCGGGAGAGGTTGACGCTATAGTTACGGCTCCCATAAGCAAAAGATCCATCCATATGGCCGGCTCTACGTATCCCGGGCACACGGAGATGCTTATGGATCTTACGGGTTCTGAAAACGTGGTAATGCTTTTCGAAGGAACTAGGTTCCGCGTCGCGCCCGTGACGATACACGTTCCCCTTCGTGAAGTTCCGGACATGATTACGGAAGAAAGCGTTTATGTTACCGTCTCCATATCGGCCCGGGAACTCAAAAAAAGATTCGGCGTCGAAGATCCCAAGATAGTTGTCTGCGGGCTCAACCCCCACGCCGGAGAGTCGGGATCTTTCGGAAACGAGGAGCAGGAACATATCATTCCGGCCCTTGAGAGGGCGAGAGCTGAAGGAATATCGGTCGAGGGCCCTCTTCCCGCGGACACTCTTTTCTATGACGCTCTTCGCGGCAAGTGGGACCTTGTGGTCGCCATGTACCACGACCAGGGTTTCGTGCCCTTCAAGATGCTTTCTTTCGATACCGGGGTTAACGTCACTCTGGGACTGCCTATACTGCGGACCTCTCCTGACCACGGAACCGCTTTTGACATAGCGTGGAAGGGCGCGGCACGCCCCGAGAGCATGATTCAGGCCATAAAGGTAGCCATGGAGATATGCGATATGAAATAACGGCGGGAAGGATCTGCTGTGCCCGGCAGTATGCGTCTTTATCTTCGTCGTTTTCTGCTTAACGCGACATCCCTGGGTCAATTATTTTGCCCGACAGTCCGGAAGGCTGTATGGGAATCGGATCTCCTGACAATGTCTGGTTTCCGGCTCCGGGATCCCTCTGTGTTGCAGCTCCGGCATCGGGACAGGCACCGTTTTCCCTGTAGGCAAGAGCTGCCTTCAGAAGAGCTTCTTCCGGGTCTCCGAGTTGATGGTTAAAGTCTTCCACCGCTTGGCATGTCGGGATAAAACCCTTTTCGAAATCCGCTTCACCCTTTGCGTTTACCCCTCTGAAGTTGATAGAAAAATAAACAGTTCCGCAGTTCTCCGCGGGAAGAAAACCGTAGGGCTTGCCGCACGTAGGGGATCCGATCACGATCACTTCGATGTTGACCCCACGCAGGCTGTTTATTATTGATTCGCTTGCCGAGCATGTGGCAGAGCTTGTGAGAACGAACAGGCGTTTCAGACCAATGCTGGGAACAGTTAAATCCGTATCGCTGAGTGTCGAGTCAGCTGGAAATTCAAGAGCGAAATTCCAGATTTCCGAATCGATATAACCCTTTCCGTTTGTCTGAAGCTCTTCAAAGATTTCTCCTTCTTTTTCCGCTCCGGCTACCATTGAAGCGATCATCTGCGCCACATAGAGTATTCCCCCGCCATTATAGCGAAGATCAATTATCAGGTCATTAATCCCTCCGTTATCAATAAACCATTGGCCTGTGTTTATAACCGCTTGCGCAGCTGGAGCGGAATGCTCGTTAAACAGCATATAGCCGATACGGTCTCCATTGGGAGCGGTCAGAATATCTACATTCTGAACCGGTGAGGATTCTACCACCGCGGATGTCATGGTAACTGTGCGGGGGGTGTCTGATCCGAGGTCAAGAACTGTAAATGTGTGGGTTTCGCCCGCTCTGCGTGGATACAGCCCGTTGTTAAGCACATTTATGTTGTTTGAATCCAGAACTTTTTCTCCGTCAATTGCAAGGATTCGCGCGCCGCGGGAAAGATTGACAGCAGACGCCGGTGAATTCGGCTCCGTATAGGCGATTCTGATATCCCTGGGCGGTCTGGCCTGCAGGATGACAAACTCGGCACCGTATCCGCTTGAGACGCTTTCTCTTGACTGGAGGTATTGCACAGTGGGTTGGGTGTAATGAAAATTATCTTTGGGATCTCCCGCCGCGTTTTTTTCAAAGGTTTTCATCAGGTCAAAGTATACGGGGGTGCTGCAGCAGGTAGGGTCCTGATCCTTGATCTCGTCGTACCAGAAATAAGTCTCATTGCTCCAGGAACGAATCCAGTTATTTTCATCCGCGTAGATGCCGGGAGTGGCAAAATCTTTATAGTAAGCTTTGTCGGGTTCAGCGCATACGTCCGCAAAAACTGTGCTTGGATAAAACACCGGATCTTCTTTTTCCACAGTTTCATAAGTGTCGCCGCAGCCGAGAAAGATTGATGCTCCGAGCATGCATACGGCAAGCATACATATTGACGATAATCTGTTAAACGAAAGCCTTTTTTCTGATTTGCGCAAAATGGTTTCCTCCGTGGAGTGAGTCGGCAGCTGGGATTCTATTAAGCCAGAATCAATATGACTGACAAACAGGATTTATCAACTGACATGCAGGCAGTGATGTTGCGGACGGGGACGGTTAAGGAGATTTTAAGCCTTATCAGTCAAGAATAAGTCCTGGAAAATCGGAATATGCCGCAGGAGGCGTATTGATAGAAAGTCCCTCTCCCGGGGAGCTTCTCTGTGCCGCTCCCTGAATCCGAGCGGAGTCCAGGGAAGGGCACACGCCGTCAGTCTGGTAAGCCAGTGCGGTTTTCAGGAGACTTTCCTGCGGGTTGCCGAGCTGGTGCTCAAAGTCATCATCCGCGACGGAGCAGGTTGGCGAGAATCCGTCATCATAATCAGCCGTTTCGCGGTCGTTTACCACTTTTAACTCAATGGAAAAATACGTGGTGCCGCAGTTGTCCCGTGGTATGAAGCCGTAATACTTGCCGCATGTTGAAGAGCCGATCACTATCACGTCAATGTCGATTCCGCTCAGACTGTTGATTATCAATTCGCTTGCGGAGCATGTGCTTGAGGTGGTTAGAACGAAAAGCCTTGAGAGATCAAGCATCGGCAGGCTGGCTGAATTGTAAGATGTGATAAAGGAATAGTAATAATCTTGTTTTTTGTCGTTGTGCTCGATTTTTACGAAGTTTTTACCGTTTCCGGCGGAGCCGGCTATCATGGAAGTAATCAGTTGGGCGATACCGAGCGATCCTCCCCCGTTGTAGCGGAGATCAAGTACAAGATCGTCAATCCCGTTTCCCTGAACGAAACTTCTCACGGCGTTTATAAGAGGCTGTGCAGCAGTGGAAATGTGTCGGTTAAACAGCATATAGCCGATACGGTCTCCGTCGGATGCAGTGATGACTTTCACATTCTGAACCGGACTTGTCGTTACCGCGCCTGCGGTCATTGTCACGGACCGCTGCTGTGAGGATGCGCCGGGGTCCTTGACCGTGAATGTATAGGTGTCTCCGGAAGATGGATTAAGGGCCCTGTTCATCGTTTGTATTTCCGCGCTGTTTACGGAATTCACAACGTCAAATCCGTTGATTTCCAGAATCTCCGTGCCGCGAAGGAGGTTGACGCCCGCCGCGGTGGCGGGGGAGTTCGGTTCCGTACGCGCTATGATTACCTTTCGCGGGGGAGAGGAACTCAATATCTTGAATACGGCGCCGTATCCCGCCTGAATTCCCTGTTGCGTGAGCCGGTTGTATTCCGCGGTGGATTGTGAGAAGTGGAACCTGTCTTTTGGATTTCCTGAAGAAGTGGTTTGCTTCGTTTTCATCAGGGTAAAGTATGCGGGCGTAGTGCAGCATGCCGGATCCCTGTCCTCAATCTCATCATACCAGAGATAGATTTCGTGGCTCCAGGAGCGAAGCCAGTTATTCTCGTCCGTGCGTGTGCCCTGAACAGTCGCACCCTTGTTGTAGGCCCCGGCGGGATTGGCGCAGGAGTGACGAAAATTCTCACTGGGGCAGAAAACGTCTTCTTTCCAGGGGCTGTCGATAGTGGCGCAGGGGTCGGGCTTAGGGAGGGGGTCCTCAATGGAGAACTCCGCCAGACTGTCGGTTTTGCCGGCTCCGCCGCCGAGGCCCGAATACACAAGAGTGCCGAGGCCGATATTCACCGTTTCCGGGGTGCTCTCCGCAATGCTGTCCGTTGATGCCGTCAGCGTCATCGCGGCTACGGTTGCTGTGGTGCCCGAGTTCGGGCCGGTGAAGACGACTCGCGCGCTTGAGCTGTTGAGGTTGGCATAGGTTATTCCCGTGGCGGCGGTACTCGCCAGAGTGTAGTCCGTGTTCTGTGTGGCCGTACCGGCGAAGGTCAGGGGAACGGTGAGAGTTTCGCCTCGCTCAAGCCCTCTGCCCAGTGTGATGGTGATTGCCTTCGTTGATCCCTCCGTCACGTTGCCTGCCGCACCGGCCAGTCTCACCGTTGTGGCGTCATTGTCGTTCACCGTAACCGAGTGCGAGCCCGTTGAACCCACCGTATAGCCGCTGCCGTTGTTCACGGTCACCATCACCGGACCGTTCGGCTCGTCGTTTGTGTCTCCTGTGGTCGCCACGGTGAAGCTGTGCGTACCTCTCGTAGCGGGAATCGTCACAGTCCGGGATCCCTGACCCAAAGACCCGACGAAATCACTGTTCGGTGCGTCCGTCACGGTTACCTTGACGTCGAGATCATTACCCGGAGCGGGGTTTGCGGTCAGGATAAAACTTGCCGCCGTACCTTCCGTAACCGAAGTGCCTCCCGAAATGGTAATCATCGGACGCGGGACAGAGTCATTATCTGCAATGACAATCTGTCCGTTGCCTGCGATTGAACTTTTAGTTCCGTCACCGAGATTGGCAGCAGTCAGTTTCAGACCGTTGCCGGTTGAAGACGGTGGAATGGACACCGTCACGGTTCTGTCCTTGGCATCCTGATCTCGCGCGGCGGTGAGTGTGATTGTCACTGTAGCGGCGCTGGTGCCGGAACTCGGGCCGGCAAATGTCACGGCGGCGTTGGAGTTGGCGAGGTTTGTACAGCTTACGCCTCTGGGCGGAGAAACTGGACAAGTCAGGGTAAAGTCAGTACCCACGGAACCTCCGGTGAACTGCAAGGGGACCTTCAGAGTTTCCCCTTTCACGAGTCCTCGGCTCAGCGTAAGCGTTATTGATGCCGTATTGGTTCCGCTGCCTTCTTCCGCGCTTGCGTCCGGCGTGGCAAGCGTCACAGTGGTAGGGTCATTGTCATTTACCGTAACCGAGTGCGAGCTCGCTGAACCTACCGTATAGCCGCTGCCATTGTTCACGGTCACCATCACCGGACCGTTCGGCTCGTCGTCTGTGTCTGCTGTGGTTGCCACGGTGAAGCTGTGCGTACCTCTCGTAGCGGGAATCGTCACAGTCCGGGATCCCTGACCCAAAGACCCGACGAAATCACTGTTCGGTGCGTCCGTCACGGTTACCTTGACGTCCAGAGGAGCGCTAGGAGCGGGGTTTGCGGTCAGTATAAAACTTGCCGCCGTACCTTCCGTAACCGAAGTGCCGCCCGAAATGGTAACGACCGGTTCGGCAGTTGTGATTGAGTCAGGAGGCGTGTTGGTAGTTGGAGGTGAGTTGGTAATCGGAGGCGTGTTGGTAGTTGAAGGCGGGCTTGTGGTCGGAGGTGGACTGGTAGTTGGAGGCGGACTAGTGGTCGGAGGCGGACTGGTAGTCGGGGGTGGGCTGGTAATCGGAGGCGTGTTAGTGGTCGGGGATGAATCGGTAGTAGGAGGCGGGCTTTTCTCTGAGCCTTCCGTCCCTCCGCAGCCTGCGGAACCCAGGACGCTTGCCAGAATCAGAAATATCCCAAGAAAACCCGGAGCGAACAGATGTCTTAAGCGACTTTTCCTTTTTCTGAGAGCAGAATGCCTGTCAGATGGGTCAGATTTCCTCATAGCAACGCCTCTTTTTTTACATGCGGTTATGAGAAATTTCGGATTCCGTCAGCAAAGGCAGTGTTTCAGCGGATTTGCCCATTACGCTTACGTCATAGAGACCTGTGCCTGGAGTTCTTTCAATATTGATCTCAACTACCGGTTTTTCGCTTTTCTTTGCTATAAGCCCCATTGATGCGGCCGGTTCAACCACTCCGGAGGTTCCCACTATTAGAAGAAGGTCGCATTGCTCTATGGCAAACAGGCATCTGTCTATTCTTTCCATCGGGATTATCTCTCCGAACAGTACGGTGTTCGGCTTTACTATCGCGTCGCAGGTCCCGCACTTTGGGGGCAGTTCGGGAATAGGAACCCGGTAGTCTTTTTCCACCCTCTCGCACTCTGTGCACTTGGTTTCCCAGAGACTTCCGTGAAGCTCTATTACGTTTCTTGTTCCTGCGGCGAAATGAAGGCCGTCTACATTCTGAGTTATAAGGGTGAAATCCTTTTTTTCCTTCTCAAGCGCAGTCAGTGCGAAGTGCCCGGGGTTGGGCTTCGCGTTTTTCATTATGGCTCTTCTTGAGTCGTACCACTCCCATACGAGCTTGGGATTTCTGAAAAAGGCTTCAGGGGTCGCAAGCTCATGGGGGTCATAATTTCTCCAGAGTCCCTCTTCTCCCCTGTAGGTCGGAATGCCGCTTTCAGCCGATATGCCCGCCCCTGTGAGAACGACGATCTCGTTGGAATTGCCTATGAGTTCATATGCTTTTGCTATCTCTTTTTCCATGTTCCAGCTACTTTGAATATGGTAACCGTTTTGCGGTTTTTTCCCATTTCTCATCATAAAGACATGACAGGAGATTCTCTGTAGAGAGCAAATTATATGGCTGGTTTTTAAGCACACGAATTGGCTGGCTCAGGGCAAGAAAAAAGTGACTCAGATTGACACAATAAGAAATCTCAAGGTTTCCCCAGTCTACCAACTCACCCCAAGTTTTACACCCACTCTTTACCAGCCAGCGGACGCAACTATCCCTTCGGAATTCATTGCTGTTTTACTGAATCAATACAGAAAACGCTACACCAAACACAGGGAATTCATGGAGCAGTCAAGCTTGGTTATCCTGTCGGGAAGCAGGCTACCCATTAAAATTGTTTCAGAAGACTCTTTTTACTGTCTCTACTCAATCTCCCAAAGCGCCCTGGCTACCTCTACCCAGCGCGCCCACCCACGGTCAGCAAAAACCTGCGCATCAGCCGCCGTCATGGGCTCAAGCGACGAATCCGACACACTCTCCCCGAACGCAAGCAACGCCCGGTCCCAGCGGTTCGTGTGCGACTTGTAAGACACATACCGCGTGTCATAGCGC
>JAJDUA010000056.1 GCA_022826905.1 Candidatus Dadabacteria bacterium
GGATAAGCAGGCGGTTTCAAATCAGACTCTTCGGGCTCGCCCTTCGAGTCTGATTTGAAAGAAAAAGAAAAGAAAAAGAAAAAAACAAAAACCGGACAATTAAAAAATTCTAAAACCGGTCAATTTAATTTACTCCCTACACAATGATACCCTACAACTTGATTAATAATTGTTTTTCTGGTATTAAAACCTGATTTGCAAAAGGAATCTGGAGGATATTTAATGACAGAAGAAGTCGTAGCCAGCGAAAAACTCAGCATGAAAAGCCTGCTTGAAGCGGGGGTACATTTCGGACACCAGAAAAGCCACTGGAATCCGAAAATGAAATCCTTCATCTTCGGAGCAAGAAACGGCATTCACATAATCGATCTTCAGCAGACCGTCACGCTTTTTAACAGGGCGCATAATTTCGTGAAAGACACAGTGGCGGATGGAGGAACCGTTTTGCTGGTGGGAACCAAGAAACAGGCCCGGGGAATAATCGAAGAAGAATCGATCCGATGCAACATGCCCTACATAAACACGCGTTGGCTGGGGGGAACCCTTACCAATTTCAACACGATACGTTCGAGGGTTGATTACCTGCTGGAACTGAAGAAACTTGAGGAAGACGGGCAGATGGAGATGCTTCCTAAGAGGGAAGCGAAAAACCTTAGAAGAGAGATAGCAAAGCTTGAGGGGCTTTTGGGTGGAATAGTAAGCATGAGGCGGGCTCCCGACGCCATCTTCGTCGTAGATACGAAAAAAGAGCACATAGCCATAAGAGAAGCGAGAAACCTCTCGATACCGGTTATAGCGATCGTGGACACGAACTGCGACCCCGCAAATGCGGATTATCCGATTCCGAGTAATGACGACGCCATAAGGGCGATAAAGCTGTTCACTTCAAAAATAGCGGACGCCTGCATTGAAGGAAGTCACATATACCAGGAGAAACTGGTGAGCGGAGAGGTCGAACAAGTAAAAGAAGACAGCCTTGATGGCGTAGTGGTAGAAAGGAAGGTGTTTGTTTTCAAAGAAGCTGAGTCCGACGACAATGAGGAAAACTTTGTTTCTGTAGCGATCTCCGAGTCTTCGCAGAGTGAAGACGCCCAGGCACAGAAAGAGATGTCAGAGAATACAGAAGATAAAAAAGAGGATTAAAAATGGCTGAGATCAAAGCAACAATGGTAAAGGAGTTGAGAGAAAAAACAGGAGCTCCTTTTATTGACTGCAAGAACGCGCTTGTGGAAACCGACGGGGATTTCGAAAAAGCTTCCGAAGTCCTGAGAATAAAGGGCGTCGCGAAAGCTTCTAAAAAAACTACCAGAAAAACCGACCAGGGAATCATATCCTCATACGTTCACGCGGGTGGCAAGATCGGCGTAATGCTCGAGGTTAACTGCGAAACGGATTTTGTGGCCAGAAACGACGAGTTTCAGAATCTCTGCAGGGAAGTCGCTATGCAGATAGCGGCAAACAATCCGATTTACGTAAGAAAGGAAGAAGTCTCGGAAAAAGAAATAGAAAATGAAAGGCGGATTCTCAAGGCAGAAGCTATGGAATCGGGAAAACCCGAGAATATAGCGGAAAAAATGGTTGCGGGGAGAATAAACAAGTTTTTTGAGGAAATATGCCTTCTCGAGCAACCCTACATAAGAGATCCCAAGATAAAAGTCACGGACCTTGTAAACAACCTGATAGCCAAGATCGGCGAAAACATAGTTGTCAAGAGATTCGTAAGATATCAGCTAGGCGAATGAAAAAACTGGACAATGGGATCCTCTGAAAAAACCATCCCGAAATACAAGAGAGTGCTGCTGAAACTCAGTGGAGAAGCTCTTCAGGGTCCCGGCCAGTTTGGTATCAGTTCCGACGTAATTGAATACGTCTCCGAAGAAATAAAAAGCATCTACTCACTCGGAGTAGAAACGGCCATAGTGATAGGCGGAGGAAATATCTTCAGGGGCGTTTCCAGTTCTTCAAAGGGAATGGACCGTTCCACAGCCGACTACATGGGAATGCTCGCAACCGTGATAAACGCGCTCGCCCTGCAGGATTTCCTTGAAAGAAAAGGGCTTTCAACGCGGGTACAGACCGCACTTGAAATAAAACAGGTTGCTGAGCCCTTTATCAAGAGAAGAGCCATACGTCATCTTGAGAAGGGAAGAATAGTCATATTCGCTTCGGGAACAGGCAATCCGTTTTTTACAACCGACACGGCCGCAACCCTGAGAGCTCTGCAGATGGGAGCGGATATCATAATGAAGGCAACCAAAGTTGACGGCATTTATGACAAGGACCCTGTTAAGAACGAAGATGCTTCGAAGTTCACCGAGCTCACGTACATGGAAATTCTCAAAAAAGGGTTAAAAATCATGGATGCAACCTCAATCTCTCTTTGCATGGAGGGGAATATTCCCATAGTAGTATTCGATCTTTTTGAGAAAGGCAACATAGAGAAAATTATAAGCGGAGAGAAAATAGGTACTATTGTAAGGAGCGGTACGGAACAATGAGCGAAGAACTGTCTGTAGAAGAACTTTGTATCGACGCCGAAGACCGGATGGACAAAACAGTAAACGTTTTCGACCAGGAACTCTCCAGGATAAGAACCGGCAGGGCATCAACAGCCCTTGTCGACACGATGAGAGTCTCCTATTTCGATGCCCAGACACCGATTAATCAACTCGCCAACGTTTCGGTGCCCGATAGTTCGACCATACTCATACAGGCTTGGGATCCAAGCGCAGTTGAAGGAATCCAAAAGGCGATCGTGCAGTCCGAACTCGGAATAACCCCGTCAATCGACGGAAATACGATCAGACTTCTTATACCTCCGCTGACAGAGCAGAGAAGAAAGGAGCTCGTCAGGCATACGGGAAAAGTCGCCGAAGAACACAGGGTGTCCATAAGGCAGATAAGAAAAGATGCAAACAACCTCATAAAAAAAGCCGGGAAAGCAGAGAACCTTCCAGAAGATGAAATAAAAAAAGCCCTCTCCGAAATACAGCAACTTACAGATGAGAGGATAAGCAGGCTAAACGCCCTGCTTGAAAGGAAAGAAAAAGAAATACTGGAAATCTGAGAACCGCACGGATTACCGGCCGATAACCCTGATACCATCCATATAGGGAACCAGCACCTCGGGAACTTCCACCGTTCCCTCTTCGGTCTGGAAATTCTCAACAATCGCCAGCAGAGCCCTGCCCACAGCCACCCCCGAACCATTAAGAGTATGAAGGTAGGCCGGTTTGGAGCCTTTTGATTTTCTGTATCTTATGTTGGCACGCCTCGCCTGAAACGCCTCAAAATTGCTGCAGGATGATATTTCCCTGTACCTGCCTTCGCTCGGCACCCATACTTCAAGATCATAAGTCTTGGCGGAAGAAAATCCCATGTCTCCCGTGCAAAGAACAACAACCCTGTAAGGGATACCCAAAAGTTCAAGAATCTTAGCGGCATCGGCAGTCAGCATTTCAAGCTCCTCGTACGAGTTTTCCGGGTCAGCGAAGCGTACAAGCTCCACCTTGTTAAACTGATGCTGCCTTATTATCCCGTGTACATCCTTTCCATAAGAACCCGCTTCCTTTCTGAAGCACGGAGAGTAAGCAACGTATTTAATCGGAAGCATCTCCGCGGGAATTATCTCGTCGCGGTGAATGTTGGTAACGGGAACCTCCGCAGTGGGGACCATGTAATAGTCCGTATCGCTAAGCTTGAAAAGGTCTTCCTCAAATTTGGGGAGATTTCCCGTTCCAGTAAGACTCTCCGTGTTAGCTACGAAGGGAGTGAGGACTTCTGTGTAACCGTGCCGTCTGGTATGAACATCGAGCATGAAATTTATAAGGGCCCTCTCAAGCCGTGCGCCCGCATTTTTGTAAAGCGCAAACCGCGCACCCGCGATCTTCGTCGCCCTCGGAAGATCCAGTATGTCGAGCTCGGCTCCCAGCAACACGTGGTCCTTTATCTCGAAGTCAAAATCCCTTGGTTCTCCCCACTTCCTTATCTCGACGTTTGCCGTGTCGTCCAGGCCCTCGGGAACCGAGGAATCGGGCATGTTGGGAATGGTCAGGAGAAATCCCCTGAGAAGCCCCTCCACCTCCGCTTTCTTCTCATTAAGATCCTTTATCTCATCCGAGAGAGCCTTCAGTTCGGGCAGAAGTTCTGAAAGTCCCTGCTGATCCCCGGACCTCTTAAGGCCCCCCACCCTCCTTGAACCCTCGTTTCTCTGGTGTTCCAGAGTCTCGACCCTTTTTATTATCTCTTTTCTCCGGGAATTCAGTACGGCAAACTCCGAGAGATCAGTCTCAAAACCGCGGGTGGCGAGTCTTTCACCCACAAGATCAATATTTCGCTCAATTAATTTGGGATCTAACATCTGAATCACATGTTCCGCCGGAACTTGAAAAAACAAAAAGTCAGGTTTCTAATTTACACTCACAGCCGATATTTTCAAACAGCACGGAACTTTGCACAAAAGGTTCTTTTCGGGTTTAATAACCACAGATATAAAGCTGAAAGAGCGTCAAAAAGGGAGCAAGCAATGAAAATACTGAATAACGGAATAGAAATAACCTACTTTGGACATTCCACTTTCTCAGTAAAATCACCCGCCGGCAAAACGGTGATGATAGACCCTTGGATTGAGGGAAACCCCTCATGTCCGGAACAGCTCCGTGAAGTCGGTCATGTTGACATCATAGCAGTCACGCACGGACATTTTGACCACATAAGTAACGTAATTCCTCTGTGCAGCAAATATAATCCCAAAGTGGTGGCAAACTGGGAGATCTGCGACTGGCTGGGCTCAAAGGGAATTCAAAACTGCATGCCGTGTAACAAGGGAGGCAACGTGGTCATAGACGGAATAAGATTCACAATGACCCACGCACAGCACAGCAGCAGCATGAAGGAGGAAGACGGAACCGTTATCTATGGCGGGGAACCGGCAGGCTACATAATAAAATTTGAAAATGACTACACAATATATCATGCCGGAGATACCAACATTTTCGGCGACATGAAACTTATATCAGAGATATACAAACCGCAGCTGGCAATGCTGCCCATCGGAGATCTTTTCACGATGTCTCCGCTTGAGGCATCATACGCATGCAGGCTGCTCAACGTGAAATGGGTCGTCCCCATGCACTACGGAACTTTTCCGCTCCTGGTGGGAACTCCGGATGAACTGAAGTCGCTGACCAAGGGCATGGATTCGCTGAGCGTGGTTGCCTTGGAACCGGGACAGCAGATCACATGACTTGCAGAGGCCTTTTACTTCAGAACTAAAGGAGCTTTTTTATCTTCATAAAAAGACAGCTTCACAAAAAAGAGTTATGAAAAACCCGGCAAAATTATTAGTCACCATTGCCCTGCTCCTTACAGTTTCCTGCGGGGGAAAGCAAGCGATCTATGAAGGGACAGCAGAGCAGCTTAACGACGAAGTGGTTGAAGAACTTAACAAGGAAGGCGGTTTTCCCTGGATATTCGGTGGAACAAATTACGACAAGGTATTTGACATACTAAAGGAAATACAGATCCGCTATCCCTATACCAAGTACGCTGCGCTAGCGGAACTCAGAAGTGGCGACGTCTATTTCAAAAAAAAGGAATACACTCTAGCCGCTGAGGAATACGAAAATTTCATAACGAACCATCCGGGTCACAAAGAGCTTGATTACGCAATGTATCGCCTCGGACTCTCATACTATAAGATGAAAGCTGGAAAGGACAGAAACCATTCAAAACGGCTTCAATCAATAAAGTGGTTTACTCTGCTTAAGAAAACCTATCCAGACTCCCCGTACGCTGAGCAGGTCCAGGATAAAATCGAGAAAGCCAGAAGAATGCTCGCGGAAAGAGAAATCTACATAGGAAGATTCTACCAGAAGAAAAAGAACTACGAGGCCGCGGCGCAAAGATATAGAAACGTTCTTGAAAATTACTCCGACACCAAGTACGCCGAGAAAGCTAGGAAGTTCCTCAGAGAGACTGAGGAGAAATTATCCGAGCAGTCATCCTAGCAAAAGGAGAAACTTTTCCTCGAAGCTACGGCAGGCAATCCGCCACGTGAACTTAAAGACACGATAATTCACCGGGTGGCTGTGCGTATCGATGCGGAACGTGTGTCTTGATCAAACGTGTAATCCCACCCAAAACAAAAAAACAGACATGGTGACGACATACAAGCTGCTTGCATATCTGGTTGCGATTATCTTTCTCGCCTCCTGCGGGTCTTCTGATGAAGAGAAGATAAATCTGCTTCTGGACAAGAGGATCAGCGCCTTTGAGCTAAAAAACCCTGAAATATATTCTGAGTGCATACACGAAGATTACAGAGTAACCTCAGGGGAAGAAGTAGTTGACAAGAACAAGCTGGTAAGCAGATTCGGGGATCACGTATCCATCATTGACACGGTATCGTTCGGTGAATCCGAGAGGTACATATACATCAACGGAACAGACGCAAGGGTAATGATGCTCTCCTCGATTGACGTAAAGGTAGATGGTTATTCAATGACATATAAAGCCAAAGAAGTTATTAACTTATCGAAAGTACTGGGAGAATGGAGAATAACCAAAGAGTCTATGCTTAACTTGCTCAGCGGAAGTATGATTCTTGACAACTAAGAACTAGCCGAATTTTTTTTCAATATCTTCCTGTTCTTCCTTGCACTCTAGGCAAAGAGTAGTCTCCGGTCTTGCAATCAGTCTCTGCTCAGAGATCTCCTCTTCACACACCTCACAGATTCCGTAAGAACCATTTTCAAGCCTCGCAAGCGCGTCGCGTATTTTCCGAAGCAGTTTTCTTTCCCTATCCCTTTCCCGAAGTTCGAGAACCCTGTTTGACTCGGATAGTGCCCTGTCAAGCGGGTCCGGGAAAGAATTGGACCCCTTGCTCATCCTATCAACAGTGTCATAGGCAATGCCCAGTATATCGGACATCTTCTGAATCAGGATGGTCCTTACCGTCTCTCTGGTTTCTGCCTTCATAAAGAATATTATATATACCCACGCTTTTTTGTAAATTTGACGAAACGCAACAATATAGCTAGGTAATTATCCGCCATGATGAGAATGAAGAGACTTACGATTGAGCTGCCAGAAGAGATGGCTGCACTTGTTTCGGACCTGCTCTTGGGTCTTGAAGCCGGAGCCGTAAGTGAGGAGCAAAGAGAACACGGAGAACCATTAATCCATGCGTATTTTAAGGAAGAAACGGATATTGCGGGAATCATAACAACCGTAAGGGAGTTCTCTACGCTTTTTGGCAAAAACTCCGAGGCAGTACGGTTTACCACCCGACACATCAATCAAGCGGACTGGGAAGGCTGGAAGTCCTATCTGAAGCCAGTAAGGGCGAGTCATCGAATAGTTATCAAACCTCCATGGGAAAAAGAATACAAGGCGAAGCGGGGAACCAAGGTAGTTGAGATAAATCCGGGAACCGCTTTTGGGACGGGACATCACGAAACAACAAGAATATGCGTAAGTTATCTGGATGAAATTATCGAAAAATCCCCCGGGTGTTCCGTTTTTGACGTGGGATGCGGAAGCGGCATTCTGGGTATCTGCTCAATTAAACTGGGAGCATGCATTTCATTTTGCGCAGATATTGATTTCAAGGCCGCAAAAGAAACCATCTCGAATTCCGCAAGAAACGCAACTTCCGACAAGGTGAAAGTCTGGTGTGGTTCTGCGGAATGCACACGGGAAAAATTCGACGTGGTTGTTTCCAACACATCCAAGGACACCCTTATCTCGATGAAGGAGAGTCTAAAAAAGAGACTTCTCCCGCTAGGACATCTTATAGTGTCCGGAATACAGGAAAAGGAGAAACGTGAAGTGGCCGAAATTTACGGAAACTCGGGTTATGATATTATCAGCGAAAAGGTGGAGGGCGGATGGGCCGGGCTGCTGCTTAATTTAAAGAAAACGAGGGAACCTACAGGATGAATTCCTTTAAAACTATAGAATGGAAAAACAACAAGGTCCTAATGCTTGACCAGAGAAAACTTCCAGCAGAGGAAGTCTACTTTGAATGCACCACTTTTGAAGAGGTGGCCGAATGTATAAGGAAACTGGTTATCAGGGGAGCCCCGGCGATAGGAATAGCGGCCGCCATGGGGATGGCTCTCGGGGCCACGGGTATCGGGAACGACTGCTCCTACGAAAATTTCGAAGAGCGCATGAAAGCCATATCGGAGCACCTGGCCCTGACGCGACCTACAGCCGTAAATCTGTTTTGGGCCATCGGCAGAATGAACGGACTGATTTCCAAGTGCAGAGGCAAAGAGGTTGAAGAGATAAAAAACCTTCTCATAACCGAGGCAGTCAATATACAGAAAGAAGACTTTAGAACATGCATGCAGATTGGGGAAAACGGGTCCAGACTCATAAGGGAGAACTCTGTTATCCTCACGCACTGCAATGCCGGAGGACTCGCAACCGCCGGTTATGGAACAGCTCTAGGAGTAATAAGGTCAGCCTTTGGCCAAGGCAAAAATATAAGCGTAATATCATCAGAAACCAGACCTGTTCTCCAAGGAGCAAGGCTCACTACGTGGGAGCTTGAGCGGGATGGCATCCCGGTCAGTTTGATAACCGACAGCATGGCCGGGCATCTGATGAGTAAGGGGATCGTGGATTCAGTCGTGGTTGGGGCTGACAGGGTAGCTTCAAATGGAGATACGGCAAATAAGATAGGGACCTACTCCCTGTCCGTTCTGGCTAAGCATCACGGCATCCCCTTTTACGTAGCGGCTCCAACTTCAACCATAGATACAGGATGTTTAAGCGGAGAGGATATTATAATTGAGCAAAGGGAACCCGAAGAAGTAACGCACATAGACGGGAAACGAATAAGTGCGGAAGTGACCGCAATCAATCCCGCTTTTGACATTACGCCGGCTGAAAACATCGAATGCCTGATAACTGAAGTCGGGCTGTTCAAAAAACCCTATACCAGATCTCTCGACAGGCTTAAAAAGAAAGATCAGTAATCTCCCCTTTCGATTTCTTCTTGGGCTTCGACACTCAGTTTCGTAAAGGGCATGACCATCAGCCTCTCTTCCCCTATTTTTTCCCCTGTAACTTCGCAGAAACCATATTCCCCGTTTTCAATCCTCTTTAGAGCATCATCTATCTGATGCAGTTTACTGCGCTCCCTGTTCGAAAGAGTAAGGGCAAGTTCTCTCTGCCTGTCTTCGGATGCGTGATCATAAAAATCTCCGACATTGAAACGCAGATGATCCGATTCCTCTTTCATTGATCGGGTTACATCTTTAAGTAGTTCCTCTTTCATCTCTTTAAGCATAGCAGTCATCTGGTTAAGGAACTTCTTTGTATATTTTCTAGGGTTGGTTCTCCTCGACTTAGCTTTTGTTCCGGTCGTAGCGGAAGAACTTTTCTTCAAGGTCTTTTTTTCAGGTTTTTCCTTCTTTACTCTGGGCACGCTGACTCCTCTGGCAATCAAAGTCTAAATTTTTCAAGGGTGAATTAAGATAAAATTATTATTCCTTTTGTCAATACCGGTTATTGCTAACAATTAGGGGGTATTATCTTGTCATATTTCCCGCCTCGGTGATAATATAGTTTTCTTGATTGTCACTCTTCCGAAATGAAAAACGGTTCTAACAAGAGAGATGCCTGGGCAACCAAGACAGGCCTTATATTAGCCATGGCTGGCAACGCGATAGGCCTCGGCAACTTTCTTAGATTTCCAACGCAGGCCGCGGAAAACGGCGGCGGCGCTTTTATGATTCCCTATTTCATAGCATTTATCTTGATAGGAATTCCGATCATGTGGATGGAATGGGGAATGGGAAGGTATGGAGGGTCTCGCGGGCATGGAACAACCCCCGCGATATTCAATCTTTTCTGGAAAAGCCCCATTTCCAGAACCCTTGGCGTTATAGGACTCTGGATACCCCTTGTTGTAACAATTTACTACGTTTACATTGAATCCTGGACTTTGGGATACGCCTTGCACTTTCTCTTAGGAAGCAATCCCAGCCTTGATCCAGGGTCGGTTTCAAACGCTACGGAGTACGTAAAACCCTACAGCAACTTTCTTGCCAATTATCTTGGTGTGGGGGACGGGGTGTTCCTTAGCCCTTCCAAAATGGCTATTACCGCCTTTGTAATCACAATCGCCGCAAATTTCTACATCATGCTGAGAGGAATATCGGGAGGCATAGAGATATTCGTCAAGTATGCCCTCCCCATGCTGTTTGTTCTTGCGATAATACTCGTAGTAAAAACTCTGACACTCAAAACTGATTACGGAACCGCAGTAGAGGGACTTAACTTCCTCTGGAATCCTGACTTTGAAGCCCTTAAGAACCCGAAAGTATGGATAGCGGCGGCCGGGCAGATTTTCTTCACACTGAGCCTGGCTTTCGGAGCAATAGTTGCGTACGCATCTTACATAAAGATCGATGATGACGTAACCCTAAGCGGTCTGACTTCGGCAACTCTTAACGAAACAGTGGAGGTGGTTCTTGGGGGATCGATAGCCATTCCGGCGGCAGTGGCGTTCTTCGGAGTCGCAAGCGTGGTCACCGTAGCACAATCAGGTGCCTTCAGCTTGGGATTCGTAAGCCTCCCCGCAGTGTTCAGCAGTATTTCGGGTAGCCTAGGAGGGGTTGAGGCAGGCAGAATCTTCGGATTCTTGTGGTTTTTTCTCCTGTTTTTCGCCGGTATGACCTCGTCCGTAGCTATAGCATATCCCGTAGTAACTTTCCTTCAGGATGAATTCGGCATCTCGAGGCAAAGAGCTGTCGTATACACCATGCTGATAATAATTGTAAGCGTGCTGCCGGTGATATTGGTAAGTCAGGTCCTTGACGAATGGGATTTCTGGGCCGGCACCATAATGCTCGTCGTATTCGGATTCATTGAAATAGTAATGTTCATGTGGGTATTCGGGGCCGATAGGGCTTGGAATGAAATAAACTCGGGAGGGTTTATACAGGCACCACGGATTTTTTACTACATTCTAAAATATCTGACACCATTTTTCCTTCTGATTCTCGTATCGTGGTGGGGATACAGCAGTCTGCCTTCGGTAATCGGAGAAACCAGCTGGAACATCTGGTTCGCTAGGTTTTATATTGTGGGGTTGTTTGTTTTCCTTTCAGTTATGGTTTATATTGCCGGCAGGAGGGAAAGGTAATGGATTTCGCCGCTGCACTCTTCATGTTCATCTCTTGGGGAAGCGTCTTGAGCCTTCTCTCTTTCTGCCTTATAAAATTCCACAGAAACCCCAGATAGCTGCCTCGGTAGCAGCTTAAAATGTTCTGCGACTCGTTTGGTAACCAGCAGGTATTGCCGGCTTAGCTCTGTTCCGTTTCTTTTTGAAGAACTTCCTTGGGTTTTCCAATGCGGAAAATTTTTACAACATCTTCAAGCTGATGTATCAAAAAGAGAGTAAGAGCAAAAGACGTAGCGAAAAGAACTAGGGAGTTTCCCCCGATTATCGCTATGAGAACTAATCCGGCCGAATAATAATTCCTCCTCCCCAAAAAGCGAAGACGGGCAAGCAGTTTCCTTGGAAGGGAAAGTTCCTCGGGGTTAATATGCTTGTCGACTTCAAAGTACGCAACCAGACTGCCGGAATTCGTGTACTTTATCAGAAAATAAAACGACCATATCAAAAACAGGATGAAGACGATGATGTTATAGCTTCCGAGGATCACCGCAACGGTGCTTCCGGTCTGAAGATAATATCCAACAGGAACTCCAATCAGGAAGGAAAGTACTGTAAACTGGTCACTTATAGTATCAACCCACTGCCCTTTTTTCGTCTCCATAAGCTTTATTCTCGCAACTTCTCCGTCACACCTGTCCAAAACAGTTGCCGCCTGCATGAAAAGAGCTCCGAGCACCGGATGACCAAGGGCGTAAAACGGCCCGCAGAGCACTCCTATAAGATTAATCAGAACGCTAACAGCGTTAGGTGTAAGAGATGTTTTTATCAGGAGCTTGCTCAGAGGAAGAGACATCCGGCCGTTTATATTTCTAGCTATCCATCCGGTGGCCGTTTTACCTACGTGAGAAAAAATAATTCTTTCCGCTTCTTTTTGAGATTCCTTGGTATCCGAAAGACGGTACCAATACCCGCTGTCAGCACCAAAGATTTTCATGCGGTTCCGCGTGGCCTCGTCACCAAGCCAAGTATCGAGCCCAGCAGTTGAAAGTACAGATGCGACTTCTGTGAAATTTACGGAGAAAGCACCAAAAACGCTACTTCCTCCACCGAAATATTTGCTTACGTAACCAGTTTCCCTATCGATACCAACAACAGGATCAGCGTCCTGCTGAACAAGCACAGAAAATTCATCCTCAAGGCAATCAGATGAATCACGAATGAATTTTTCAAGGGAATCGGAGTTTGTGACGACCAGAGAGGATTCTAAAAGAAGAACCCTGCCCGAATCTATCGACACCGGTCCTCCAGGTAGGACCCAGTTTATGTCGGATGTAATTCTCGGGTCGTCAATAAGGAGGTTTTTAAGAAGACCCGGATTATCGGTAATTATATGAAACTGCTCAGTTCCGGCACGTTGACAATTTATAATAATTCTTTTCAGTTGAGGGACTTGCGCTATCGATCTGCTTGGGAATCTGGATAGATCCTCGCCATTTGTTCCCATACCAGAACAAAGTACAATAGCGTTTTTCATGGCAGATTATTCAGAGGAGTCAACAACTCTCAGAAGATTTGGGGCACGGTATTCCTTTTTCAGGAATCTGTCGGCCTGTTTTCTCGCCCTGAAAAGATCCAGTGGACAGTCGACATCCATCCAGTAAAGTTCGCCTATATCGAGGGGCTTGATTTTATACCCCTTGCTTATAAGCCTGTGTATTGAGGAAATGTACCATTTCCCTTCGGCACCGGGATTCCTCATTTCTTCCTCGACTGCCCTTTTGAGCAGCTCAACTCCTGTATCCCTGAACACTCTTATGCCGACTGATTCAGCAGAAGTCTCGGCGTTTGATATCTCCTTGCTGATCTTCGTAATTCTGCTGTCGTTGACAACAACTTTCATGTCCTCCCTTTCATACCGAGGTCTCTTTTTTATGGGAAGACAGATTTTTTCATCCCTGACCGCAAGCGCCTTGTCCAAAACACCTATCTCGTACACATCGTCTCCGTTCATGACCACTAAATCTTCGTCAAATTCGCTTCTAGCTATCCACAGAGACACAAGGCTGTTCGTAGACTGGTAGAATGGGTTGTAAAGAGTGTTGATTCTCATTCCCAAGCCATCGTAACTTCTTAGGAAATCCTCCACTCTTTCAAAACCAAAACCTACGACGATCACGACTTCGTTTATGCCGCAGTCCCTTATAAGATTTATCTGGTGTTCAAGTATGGATATGTTCCCAATATCAAGAAGACACTTGGGCTTATCATGAGTGTAGGGATATAGCCTAGTTCCCCTACCCGCTGCAAGTATTATAGCTTTCATAAGTCAGAGTTCTTAAATAGACAGTTATCCACCCGTAGAATCAAGAGAAGAAGGCAATAATCCCGGCGAAAAACACAAGGAGTAAGGCCTTATTCTTCAACATCCCCCGAAACCTAATTTAACTATAGGTATTAGCTATGTCAAACAGAGCTTTAATCCGTAAATCTTACGCGGGTTTTGGCTGAAACGAGGGGAAGTCACCCATCGGTTGCAAGTTTAAGATCGTTAATTCCAGATTTTATGCTGCTTATATTGTTCATCTCATCCACATATACAAGCTTGGGTCTGTGTGTTTTGCTCTGTTCTTCATCATAGATTGCAAAATCCGCTATTATCAGGCAATCGCCTTTTCTCGCAAGGTGCGCCGCCGCACCGTTTACACAAACTATGTTTGAACCTCTCGCGCCTTCAATCACGTAGGTTGAAAAACGATGGCCATTGGTCAGATTGAAGATGTGAACCTCTTCGTAGGGGAACAGGTCCGCAGCGTCCATGAGATTTCTGTCAAGCGTAAGGCTCCCTTCGTAATCCAGATCTGCCTCGGTTACCGTAATTCTATGTATCTTGGACTTCAGAAGTACTCTCTGCATTGCCAACCTCTTAAAGCACAATATTATCAATAAGCCTAGTGTCATCCAGCCTAACGGCCACCGCCACCAAGTCACCCTCCACAGCTCTGTGCCGGAGTTCAAGCGTTTTAGGGTCTCTTATCTCAATATAATCAATATCATTAATTTGAGCCATACGCAACACCTTATCTGCCTCGGCAAGCAGAATTTTGCAGTCATCGCAACCGCTTTTGAACTTCTTCCCGATCTCCCGCAGTGCTTTGTTCACCGAAGCCGCCCTGATTCTCTGCTCCGCACTGAGGTAAGCGTTTCTTGAACTCATAGCAAGTCCGTCAGGTTCCCGCACTATCGGCATTTCCACTATCTCAATATCCATATCGAAATCCCGGACCATCTGCTGAACAATCTTAAGCTGCTGGTAGTCCTTTCTTCCAAACACTGCGAAATCCGGTCGGACAATGTTAAACAGCTTAAGCACGACTGTTGCTACCCCGTCAAAATGCCCCGGCCTGAAAGGACCGCAGAGGCAGTCTCCAAGTTTTCCCACAGAAACCTTGGTCTGAAAACCATCGGGATAAATATCGCTTACATCCGGGTAAAACAGATAGTTAACGCCGCAGCACGCAAGTTTCTCCATGTCGCCTTCGTAGTCCCTTTCGTAACGATCAAAGTCCTCACCGGGTCCGAACTGCGTGGGATTAACAAAAACACTCGCGACTGTCACATCCGCCCTTCTAACCGATTCCTCAACGAGGGTAATATGCCCTTTGTGCAGAGCCCCCATAGTGGGAACAAAGCCGAGTTTTTTGCCCGCTTTTCTGCAAGCATCGGAAATCTCCTTCATGTTGGAAGGGCAATTGAGCACAGAAAGCGCCCATACACTATCCATAAGAATGCTCCTGTGAAGGAAAAGTCCCTTTTTTTACCTCTTCCACGTATTTTTTTGTTGAATCGGAGATTGTCTCTGCAACCTTCGCGTATTTCTTGACAAACTTGGGGAGCGGGTCAGGCGTCAGGCCGACCATATCGTTTACGACAAGCACCTGTCCGTCGCAATCCACTCCGGATCCTATCCCGACTGTCGGTACTCCCAGAATTTCGGTAACATCTCTGGCCACCTCAGATAAAACGCTTTCGATAAGCACCATGAAAGCACCCGCCTGCTCACAGGACTTGGCAAGATCCAAAAGCTCCTCACGCTCGCCCGGCAGACTTCCCTGTACCTTGTAACCACCCATTACGTGAATAGACTGTGGACAAAGCCCTATATGAGCGACAACGGGAATCCCGGCTTTCCGAATGCGGTACACGGTATCGACGTATGCTTCATTTACCTCAAGCTTAACAGACTCAGCCCTCCCCTCCTTTAGAAGTCTTCCGGCGCTCTCTATAGCATCTTCGGGAGACTTCTGATAGGAAAGAAAGGGCATATCCGAGCACAAATGAGCCCGGGCCACACCTCTTGAAACAATCTTCGTGTGATAAATCATTTCATCCAGAGTAACGGGAAGCGTATCCTCAAGGCCCTGAACCACGTTGCCAAGAGAATCCCCAACCAGAACCACATCTACTCCCGCCGCGTCCACTATCGCGGCAATGGTAGCATCATACGCCGTTATCATGGCGATTTTCTCGCCCTGCTCCTTCATCTTGCGAAAATCAGTTGTTCTCAGCTTCTTCATTATTCGACTCTATCTCTTTTTCAAAACTTTGAGGGGTCACTCAACGTATATTCTGGCTGAGTACCCCCGCCTTCTCAAAACTACGCGAACCATCTCAGCATCTTTCCTTTTCTTGAACCTACCCACCCTCACTCTGTAATAAGTATCCCCCTCAAAGGTAAAAGATTCTACTCTCACATCTTCGTCCGTGACACGTAAAAGCTTTCTTTTGAGCTCATTGGCCGCCGCCTTGCCTCGAAAAGAACCAGCCTGGACTGTGTAAAGAGAAACGAAAAGGCTTTCTGACCTTTTAGAGGGCGTCGACAGCACTTCTATCTTAACCTCCGCAACACCACTTCTAACAAGTCCGATGGATTTTGCGGCCGCATATGAGAGATCTATAACCCTGCCCACTATGTAAGGACCCCTGTCATTTATCCTGACCTCCACCTGCCGGCCATTCTCGCGATTGGTAACACGTACGACGGTACCAAAAGGAAGCTCCTTGTGTGCCGCAGTATAGGCATTTCTGTTGAATACCTCGCCACTTGCAGACCTCTTTCCATGCTCCTTGTCCCCATACCAGGAAGCCTTGCCGTACTGTACGGTATCCGTCGACCTGGGGCGCTGAAAATCCCGGCTTTCCCACCTCGGGGAACCCGAAGGAAAAAAACAGCCGACCGCAAAAAACGCAATCAAAACAGCAAATCTGACCCAGATCATAAGGTTTTATTTTACCATAACGGATTCCCTAGCAGACATCGACATGCTGGAAATACCCGTTTACCGGCCGCAATCTTGAGATTATAAGCGGTTATAATAAAATAGTGCCACCAAAAAATAGGCAGATACAATGAACCGTCTGGATCATAATTTTTCCCTGATAAACCGAATTCCCCCTTATGTGCTCGGCGTAGTCAACGAACTTAAACACCAAGCGCGCGCCAGAGGAGAGGATATAATCGACCTCGGCATGGGGAATCCTGATCAGGCAACGCCGGACCATATAGTGGAAAAACTGCGCGAGGCAGTAAGAGAACCCAGAAACCACAGATACTCCGCTTCCGCCGGACTGCCCAAGCTCCGTCTGGCCATAACCGACTGGTACAGAAGAAAATTCGATGTTGACCTTGACCCAGATTCCGAAGCCGTCGTCACGATAGGGTCAAAAGAAGGCATATCGCATTTAATGCTTTCCATACTCTCCCCGGGAGATATAGCGATAGTTCCCGATCCTACCTACCCAATACACGGCTACTCCGTAATCATAGCAAGAGGAGACACTCACAGTTGTCCCATGGGTAAAAAAGAAGACTTGATACAGTCAATAGAAAAAGCGATAAAGGAAGTGTGGCCAAAACCCAAAGTGCTTATTCTTTCATTCCCCAACAATCCGACCACACAAGTCATGGACCTTGATTTCTTCGAAAAAATCTGTGATCTGGCACATGAAACAGGTCTTATAGTGGTGCATGATTTGGTTTACGCAGAACTGTGTTATGACGGATACAAGGCCCCGAGCATAATGCAGGTAAAGAGAGCCAAAGATGTTGCGGTGGAATTCTATTCACTTTCCAAAACCTACAACATGCCCGGCTGGAGAGTCGGCTTCATGGTGGGAAACCCGGAAATCGTTTCCGCACTCAAAAGGGTAAAAAGCTACCTTGACTACGGAATATTTCAGCCAATTCAGATAGCCGCAATTACCGCTCTCAACGGACCTCAGCAACCCATAGAACATATAAGGGAGACCTACAGATCCAGAAGAGACAAGCTGATCGAATCATTCGCAAGGGCCGGATGGGAAATCCCAAAACCGAAAGCCACGATGTTCGTATGGGCACAAATACCTGAAGAGTTTGCGGAAATGGGGTCGCTTGAATTCTCGAAACTTCTTATAGAAAAATCTAAAGTTGCCGTATCCCCCGGAGTGGGATTCGGAAACTACGGAGAAGGATTCGTAAGACTTGCGCTTGTTGAGAACGAGAACAGGATAACTCAGGCGGCAAGGGGAGTAAGGAAGCTTCTTCAGGGCAACCGCGGCTACTAAAAAGCCTGCCCTATGCTTATAAAAATCTTGAACCTGTCATCTCTCTCCTCGTCCTCAGGGTTTAAAAGGTAGCCGAAATCCGCCCTGATCGGCCCGATAATCGTATGGTATCTCAGCCCGGCACCGGCTGCGTACTTCAGATCGGAAACACTGAAACCGAAACTCTTTGAGTAAACATTTCCGTAATCGAAGAAAATTACCGCTCCAAACTTGTTAAAAAGCCCGAAGCGGGCTTCAGCGTTGCCAACCATCATGGAATTGCCCCCCAGAGGGTCCCGATCCGAATTAAGCGGGCTCAGATGCTGAAATGAATAGCCCCTCATGCTTGCACTGCCTCCAGCGAAGAACCTTTTGAAGATCGGTACGTCAAGCGGGTCAGTTTCCCCAAGTGTGCTTATATTTCCAATCGTCGCCCTTTTCCCAAGAACAACCCCGGAAATGTCCTTGTAGTATCTTAACTCGGCCAGAAACTTCAGGTAATCGGTGCGGGCGGAGCTAGTGGTCTGAATCGGTGTTTCCATGAAGAAGAACAGCCGCATTCCACTGGTAGGATTTATAAGGCTGTCGGTCAGGTCATACTCAACTCCCAGATCAATAGCTGTCAGGAAGACGCTGTCTCGGGCACTTTCAATCGGCGTTCTTACCACCTGAGACTCTATATCCGCGTATACGACGTTTAGGGAACTAAAAAGTGTGAGATAATCAAAAAACTCCTTGGACAAAGTACTGTTGAAATCGAAACTCAAACCCTCATAGCCCGGGAAATCATCCCTTCTCACGTCAAGCAGAAAAGCAAGACTGGAATTCCTGCCGACTAAGTGGGGCTGATCAAGTCTGGCCAGCAATCCCCGTGTCAGAGATGAATAACTGGAAGTAATCTGCAGGGTCCTTCCGCCATCGAAAAAATTCCTCTGGCTCCAAGACAGCTGTGCCCTTAAATTGTCTTCCGTGGCGTATCCAACTCCAAGCCTTATCGTCCCGAGTTTCCTCTCGGTAACGCTGTATATAGTCTGGACCTCAAACTCCTGCTCGTCGTAATCAGTATCCACTATAACGGAATTAAAAAGGCCGGTTTCAAAAATGTTCGCTCGTGATTTCTGAGTCTCTCTGAGAGAAAACAGCTCCCCTTTTTCGTACTCTATCTCCCGCTCGAGAAGTCTGGTGGCAATATCGGAATTTCCCCTGAATATCACGTCGCCGAAATAATACTCCTGACCTGGATCAATGGTGAATTCAACATTAACCTCCTTGCTTCTCAGGCTTACAATCGCCTCGGATTTTACATCCGCCAGAGGATAACCCCTATCGGAAAACAGCTCCGTGATAAGAATTTTTGACTTTTGGTAGCTTATCTGGGAAAAAGGTTTCCCCTCTTCCAGAAGAATCACCTCGGCGACATCGGAGACGTAATCATCCTGCTGGTTCCCAAGAACTGCTATGTTCAGAGTCTTCACTATTACTGGATCTCCTTGATCCACTTTTATTTCTATATCCACTTTTCGGTCTTCATCCCGGAAATCCAAGGTATAGGTTACGGTGGAACCGTAATAACCATGCTCCCTGAGAACCTGCTCTATTCTTTTTATATCGTCCTCAAGGAACTGCTCGTTGAATTCCGGGCGCTTTCTCCAAGGTCTCCTTGAGGGAAAAGGAGTTATCATGGAGTCCTTTATTCTCTCGAGTTCTATATCTTTTAACCCTTTTATACTGATCCCGGAGATAAAAACTGTTTCGTCATTCTCCGCTTCCTCGGCGCTAACGTCCGAAGTCAAGGGGGAAAACACAAGAAGAAAAAAGAATCCCAAAAGTAAGAAAACGACGTATCGAGATATGCAAAGGAATTCGCTGTTATCGTTGCGGTCAGAAAAAGAAGATATAGGACTATCCATCTTTACTAATGTTAACAAGGACAAACTGATTTTAACAAGGACAAACTGAAAAAAACCGGCGGACTAGAAACAGACGTAGCACTTTAACTGTACAAAAGTTAACGATAAACGGTCGTGTGCGTAAAACCAAATGCAGAGGAGTTCCAAACTAAGAGACATTGATGAAATGCCGTATCCATGTCGCCCAAGAAGCAATAACTCGCATTCATAGCAGCGAAAAACAAGACTGCTTATACAGAATAACCCGGCAATATGATATTATTTTTACCGAGGTCGCTTAACCATGGAACTTTTACTGCTCATTCTGTTTGTTCTTCTCGGATTTTTC
Organism: Candidatus Dadabacteria bacterium; assembly: GCA_022826905.1. GTDB lineage: Bacteria > Desulfobacterota_D > UBA1144 > Nemesobacterales > Nemesobacteraceae > Nemesobacter. Next base: position 19,958 of record JAJDUA010000056.1, read on the forward strand.
GCCGGTACATATATACTGGGGACTTTTTTCTTCCTCGTTTTCATGCAGTTACCGGAGGTTTTCAGATCAAGAGCCAGGGGGGATTCTGAAGTGCCGGTACAGAGGCTCGTGCATCTAATTCTAGAAACCATAGGATGGTTTCTCTTGCTTATCTCACTTATATTCCTGGTAAACAAGTATCTTGCCAGCTATCAGAAGCTTTTTCTCTGCGGTATATACGTAGCCTTGGCTTTCCACATAGGAACTCTTCTGAATCTTTACAGAAAACCTTCATAAAGTGCAGAGAGAAAAATAGGGAGGACCGCTCCGCTTTCCCACGCTGTGTCAGTCCTAGGAGTGCCCTCAAACTCATCTAATCTGGTTTTAAGAATTCGCAACAAGTTGCAAGATCCAAGAGAAGGACCATTGTCTTTGAGGGTTAGCGTTTTTTCTGTGCTGAAAAGTTGCTATCAATAAACATCTGTCTGGCAGGATCTCCTGGATCATCCCTGCGTTTGCGGCGCAGATCCTTCGCCGTCTTTTTTTCCAGAACAGGTTTATGAATATATTCAATTTCTATTGTTCTTCTTTTAGAGTTCAGACTTGCAAGTACTACTGTGTCCGAAAGATTCCACGACATAACTTCGTAAGAAAACATTTTCTCCCGCTCGAAAGTGTCGCCGAGAACATTAGTGAGATCACTGACAAGTTCGCTTTTCGCAAATGCAAAACGGGCCTCATCCTCAAAACTGAATAAGATGGAGCTTGACATAAGATTGTCTTTATAGAATTCAAGCCGGGTTTCATGGTCGGGCGGCGGGTCAAGAGCAACTCTGGACAAGGAACCATCCAGAACGACTTTTCGTAGATCGTTTGAGTATTTGCGATCGGAAACAACCTCGAGTTTGGAAGATTCAATCAGGTTAAGTGCGTCTTTTCTAGAAATCCCAAATTCAAAACCGTGAGGAGTCCTGAGATTCAGCTGGCTTCCCTCAAGAGGAAAGGGAAAGAAGAAGCAAACTGAAAAAATAAGCGCAAGCCAAGTTCTTGTGCAATGCATTGAGGTTTCCCCGTGATATAAATCGCTTAAACCCGTGGTATACTTTGGGAATTGTGATTTTAACCGTTTTATACAAGCTTGTTAAACACAACGCGGTAAAACTTTAATGGAAACGATCATAGGAGTAATCGGAGCGGCTAACGCAAGCGAGGAGGAAAAAAGAATTTCACAAGAGGTGGGAGTTCTTGTTGCCGGAAGGAAGTGTTTTCTGCTCTGCGGCGGAATGGGAGGAGTTATGGAAGCTGCGTGCCGGGGAGCCAAATCATCCGGGGGCACCACAATCGGAATTCTCCCCGGCCCTGAATCCTCCTCCGCCAACAGATTCATTGACATACCAATAGTTACGGGGATGGGTGAAGCAAGAAACGTGATAGTAGCGAAGTCAAGCCATTCTATAATCGCCATTGGAGGCAGTTTCGGCACCCTGTCGGAAATATCGTTCGCGCTTAAGTCTGGAATTCCCGTCATTGGGCTTGACACCTGGGATGTCTCTGAGGAAATTATCAAATGTGAAACCCCGGAAGAAGCAGTGAGAACAGCTTTTGAGCTATCCTCCCTCAGGAAAAAAGCCTGATGAAAACCTCCCCGAGCAAGCAAACAGAAAAGGAAATAGCACTGGAAGAGATCGAAAACCAAATAAGGCGCGTTCCCGATTTCCCGAGCAAGGGAATACTCTTCTACGATATAACCACGCTTGTTAAAAACCCTGGAGCTTTTCGAAAATCTGTTGACATGATGGCGGAAATTCTCACCGACAAGGAAATAACCTCATTTGTCGCACCCGAGAGCCGAGGTTTCATATTCGCCGCCGCCTTATCCTACAAGCTTGAAAAAGAGCTGATCCTGATGAGGAAACCCGGCAAGCTGCCAAGCGACACTGCAAGCGTTTCATATGATCTTGAGTATGGGAAAGACATTCTGGAAATTCACAAAGACGCGATAAACGGCAAAAGCAGGGCAGTAATCGTCGACGATCTTCTGGCCACGGGAGGAACAGCGCACAGTGCCGGACATTTGGTGGAAAAACTGGGAGGAAGCGTTGTAGGATACCTTTTCCTTATGGAACTTACCGGACTCAAGGGAGCCGATACTCTTTTCCCCCACCCGGTCTGGTCCCTACTTAAAATGCCGGGGTAAAGATTGAAGAAGATAGCAGTTAAAGTCAGCTCAAACGAAGATAATTCCTATGAAATCCTGATCGGCCAAGGTCTTGTGAGCCAAGTTGCCGGCGATCTGGCCGAGGCCTCCATAGCTCACTCCTACGCTCTGGTAACCGATTCAAACGTCGCGGATATCTATGGAGCGAAACTTCTGAGCGATCTTGAGAAAGCACTCCCTGAAGTCAGTATGGTTGTCTTCCCTGCGGGAGAACAAAGCAAAACCAGAGAAATCAAGTCCTTCATAGAAGACAGGATGCTTGAATCGGGATTCGGCAGGGATTCTTCGGTCATAGCACTCGGCGGCGGGGTCGTTGGAGACATAGCAGGATTCGTGGCCGCTACTTACATGAGGGGGGTCCCCTGCATTCAGGTGCCCACAAGCCTAGTTGCCTGCGTTGACAGTTCGGTGGGAGGAAAAACTGCTGTAGACACCCCTCACGGAAAAAACCTCATTGGCGCCTTCTATCAGCCGTGGCGAGTGTATGTTGACACAGACACGCTTAAAACCCTCGAACCGAATCAAATCGCGGAGGGACTCGCCGAGATAATCAAATACGGTGTGATAAAGAGTGAGGATTTCTTCCAGTACCTAGAAGAGAACATCGAGAAAATCTACGAATTCGACGACGTTACGCTGCTTGAGGTGATAGAGACAAGCTGCAGGATCAAGGCGGAGGTGGTCGAGAAGGACGAAAAGGAGCGGAATCTGCGGAAAATCCTTAATTTCGGACATACGGTCGGCCATGCAATCGAGCAGCTCTCCGACTATACAATCTCCCACGGAGAAGCAATTTCCGCGGGAATGATAATTGAAGGAAAAATCGCCCTAGGTGAAACAGGGTGGAGCGAGAAAGATCAGGACAGGCTCACCCTTCTTCTGGAGAGAGCGGGACTTCCCATTGAGCCTCCACGCGGGGTAAACGTCGGGAAGATAATCGACGTCATGAAGATCGACAAGAAAGCCAGAAAAGGCAAGATAGAAATGTCGCTTCCCGAGTGCATAGGCAAGATGAAAGAACATGTAGGAGATTACGGAATAAAGATCGGGGAGCAGACCATAATTTCCGCTTTTAGATCCTGACACGGAATAATGAAGTTAACCGACCCTGCGGTGGATATTTCCTTGTTTTCGCTTCCCATCGGTAAAGAAGACATCTTCTGCGACGAAAAACCCCTGGTACTTGAAATCGGCTTTGGAGAAGGAGAATTTCTCATAAGCGCAGCGCAGTGCGACGCAAGCAGAAACTATCTTGGCCTTGAGATCAAGAGAGGAAGATTCCGAAAAGCGGTGCGTACTGCGAAAGATCTCTCCCTGAAAAACTTAAAATTCCTCCACATTGAGGCTGAAATTGCACTCAGACAGGTCTTCAGGGAAGGAATGTTTGACCTTGCTCTGGTGAACTTCCCCGACCCCTGGCCGAAGAAGAGACATTCAAAACACAGAATGTTCAACCGGGAATTTATAAGCTGCTTAGCAAGAGTGCTTGTGAGAAGTGGAAAGACTATAATAAAAACCGATCAGTTGAGCTACATTGAGCAGATAGTGTCCGAATTCAGAAGAAGTGGCCTGTTCCGCCCCGCGTACCCCTCACCCGGTTTTGTTAAAGCTCAAAGAGAAGAAACACAAACGAAATTCGAAAAGCATTTCAGGGAAGCCTCGCAGGAGATATTCAGTACCGTTTTTCTCAATCTGCCCTAGCAAACAAGCTCAACATGTCAATTATAATGACATTATAATTGACATTAAGAATGTTCTATGTATTAAGTTTGTCCGTTCCGCACAAAAAATGGAGGTTTTTTAAATGATAGTAGTAATGAAGCCAAAGGCGACCAATGAAGAGATAGACAAGGTCAAATCCATTATAAAGGAACTTGGCTACTCGCCGCACCCGATTGAAGGAATTCTCAGGACTGTCATCGGAGTGGTCGGAGACGAAAGAGGAAAGCCGCATGATCTCGACATCCTCAAACAGCTCCAAGGGGTCGAGAAGGTTGTTCCCGTGCTTCAGCCCTACAAACTAACAAGCAGGGAAGTAAACGATGAAACCTCCATTTTCAATGTGGATGGCGTTACAGTAGGGGACAGCAAGATCCCCATAATCGCAGGACCGTGCTCGATTGAGAACGAAGAACAGATAATGACAATTGCAGCCTCCATAAAAGATTCAGGGGCGTCAATGCTCAGAGGCGGTGCGTTTAAGCCCAGAACTTCACCCTATTCTTTCCAAGGTCTTGGAAAAGAGGGACTGGAACTTCTCGTCAAGGCAAAAGAAATGACCGGGCTGCCCATAGTGACCGAAATAATGAGCCCGGACGATCTTGAACTGGTCGAGGAATATGCGGATGTGCTTCAGATCGGAGCCAGAAATTCCCAGAACTACTCGCTTTTAAGACATGTCGGCAAGTCAAAAAAGGCCGTCTTGCTAAAACGGGGAATGTCAACCACGATAAACGAATTTCTCATGTGCGCAGAATATATACTGTCGGAGGGAAACAGTAATGTAATGCTCTGTGAACGGGGGATAAGGACCTTTGAGACTGCGACCAGAAATACTTTCGACCTAAACGCTATTCCGGTACTCAAAGAAAAGACCCATCTGCCCGTTTTCGCCGACCCCAGCCACGGAACCGGCTATTGGCAGTATGTAATCCCGGTAACTCTAGCTTCAATAGCCGCCGGAGCTGATGGAGTAATAGTCGAGGTTCATAACAACCCGGAGATCGCCGTTAGTGACGGAGCTCAGTCGCTTAAACCGAAAACATTCAAAAACCTGATGGAAAAAGCTGCCCCAGTTGCCGAAGCCATTGGAAGAACCGTTTAGGAATTTCTCAGACCTCAGGAGGAAATCAGGACTCTTTTTCCACTGAGAGTCAGTTTTCCCTCGCAGAAAAGCCTCACGGCTTCAGGCAGTATCCTGTGTTCCTCCGCATGGACTTTTTCAAGAAGAGTCTCTTCCGTATCTTCCTCCGTGACCGGAACAACTGCCTGAAGAATAATGGGACCAGAGTCAACTTCCTCTCCCACGAAGTGAACAGTACACCCCGTCTGTCTCACTCCGTAGTCAAGTGCCTGTCTTACTGAATTTGTTCCCGGAAAAGAAGGAAGCAAAGAAGGGTGAATATTGATGATGCGGTTTGCGAAACGGCCTATGAAATAAGGAGTAAGTATCCTCATGAATCCGGCAAGTACGACAAGGCCTATGTCATATCTGTCGATTTTTGCGACTATCTGTCTTTCGAATTCTTCCCTTGAGTCAAAATCCTTGCTGTTTACGAGTTCTACCGGGATATCGTGATTCTTAGCCCTGTCAATTGCCATGACTCCTGGAGTATCACAGACAACCACGGATATGTTTGCGGATTCTATGCCGGAATCTATCATCGCCTGAAGATTTGTTCCGCTTCCGGAAACAAGCACGGCAACATTGATCTTTGACATCTCAGGCACTGGAAACTAGATAAAGCAAGGAAAGAAAAAAAGGGCAGCCACCTACTTTCCCACTCCTGAAAGGAGCAGTATCATCGGCCTATAAGGACTTAACTTCCGGGTTCGGGATGGGACCGGGTGCTTCCCCTTCAGCATAGCCACCCTAGAACGAGTAACCTACCACTAAGAAAAATAATGTCAAACTAGAATATCAGTCAGTGTTAAAACCCCGTACGGGAAGAGCTCTTCCGAACCTTTTAAGCTTCTTAATAGCCTTTACTTCGATTTGTCTTATCCTCTCGCGGGTAACATTCAGTTTTTTCCCTATTTCTTCAAGGGTATATTCCTTGTCTTCGTCTATGCCAAAACGCATTTTAACTACTCCTTCCTCCCCGTTGCTGAGGTTGGTGCAGAGTGCATTGCGCATGATCCGGTTCAACTCTTTGGTTTCGAGCATTTCAAGCGGGGAACTGGAAGACGGGTCCGAGATAATATCCATAAGCCTGCAGTCATCCTCGCCAATCGGTGACTCCAGAGAAATCGGGTCGCGCGACACCTTCATGATCTTCAAGACCTTATCAAGAGGTAGGTCCATTGCCTCGGCTATCTCTTCCGGTCTGGGTTCCCTTCCTAATCCCTGCATCAGGGATCTCGAAACTTTGTTTAGCCTGTTTATATTTTCGGTCATGTGAACAGGAATTCTTATAAGACTTCCCTGATCTGCTATTGCGCGAGTAATTGCCTGTTTTATCCACCAAGTTGCACAGGTTGAAAATTTGTATCCCATCCCATGTTCAAACTTCTCAACCGCTTTCATCAACCCCATATTGCCTTCTTGAACCAGATCGAGAAACGGCAGTCCTCTGTTAACGTATTTTCTCGCTATACTGACTACCAGTCTAAGGTTGCACTCGATAAGTGTTTTTCTAGCTTTCTTTGTAGCCTTCTTTGCTTTTTCAAACCTTCTAAGCACCTTTTTAAGAGAAGCGATTTCTTCCTCGGAATATTCAGATATTGAACCATTGCCAATCGCATCGTCTGAGCCATTCACCATACAGTCACAATTTCCGCCCTCGACCCTGTCCACATATTCGACGGCCAGATTGTATATCCTACTGGCCTGCGTAGAGGAAAAATCGATTTCGTCAAGAAGTTCTACGGTCCGCTCGTTGTTCTTTCTGATTTGTTTAGAAATCTTCGCTCTTTCGCTATCCGAAAGCTTTGGTGTGTCGAGTTTTCTTCTCAGTTCTTCGGTCTCAGCAAAAAGTTCTTTGATTGGAAGAAAGTTCTTCGCGGAATTTCTATATGTTTGGCCGTCAGCGGAGGATTCTATCTGTTCGTCTTGATAGGAATTCTCGCCCGCACCGAGCACCCCCTCCTTTATCTCTTCTTCGAGTTTAAGAACCTTTTTCATCATGAAGGGGTTCTCTATTATCATTCTTGCGATTATTTTTTTACCTTTTTCAATTTGTCTTGCTATCTCAACCTCTTCCTCCTTGGAAAGAAGGGAGTGCTGCGCAATAGCGAGAATATACGATCTTATAGGGTCTTGATCGGAATCGTGACTCTTTACGTGTTTGAGCTTGTCTTCCGCTCGAGAATCAGACGGGGTACCTTGGAAACCCTGTACGGACTCGGAGAATTCGCCTTCGTCCTGTCCGTCGATTTCGTTTCCCAACCCGTTAGTCTTGTCGGTCGGATTCAACTTGCAGTTCCTCTTATGGTCTTTTCCATACTCACCAGATCCCTGTATTGCTCAACAAGTTTTCTTTCAAGAGTTTTATCCGAAGAATCACGCTGCTTACGGATTCTCTCTATTACTTCATTACGCTTAAAAGCTATATTTCTAAGTTCAAGCTCCTTCACGCAGTCATTTAATATTTTCTCCGAAGTCATTTCGTCTATCAAATCATCCGAAGAAAAAACTAACTCGCTCAGCAGTTGCTGCATCTCGATTTTCTCAAAAGAACTCATCAGGGAGGAAACTTCAGTAAACTCCCCTTCACCCACACGTTTGAGAATAACCTTTAATTCGCCATTTTCAAAATTCCTACTGATATTTTCAACCTTTTCGGCACTCATCAGGTGGGGAAATTTAAGTAGTATCCTCACAATTTCTCTCTCATGAATGTTTTTTTTCGGAATCAAGGTCGTCGGCGCAAGCGACCCGCGGTTTCTCTCTGGATTCGAGGTCTTTACCAGCGAGAGAAACTCAGACTCCCTTATCCCGAAGATCCCTGTTGCCTTGGAAACGGCTTCAGCCCTCCGGACCGGGTCTTTTATTTTTGAAACCAAGTCCACAAGAAATTTTATCGACTCTCCGGAAGACATTTTCTTTTCCCTGTACCTTGCGAAAGTGTCGTCAATAATAAAATCTGAGACATCAACGGGGGCCGCGATCAGTTCGGTGAAACTATCAGGTCCGTGCTCCTCCAGATAATCATCGGGATCGAGGCCATCGGGAATACGGCAAATACTTGAAGAAATCCCCTGCTCAAGAAGAATCTCTCCGGCCCGGACGGCGGAACGTATCCCAGCGGCATCGCCGTCGTAGACAATCACCACCTCTTCACAGAAACGTCGCAGAATCCTGGCGTGCTCATTCGTAAAGGCCGTTCCCAAGGTGGCGACTACGTTGCGTATTCCATTTGCGTAGAGCTTTATGAAGTCCATGTAGCCCTCAACCAGAACGGCTTTTCGTTCTCTTCCGATCTCGTATCTGGAGTGGTAAAGTCCGTAAAGAACACTCTTTTTGTCGAAAACAGGAGATTCAGGGGAATTCATATATTTCGGCTGTTTAGATTCGCCTTCGCTCAGAGTTCTGCCGCCAAAACCGCAAATTCGCCCTGTTATCTCGCTTATGGGAAAAATAATTCTGTTTCGAAACCGGTCGTAGTGCCCGCTTCCACCCTCCTTCGCAATGACAAGGCCAAGTTCTTCAAGTTCCCCGATGCGAATATTGTTTCTGGAAGCGAATTTCACCAGGGAATCCCAGCTGTCGTGGGCAAAGCCGAGGTTGAATTCCTTGATTATCTCTGGACTAATTCCCCTTGATTCAAGGTACCGCCTGGCTTGGGCAGAGTTTTTTCTCGAGGCTATGAGGTTCTGGCTGAAAAACGAACAGACAAGGCCATTTACCTCAAAGAATCTCCCCGCGGCCGCCTCTTTTTTTCTCGCGCTCTTTGTGCGTGGACTCCTAGACGGAAGCCTTACTCCTGCCTTTCGCGCAAGCTCTTTTAAGGCTTCGGGAAAACTTACGTTGCTGTACCTCATGAGGAAGCCGAACATGTCCCCTCCGGCTCCGCAACTGAAGCAGTGGAAAAAACCCTTCTCATCATTTACGTGCATGGAAGGGTTGTTGTCATCGTGGAACGGGCAAAGCCCGATATGGTTTTTCCCGGATTTCTTAAGGGAGACGAAGCCCTGTATAACGTCCACTATGCTAAGTCTTGCCTTTATATCCGCTATCGCTGATTTGGAAGAGGAATCTCTCATTCAAAGCGATTTAATCGGGGGGCTCCAGAAATAAGTTCTGGCGAAAACCGCCAAGCCAGAAAGACTTACCTTCTCTTTCTGCTTGAACTGCGCTTTTTGGCGGCGAACAGCTTCTTTTTTTTCTTTTCGCTCGGTTTTTCGTAGTATTCTCTCTTCCTTACTTCAGAAAGAACCCCACCCTTCTCAACCTGTTTCTTAAACCTTTTTAAGGCGCTGTCAATACTTTCGCTGCTACCTACTGTTATTCCTGGCAAAAAATCAAGACCTCCATCCTGACGGGAGTAAGAACTCTAAAGAATAAAAAAAAGATTGTCAAATCACCTGCCGGCCAGCCTCTCCCGCCGACTATTTTGATTGTTTGTCCAGAAGCGGGAATTTTCCGACCATCTCCCGGTTCTTTCTTATTTCTTCTTCAATTCTGTCAACGTTTCGTTTCTCGAATTCATGGTCGTAAGGCTCCTGGAAAACTCTCTGCTCTTCTAATCTCCGGCTCCAAGAATCCCGCCTGTTTCTGATTTCATCTACAAGTCCCATGATAATCCTCTTTCAGGTAATTTCCCCGCAACCATTTCAGTTCAAAGTGGCCGCCGATATTTTTATAAATTCAACCTTCTTCTCAATCTTGGGCAGATACTCCGTGAGAGCGTCTATCGTCTGCGGATAAGGATGGCCTATACCCACCGCTATACCGTTTTTCTCAGCGATCCTTACCAAGTGGTCAAGCTGTTCCATAGTATACTCCTTGCCCTGCTCGCTCTGGTCAATAAAAACATCCCTTTTAAGCGTCTTTACTCCAAACCGCCTCGCTACGCTGTATCCACGAGAGTTTGGAGTCGTAAGGCTGTCAACAAAATAAAGATCCCTATCCTTCAGTTCCCGCATTACCATTCTTACCGGCTCTTCATTCTCCATGAACTTAGAGCCCATATGATTGTTAACTCCGACTATGTTGGGGACGGCCATGATGTTTCTTCTGAGCTCTTCCCTCATCTGATCCATCGAGAACCCAAGCAGCAAAACTCCTTCTCCAGCGTCATCGGACGTATAACCGGAGGAATACTTGGGTTCCATGGGGAGGTGGAGAATCACGTCCTTTCCCCCGCGGTAAGCAGAACGCGCAGCGTACAGGGAATGGGGAAGATGCGGAAGCACGGCTAAGTTAAGCGGCTGCTTGATCCTGAGGAGCCTGTCAACAGATTCTCTGTCCTGGCCCAGATCATCTATTATGAGGACAACTGCTGGACGCCGGGGCTTTTCCTCCGCAATCTTGTCCGCCGCAGTAGGCGTAGCCTCCCGGGGTGACCATCCGTCAAAAAATCTTTCGATATGCTTGAGACCGAAAATCGAAAAGACAAAAAAGAAAATTAGGACCAGAACCGCGTGGGTAAGTCTCGTCGTGCGTTTTTTATCGCCGGTTTTTGCCGTAGACTGTCTTTTTCTTGTTCGCTTCTTCTGACTCAAATCTCTTGTCTCCTCACATGCGTTTTACAGTTTTCAACGCCCTTGCAAGCTGCGGGTCCAAGGAAGCATCCTTGCCGCCACCTTCAACAAAAATATCAGGTTCTATGCCCTTGTCATCTATCAGGGTCCCCTTGGGGGTAAAAAGTCTCGCCGTGGTTATCTTCACTCCCGTTTCCCCCGAAAGTTCTATTACGGACTGAACTGAGCCCTTACCGAATGTTCTTGTACCGACTATCTTCGCCCTGCCGCTGTCTTTAAGTGCTCCGGCAAGAACTTCGGAAGCGCTGGCACTCCCCCGGTTTACGATTACGGCAACGTGATTGGTCGGTATCTCCATCCCCTCCCTAGCGAAATACTCCTTCGAAGTCAGTTCGGACCTTCCCTTCACGTTTAGGATAAGCCCTTTGTCCATGAACATGTCACTAAGCGCAAGCGCCTGTTCAAGCAATCCTCCAGGGTTGTTTCTGAGGTCAAGTACAAGTCCTCCGAGCTTTGCACCGTTTTCCTCTTCAAGCCCCCTGTAAGAACTGAGGAACTCATCCGCAGAATCCCTGTGAAACTGTGAGAGCTTTATATAACCTATATTTTTTTCAATCAACTTGGACTCGACGCTTCTAAGTCTCACTATCCGTCTTGTGATGGTGAACTTACGGGTTTCATCGGTTCCGTCTCTTCTGACAACGATATCAACTGTAGTTCCTTCTCTACCCCGTATGCGGTCCAGAGCGTCAACTATGTTGGTCTTCTCGGCACTTTCCCCGTCTATAGAGATGATCACGTCTCCCGATTTCACGCCGGCTTCCTGCGCAGGACTTCCTTCAATCGGAGATATAACGGTCAAAAACCCATCGCGCACCGTAATCTCGACTCCTATGCCCTCAAACTCCCCCATAGTTCCTATCTCAAGGTTTCTCAGGTTCTCAGATGAAAGGTAAACCGAGTACGGATCAAGGGAATCGAACATGCCTTTTATGGCGCTTCGAGTCAGTTGCTCGGATGAAACCTCTTCCACATAGTTTTTCTCTATCAGGTTCAGAGCCTTTGCGAAGTCGGAAAGGCCTCTGTATGTATCTTCTTTTGCGAGAAGTGGGGTTGAAAAAACAGAAGCCGGAATTAACGCGTATACTATGAAAAAAAAGCGGAACTTTGTCATTGCGACCTACGTTTCCTGTAGTTTACCTGAAAGGAATCTTTTTGGGACTAAGCAAGTAAAGTAGGGTTTTTCCCCTTGATGAAAAAGGGGAAATAAGATAGGTTTACGTTAGATCGGTTCACTTATATGTCCACACTTTTTACTGGAATAATATCAGGATTTGTCAAAAGCTGCGTTTCCGACCTTCCCGAAGCATCCCGGGAGTGGGTTCCGCTGAAAAGAGCCCTTTTTTACCTAGGGGCACTTCTCATCTACCCGGTTGCCCTGATCGTGGCAATGGTGGTAATTGCTACGGTCGTTCTGATCGCATATCCCATTTCTTACATTTATCGGGCAGCGAACTGAAACGACGGTTGTCAGCAAAGCTCTCAAACAGTGCCTCACAATGCAGAAAAACCACAACATCCCCTCACCGGGTCCTATCCCCAGGCACGTTGTCATAATAATGGACGGCAACGGAAGATGGGCGCGACGAAAGAATCTTGACAGGCTGATCGGTCACAGGGAAGGAATAAAATCGGCAAGATCTGTGGTCCGTGCCGCGCGGGAGATCGGGATAGAATATGTAACTCTTTACGCGTTCTCCGCCCAGAACTGGAAGAGACCGGGGAAAGAAGTTCTCGCACTTATGGATCTTTTAAGGCAATACCTCTCAGATGAAGGGGAGAAGCTGCTTGCGCAGAACACCAGACTAAACGCGATCGGGGATCTCTCGAACCTCCCCCAGGACATACGTGAACTCTTGGGGCGCGTGATGAAAATGACCGAACAATGCAACTCCCTGACGATAACCCTGGCTCTTAGCTACGGGGGCAGGGAGGAGATAATCAACGCCGTCAACAGCATAATTGCGGAGGGAAAGAAAAAGCCGGTTTCCGAGGAGGATTTTCAGAAATATCTCTATACCTCCGGCCTGCCGGAACCGGACCTGCTCATAAGAACCGGGGGAGAAATGAGACTTTCGAACTTTCTGCTGTGGCAACTGGCCTATGCCGAAATATACGTCACAAAGACACTGTGGCCGAATTTCAGAAAAAGGCATCTGCTAAAAGCCATAGCCAATTACCGCAACAGGGAAAGAAGATTCGGACTGACTGGAGAGCAGATACGGGAGAAAGGGCGCTAGATTGAAGAAAATCTCCATACTCGGATCAACCGGCTCGATCGGGTCGCAGACGCTTGAGATAGTACGAAGATTCCCCGAGAGATTCGAGGTGACAGGTCTATGTGCGGGGAAAAACATTGATCTTCTTGCGGAACAGATAGCGGAATTCGCTCCGAAGATCGTATCGGTTACCCGAAAAGAGGACTCAGAACGACTCAGGGGAATTGCCGGCCCGAAAACACAGATACATTACGGAGACAAGGGGAATATCGCAGTTGCTACGGAAGGTGAGTGCGATCTGGTTATATCATCCATGGTGGGTTTCCCGGGGCTTCTGCCTACGCTGTCCGCAATACAGGCCGGAAGAAACATTGCGATAGCAAACAAAGAATCTCTTGTGGTTGCCGGAGGACTCCTTATTTCCGAGGCAAAAAACCAGGACGTTATCCTGCTTCCCGTGGACAGCGAGCATAGCGCCGTTTTCCAGACGCTTCTTGAAAAGGACCGCGAATTTCTCAAACGAATCATTATAACGGCATCGGGCGGACCGTTTCGAAAAACCCCGAAAAAAGACATGGAGAAGGTTACTGTCGCCGACGCACTCTGCCATCCCACATGGAAGATGGGAGAGAAAATAACCATAGATTCGGCGACGCTGATGAACAAGGGATTTGAAATAATAGAGGCAAGGTGGTTTTTTGACATGCCTGCCGAAAAAATATCAATCTGGGTACATCCCCAGAGCATCGTGCATTCAATCCTTGAATATGTTGACGGCTCGTTCATAACCCATCTTTCCGCTTCTGACATGAAAATACCGATAGCCCAAGCACTCTCCTACCCCGAGAGACTCGACCTCGGACACCCCAAGGCCTCGCCGGAAGACCTTTCGGGTATCATGTTCGAGAAACTCGACACAGATAAATTCGAGGCCCCCGCGATGGCAATTGAATGTCTCAGAATGGGCGGCACTTATCCAACTGTGCTAAACGCCGCGAACGAAGTGGCAGTAACCGCGTTTCTTGATGAGAGGATCAGATTCACCGATATAATTCCGATAGTCAGGGAAACTCTCGAGCGTCACGACAAACTTGACTCGGGGTGTCTTGACAATATATTAGAGGCGGACAGGTGGTCGAGGAACACCGCCAGTTCTGTAATGGAGAACCTTCTTTCTTAGTGATGACTACTATCCTGGCTTTTATCTTCGTAATAGGAATTCTGGTCTTTTTTCACGAGTTGGGACATTTTCTGCTCGCAAAAAGAAGCAATATCAGAGTTGAGAAGTTTTCTCTGGGTTTCGGCCCGAAACTCGTTTCTTTTGTAAGAGGCGAAACGGAGTACCTAATTTCGGCCCTTCCCCTCGGTGGATACGTGAAGATGTACGGTGAGGGCAAGGAAGATAACGTAATTGTCGAAAGCGTTTCGGACACCGGATCGCCACTTGCCTCAGGGGACAGAATTGTCGGGATAAAAGGATTCAATCTCAAGGAGTATGAAAACTGGGAAGGGCTTCTCTACGCGCTAAAATCAGAGCCGCACCAGGAAAAAGAAGTTGAAGTCGAAAGAGATGGGAAAGTCCACTCTTTCAGCGTCAGCAGCCTGGCCTTTTACGACATAGAGGCTTACTATGAAAAGGACTACCAAAGGGGATTTTCCGGCAAGTCTCTTACAGACAGATTCCTGGTGGTCATAGCGGGGCCCGCTATGAATTTCATAATTCCCTTTTTCTTCATGCCCCTTGTGTTCATGTTCGGCATAAGTGTCTCAGGTTATCTGGAAGATATTCCTGACATAACTTACGTAACGAAAGATTCTCCCGCCCATCTCTCGGGATTCGCCGCGGGTGACAGGATACTCAGCATAAACGGAAAAGAAGTCAAAAACTGGAAAGACGTGAACATTGCTGTTCACTCAAATCCTGATTCGCTGCTTGAATTCAGGGTAAAAACCGGAAACGAAACCAAGACTCTCACCCTTTTCGCCGAAGCCGGTCCCGAGGGCAGAGTGGAGACTGGATTCGCAAGGCCAATAGACGCAACCATAGCGGAAGTAGCCGAAGACCGCCCCGCCTGGAGAGCGGGGATACGTCCGGGAGACAGGATCAAGGCGATAGACGGCGTAGAGGTTACGGACTGGAACCATATGTCGGACATAATAGCTGAAAGCAATGGCAAGGAACTTGATTTCACGATTGAGCGTGGGGAAGAAAAGATGCATTTCCGCTTGGCGGCACAAATGCAAGAAGACCTCGGACGCTACATAATCGGCATCACTCCAAGCACAGACAGAGTGCTTAAGAAATACGGTTTCTTTGAATCGATTAGCAGGGGAATAGCAGAAGCGGCGCGCATGACGGTTGAGATCACCATTCTTTTCTTCGGTTTCCTGTTCAAGCTCGTAACAGGAAAAATAGCGCTCGCAACAGCCGGAAAGACGGTCGCAGGGCCGCTTCTCATCGCCAAGGTATCAGGTGATGTCGCTCAAAGCGGCATATCAAATCTCCTCCAGTTCACCTCGCTTATAAGCATAAATCTCGCACTTATAAACCTCCTCCCCATACCGATGCTCGACGGAGGACACCTGCTTTATCTGGCTATTGAGAAAATAAAGAGAAAGCCGCTTAGCATAAAGACCCTCGAGATAACCCAGCGAATCGGATTTTCCTTTCTAATCTTCATCATGGCGGCAGCCCTGTATAACGACATTATCAGGATGCGCGAAGACATATTCTCGCAGTTCGGCAGAATTTTAGACCTTTTCCGGTAAAATTACCTAGGATAAGCCGATGGCCATGAAAGAAGACAACGAAGAAATACTTAGGATCAACAGCCTTTTTTACGAGGCCCTTGGGACCAGGAATCTGGAGCTAATGGGAGAGGTCTGGGTAAAGGACTCAAGGTCCGGCTGCGTCCATCCGGGATGGACAGCTCTTCGCAACTGGGAAGCCATAAGGCAGAGCTGGGAAAGCGTTTTTGACCCTGAGGATCAGGTTGACATCAGCATTTCAAACGTGACCGTGGATATAAACGACAACATCGCCTGGGTTACCTGCCTGCAGGAGATGGTATACATAAAAAGGGATCCGGTAATGTTCAATCTCTCTCAGTCAACCAACATATTCGAGAAGCAAGACGACAGGTGGCTTATGATCTTTCATCATGCTTCGCCAATCCCCGTACGGGGTTACGAACCGGACAAGAAAACTATACAGTAAATATCGGAAAGACAGATCAGTTCGTACGGACCGATGAAAAAGCAGTAGAATCCAAAAAAACTTGAATAAGCTTATCATATGATTAATTTATTGACATAGAGTTCTTTTTCGATAAAGTTAAATAGTCATATGATCAGACCATATAATCATGTCGGAAAAGGAAAATCTGGATGCAGTCAGGGAAAAAATGTTGGAACTGATTGGATCAGGAAGAACAGATGCTACGTTTTCAAAAGAACAACCCGTGCGTTGGGAACCAACCAGAGTTATCAATCCCGACCCCGCTGTTGGGATGCCGTTCACACATAAAGGGTGCTGGTATTTTATCGAGAAACTGTTGCACAATAAACAGCAACCTATTGAAATTATCACCCTTGAAAAACCCCCGGGAGAAAAAGGGTATGTGATGTTGTTTAAACAGGAAACAGGACAGGATATATACATCAAATTGCAATTCGGAAAGGGCCAAAAATGGTTGTTTGGACGAAGCTTTCATTACAGTGACCGGGAGAGAAATAATCGCAGTTAAAAGAGGAGTATCAAAATGAACAGGAATAACGAGACTAATCCGTTTTCTTCAGAAGAGAATATTATCTGCCACATGTGCGGGTCTTCTGATGTGCACATAAGAAAAGAAGAAGACAGGTTTGAGTACGGAAATGCTGAACCAAGCGTTTTTCTGAGCGCAATTGTAGATGTCTACAGGTGTAATGAGTGCTCCATTGAATATACAGACAGCAAGGCGGATGATTTGAGACATGAAGCCGTATGTAATTACCTAGGGGTGCTGACACCCAAAGAGATACTTCGTATTCGAGAGTCTATGAATATGTCTCAGAAAGAATTTTCCCATGAAACGGGAATTGGCGAAGCATCTCTAAGCAGGTGGGAACGGGGTTATCTGATTCAGAATGAAGCCATGGACAATTTCCTCTACCTGTTAAGCCAACCAGGGAATCTTGAGATTCTGCGAAAAAGGCGGAGCGATTCTGCTGAGGACGTGGAACCCATTTTCAGAAACATTCCCGACATGGAAGAAGCAAAGAATCGGCGGGATGCATTCAGTCTCTGGCACTGAGACCCTCAAGCAGAACTTAACATATGTACACAGTAACGTTTTATTCATTCAAAGGCGGAGTGGGAAGGTCCATGGCGATGATGAACACCGCATTCACCTTGATCGCCGAGGGAAAAAAAGTTCTGGTGGTGGATTTTGATCTGGAAGCACCAGGGCTGGATACCTTTGCTCTTCCCAATTCGGCAAACAAAAATCTGGGTGTTGTTGACTTCGTATGTGATTACATAAAGACTGGAATAGCCCCCGAAATTGATGAGTACTGCTTCAGGAGTTCCACTGATGATTCTTCCGGGGGTGAACTGTGGCTTATGCCTGCTGGGAGAAGAGATGAAAAGTACGCTGATCTCATGAACTCCATTAACTGGAGGGAACTTTACGACAAAAGAGACGGTTACCTGTTGCTTGAGGACCTCAAAGCCCAGTGGAAAAGTTACCTGAAACCTGACTATGTGTTGATTGACTCAAGAACAGGACACACTGATGAAGGAGGCATTTGTACCCGGCAGCTTCCTAATGCTGTAGTATGTCTGTTTTTTCCGAATCGCCAAAATCTTATTGGGTTAACTCGCGCCGTCAATCGGATAAGAAAAGAAAATGATATAAGAAAAGAGAAATTCCCTGGCAAAGAATCTATAATTCTGCATTTTGTAACTTCAAATGTCCCTGACCTAGATGACGAAAACAGTGTTTTGGAAGAGACTTTGTCAGATTTCGAGACCGAACTGCAATATAGTGAGCTTGCCGCAACAATTCATCATTATCCCAGTCTTGCTTTGCTAAATCAGGACATTTTCACGCGTGACAGACCCAAGAGTCGTCTTGCTGCCGAGTACCGTCAACTTGTAACCGCAATTCAGAAGGAAAATCCAAAAGACAAAAGAGGCTCTTTGATGTTTTTAAGTGATGAGCTCGAACAACTTGGCAAAGTACCACTTGAAAAAAGAAATGAAGAACATCTTAAGAGAATTTTTGAAAATCATGGGGAAGATGTTGAGGTACTAAAAAATCTTATAGATCTAAGATACAGACAAAGACAGTTTGAAGAGACAGAAGAACTTCTAAGTCGTGCACTTGGTTTAGACAACCATAACCCAGATTTGTTGTTCCGCAAGGTCATTCTATCAGATAAATTCGGCCAAACCAAACAAGCTATCGAAAACGCCTTGATGGCAGTACAGCAACCAGAATTAGGTGGCTTTGAATTAAACCAAATTGTCCGTCTTCTAGCCAATAAAGAGCCTAGCACGCTCAAGAAGATTGACTCTTGGCCTGCCATTAAGAACATGAGTGAACATGAGTTGGTACTTTTAACAGAGCCGTTAAGCTTTACGAGGTCGCTACTTTCTTCGGCAGAGTTGTTGATTCGTTTTATACTAGCGAAATTAGATAGAAGCCCCCAAACTGAAGCCACTCTCATTTCGAAAATTAGGAATGGTCTTGTTTTAAACTTGATAGGCCAAAAAAGGTTTAGCGAGGCTATTGATATATGCAATAATATTATTAGAAACGATCCTTTTGATCAAAGCTCTTTGTTTAATCTGGCCATTGCAACTTGGGGAGAAGCCCCTCTGAAAATGCCACCAGTGGATATGTTCCAGTCCGCGCTTGACTTTGGAACAAATAAACCCAGCTACTCAGCAAATTACTTGCAGTGTATGAGTCTTGCAAATTGGGTTACAGGAAAATCCGTAGAGGCAAAAGAATTTCTCGGAAAAGCAAAACATAAGGTTGTTACTGCTGAGTTTTCCTGCTGGTCTTTTCTCTATCGCACACCTAGAAATTTTCTTCAGGAACTGGAACAGCAGGAAAAAATGTTTTCCGACAAGGAGATTCTTCCCGAGGTGATAGAGCCGCTCGGTTTTCCATTTTCAAGCTGATTTCGGGCAAAGACAGTGACTGATCCCTCACATTCAAGCTGAGGTTCCTTATCAGTATCAAGCTGTATAATGGTTTCAGAAATTCCCACTAACTGTCGATGATGTTGAGATTTTTCGGCCATGTTGAAAAAAACCTTAAAATAAAGAGGATATAGGTTTTGCCTTCGTAGATTTTGCCCTCGAAAACAGGATAAAAATTACGAAAATACAATATTGGAAGCTTCAAAAAATCCGCAGAATACAAAACTAGTGGGAATTGCTGCAATGGTTTGAGGAAATCAAGTATGGCAGCAAACTGATATAAAGTTTCAGGAAGATTCCACCTTCTCGCCAGTCCGCCCAAGATAAACCGAGGCACCCATCTTTTCAAGTCGTGCTGCCTTTTTCTTTACTTCGGAAGAAAGCTTCTTTTTGTATCCGGCCACGGCGCGCGCAAGTTCGGGGTTTGCGACCGAAAGAATCTCAACCGCGAGAATGCCGGCGTTTTTCGCCCCGCCTAGGGCAACCGTGGCGACTGGAACGCCAGAGGGCATCTGCAGGATGGAGAGCACTGAATCCCACCCGTCAATCGAATTTGAGGATTTTATGGGAACACCTATGACTGGAAGAGGAGAAACGGAAGCCACCATTCCTGGAAGATGCGCTGCACCTCCCGCCCCGGCTATTATGACTTTAATCCCTCTTTTATGAGCTTTTTTTGAAAAGTCCACAAGCCGTTCCAGAGTCCTGTGCGCCGAGACTATGGTAACTTCATGCTCTACGCCGAATTGTTCCAGAACCTCAACCGCTTCTGCCATAACCGGAAGATCCGAGTCAGAACCCATAATAACGCTTACTAAAGCAGGCTTCATGCTATTGCCCTCAGATTGTTCATTATGAATCTCGCTTTCTCAATCGCACCTGAAAGATCATCGTCAAGCACTGTGACATGCCCCATCTTTCTGTAAGGCTTGGTAAGGGTCTTACCGTATATGTGGAATTTGGCTCCTTCAACGCCCATGCATCCACGAAGTCCCTCGTACCTTACCTCGCCCTCGAAACCCGGTTGCCCGAGAATGTTAATCATAACAGAAGGAGTTTTTATTTCAGTATCTCCCGGGGGAAGATCAAGAATCGATCTCAAGCACTGCTCATACTGCGAGGTGCGGGCCGCGTCAATCGTGTGATGCCCGCTGTTATGCGGTCTCGGAGCGGATTCGTTTATGAGGATACCGCCTTTTTTGGAAACGAACATCTCAACTGCAAGTATCCCGCACATGTCAAAAGACCTTATCGTGCGCTCGGCAAGTTCACATGCCTGAGCGGACATTGCATCGTCAAGCTCGCAGGGACTTATCAGAAATTCAACTATGTTCGCATTGCTGTTAAACAGCATTTCAACCGGAGGAAAACATTTAGTTTCTCCGGTTGAATTACGCGAGACTATAACGGAAATCTCCTTTTCCACATCAACGAGGTCTTCAATGACGGATTCTCCTTCTAAAAGATCGTCGAGCTGTTCCTTTTCTCTGACGACATAAACTCCTCTTCCGTCATAACCCGTCCTTGAAAGTTTCTGGACGAAAGGAATTTTTATCTCACCGGACCTGACGGCCGCAACTATAGCCTCTTTCCCCGGAAAGACCAAAAAATCGGCTGTGGGGAGCCCCTTTGAAACGTAGAACTCCTTCTGTTTCGCCTTGTCCTGTATGAGTTCAAGCGCGTGGGGTTCAGGCCTTATGACGACTCCTTCCTCCCGCAGCCGGAAAAGCGCCTGCGGGTTCACGTGCTCAATCTCTATTGTCAGGATGTCGACATTCCTGCCAAACTCGTAGACATCCTCGTAATCCCTGAAATCTCCATGGGAAAAGCCGGTGCATACGGACGCTGCCGGACAATCAGCGGAAGGATCGAGCACATAGGTGCGAAGGTTCCAGTTGCTCGCAACTAGGCAAAGCATTTTCCCGAGCTGACCGCCTCCGAGAATTCCCAGTTTTACATGTTCAAAATCCATGGCCATTATACGCCGGAAGCTACAAGTCAATAATTGAGAGCAGTTCCATCGGAGTTTCTATAAGATGTTCGGCTCCGTTTTCACGAAGCTCATCCCCTGTTCGAAAGCCCCAGAGAACTCCTACCGGAAGCATACCTGCCCCGACGGCGGTAAGCATGTCCACCCCCGAGTCTCCAAGGTAAACCATCCGTGAAGATTCAATTCCGAGTTCCCTTGATATCCGCAGCGCTCCCGAAGGATCAGGCTTTCTCGGAATTTCATCCCTCTGACCTATAACCACCTCGAAATTCCAGTCCGCTAGCAGCTCCTCAACGTATTTTTCGGTAAACACGTGCGGTTTGTTGGTAAGAATCGCCTTTTTCAGACCTCTATCTGAAATCTCGTTCAGAAGATCCGGTATGCCGTCATAAAGCGTGGTTTTCACGTTGAAAGAGCAGCTGTAGATTCTGTTGAAATCGTCAAGGCACTTTTCAACGACAGCATCATCGTTTCTTTTGTCCTCGGGAAGGGCTCTGGACACCATGACCTTTGGACCTTTTCCTATAAAGTACTTGTAGCATCCGGTCGCGCGCGCTGGAAACCCGCTTATGGCAAGCGCCTGATTCACGGCGTCAGCGAGATCCTCAAGAGAGTCAATCAGGGTTCCGTCAAGGTCAAATACAACTGCTCCGTAGCTCATAGTTTCGCACTTAAGTCAGATAATGGGAATATAATATACCCAAAGAAAACGATTTGTTTTCCCACTACCAATCCAGATTCCGTGGTCAGAAACCACGGCCCCGAACAGTCGCATTTTTGATTCCCCGTCACTTCGAAATGATAGTATAATTTCTCAGAATCAGGAGACTGTTCCAGACCGGACAGCCGGTATCCGGAACAGAAGCTAACTGTCTCGGGATTTTTTCATGGACGAAAAACAGCCACCAATAATCATAATCGGCGCGGGACTCGCCGGAGTCGAAGCCGCGAACCAGATAACAAAGTTCGGAATAAGGGCGGTTCTCTACGAAATGAGGCCCCGCAGAAAAACCGCCGCGCACAAGACCTCCGGACTCGCGGAGCTTGTGTGCAGCAATTCCCTGAAATCGGCATCCATGGAGAACGCCTCCGGAATACTGAAAGAGGAGATGAGATGCCTTGGCTCGCTTGTTATCGAAGCGGCCGAAGCGTCAAGGGTTCCGGCCGGGAAGGCACTTGCGGTCGACAGGGAGATATTCTCTGATTACATAACGCAAAAAATCCAGGGCAACGGACTTATAGACTTAAGAAGGGAAGAGGTAACCAAAATACCAGAAGACGGAATCGTGATCGTGGCCACCGGCCCGCTTACATCCGATGCGCTTTGCGCCGAGATTTCCTCGCTCACCGAGTCCGAATATCTTTACTTCTACGACGCCATCTCGCCGATAATCGACGCGGATACAATCGACCGCTCGAAAACCTTCAGAGGATCAAGGTACGACCGCGAAGACTCGGGAGATGGAGACTATCTCAACTGTCCGCTCTCCCAAGACCAGTACTACGAGCTTGTGGATGACCTCATTCACGGAGAAAAAGTGGAAACCAAGGAGTTTGAGAAGGCGATTTATTTTCAAAGCTGCATGCCGGTTGAGGTCATGTGCGAGAGAGGAAGGGAGACGCTTCGGTTCGGCCCATTAAAACCGGTTGGCCTTGTCGATCCGAGAACCGGCAAAATTCCCTTTGCCGTCCTGCAGCTGAGAACGGAGAACACCGAGGAAACCATGTACAACATGGTGGGTTTTCAGACAAAGCTCAAATACCCTCAGCAAAGGGCTGTTTTCAGAAAGGTTCCGGGGCTTGAGAGGGTGGAATTTCTAAGATATGGAAGCGTGCACAGAAACACATACATAGATTCCCCGAGGCTGCTTGAGAAAGACCTTTCCCTGAAATCCCGCCCGAGCGTTTTCTTCGCCGGACAGATCACGGGAGTCGAAGGGTACGTCGAGTCCGCGGCAACCGGGATTGTCTGCGGAATAAACGCCTCGAGAAAAGCACTCGGACTTGTGCCCGCCCCGGCCCCGAGGGAGACGTCCATAGGCTCTTTGCTTGAATACATCTCGGTTCCCGGAAAAACCGGGTTTCAGCCGATGAACATAAACTTCGGGCTTTTTCCCAAGGTGGAAGGCAGGATGGGAAAGGAAAAGAAGCGTGGAATTATCGCTCAAAGAGCCATCGAGAGCATACGCGCGTACGAACCTTTTTAGCGTGTATCCGCCTTTTGCTGAAACCATAGCATTTGCCCTATAGCCCAGAAATAGGTAAAAATGTGGGCTATAGGGGGCATTCTTATCGCTCATGAAATGGGTATGGCAACATTCTGACTGGCCAAACTTTACATGGGACCGGTCTGCTCTGATACCTCTGGAGAAGCGATTCCTGCACGAGTCGGGGCGCAGAATCGGCGCCTGGCGTCAGCTCACCAATGAAGATCAGTCCGAACTGCGGGTCAAGTGGTTAAGCGGCGAAGCCGTTGAGACATCCGCAATTGAAGGTGAAATTCTCGACCGGGAATCAGTGCAAGCCTCTATCCGCCGACGATTCGGGTTAACTACCGGCAAGGAGACTGCTTCACCTGAAGAAGAAGGGGTAGCTGAAATGATGGTAGCGCTCTTCCATGAGTATGACCGCCCGCTGAACCACGAAACGCTGTGGCGCTGGCACCGGATGCTCATGCGAGACCGCACTTACCTAGAAGTTGTCGGCGGCTATCGTCGCCACCCCGAACCTATGCAGGTGGTTTCCGGGCCCGACTACAAACCAAAGGTTCACTATGAAGCACCCCCTTCGGAGCGGATGACAGAGGAGATGGAACGTTTCGTAGCATGGTACGGCCAGACCGCATCCATCGGGGATAGGCTATCTTCTTTGACCTGGGCGGGAACCGCACACTTGTACTTTGTGCGTATTCATCCCTTCGAGGATGGAAATGGGCGCATAGCCCGCGCCTTGGCGGAAAAAGCTCTCGCTCAGTCACTCGGCGAACCGAGCCTAGTTGCGCTTTCCCGCACCATCGCCCGACGACGCAAAGCCTACTACGACATTTTGGATGAGAGTTCCAGATCGCTTGATATCACCGACTGGCTTAGGTGGTTTGCGAATACCGTATTAGACGCTCAGATCTGGAGCGAACGCCGTCTGACCCGGTCAATCCAGCAGACACACTTGTTCAATCAGCTCCGCGGCTCGCTGAACCTACGCCAAGAGAAAATTTTGCTACGACTCTTCGACGCCGAACCAGAAGGCTTTGAGGGTGGGCTCAGCGCACAGAACTATCACAGGATAACCGGGGCAACGGCTTCAACGGCGACGCGAGATCTCTCCAATCTGGTAGACATGGGCGCGCTTCGCAGAACAGGCCAGCGACGCCACACGCGCTACTGGCTCAACCTGCCTCCGTTTGAGGAACCGAACCGGCAGGAAACAAACGGTCAATAAACAACCTCATAGCAATCATGCTTGTAGATTACTGAACGTACTTGCGGTTAAAGCCTCAACGAACAAAGCGGCGTATTTGATTCTTCTATTTTAGTGGTAGTATTTTCCGGTCATGACCTATCAGGAACTTATTCTGGCTCTCCAAGACTACTGGTCATCCAAGGGATGTTTGGTGGTCCAGCCGTACGACATAGAAAAAGGCGCCGGAACTTTTCATCCGGCTACATTCCTGCGCTGCCTTGGTCCTGAACCCTGGCACGTAGCTTACGTCGAACCTTCGAGAAGACCAACGGATGGAAGATACGGAGATAATCCCAACAGGCTCCAGCACTACTACCAGTTCCAGGTGATAATAAAGCCCTCCCCTGACGACATTCAGGAACTTTTCTTGGACAGCCTCAAGTCATTCGGCATAAACCCGCTTGAGCACGACATAAGGTTCGTCGAGGATGACTGGGAATCCCCGACGCTCGGAGCGTGGGGACTTGGGTGGGAAGTATGGCTTGACGGCATGGAAATAACGCAGTTCACCTATTTTCAGCAGGCGGGCGGCATAGACCTTGATCCGATATCGGCCGAGATAACGTACGGAACCGAAAGAATAGCGATGTACCTGCAGGAAGTTGAAAGCGTTTACGATCTTGAATGGACAAAGGGGATAACGTACGGGGAGATTCATCATCAGAGCGAAGTCCAGTTCTCAAAGTACAACTTCGAGGAATCCGACCCCGCGATGCTAAGCGACCTGTTTAACATGTACGAACAGGAATGTAGATCTCTTATCGAAAAGCAGCTCCCCCTCCCCGCTTACGAATACTGTCTTAAAAGTTCGCACACCTTCAACCTGCTTGACGCGAGAGGGGCAATAGGGGTAGCCGAGCGGGCCTCATACATAGCGAGGGTAAGGGCGCTTGCGAATCTGTGCGCGACTTCATATCTGCAGACCAGAGAAAACCTAGGATTCCCCCTCCTGAAAAACAACCCATGGAAAAAGAACTGATACTCGAAATCGGAACGGAGGAAATACCCGCTCTTTTCCTTGAAAAAGCCCGGGGGGATCTGGGCAATATCCTAAGCGGAGAGCTTCGCGACAAGGGTATTGAATTCGAGGAGATAGAAATCCTCTACACCCCGAGAAGGCTTTCGGCAAGGGTAAGCGGACTTGAGAGAAGACAGAAGGACCGAACAACGGAGAGCTTCGGGCCACCAATACGCATAGCATTTGACGAAAACGGAAAGCCCACAAAAGCAGCGTTGGGTTTCGCAAGGTCCCAGAAGGTCGATGTCGATAAACTCGTCATCGCAAAAAGGGATAACGGGGAGTTTCTCTGCGTAAGGAAAATGATAAAAGGGAGAAAAACTTCATCCGTTCTAAAAGAAATTCTTCCGGGAGTAATCTCATCGGTCCCCTTCCGGAAATCAATGAGATGGGGCGATGGAAAACTGACCTTCGCAAGACCCATAAGGTGGATAGCGGCTCTTTACGACGGCAAGCCCGTAAAATTCAGCGTTGAGAACATCAAAAGTTCTGATCAGAGCTTTGGTCACAGGTTTACTTCCCCGAAGCCGTTTCGAGTGGTTTCCTGGGGAGACTATCTGAAGACGCTTAAGAAAAGCAACGTAGTAGCTGATCCCGAGAAAAGAAAGGACATCATAAGAAAAGACACTGAGGCGGCGGCGAAAAAAATAGGCGGAACCGTAAAAGAGGACCCTGAACTGCTTGAGACCGTCATAAACCTGGTGGAGCACCCAACGGTGCTTGTCGGAGAATTCGAGAAGAAATACCTGCGTTTGCCCGAGGAAGTGCTGATAAGCGTAATGAAAAACCACCAGAAATATTTCCCCGTTTATTCCCAGAAGACCGAGAAACTTCTCCCAAATTTCATCTTTGTCTGCGGAACTCCGGTCAAGGACAAACAGGTGATTATAAGAGGAAACGAGCGGGTAATAAGAGCAAGACTTAACGACGCCGAATTCTTTTTCTCCGAAGATACGAAAAAGAACCCAAGCGATTACACAGAAGATATTGAGAGCATGGTGTTCCTATCGGATATAGGAAGCTACAAGGCAAAGGTCGAGCGGATGAGAATGCTTGCAGCCGATATGTTTGATAACCCTGACCTCGAGAGGGCCGCTGAACTTTCAAAGTCTGATCTCGCGACCCAGATGGTCTTCGAATTCGCTGAGCTCCAAGGAGTGATGGGCAAGTACTACTCGCTTGCCTCCGGGGAGAAAAAAGCCGTCGCAAACGCAGTCGAAGAGCAATATATGCCGCTTACGAGAACCGGCGAGCTTCCCCGCACCAAGACCGGAGCACTTCTAAGCATCGTGGACAAGGTGGATAATATCTGCTCTTGTTTCATCGCAGACCTCGCACCTACCGGGTCTTCCGATCCCTATGCTCTGAGAAGGCAGACCCTCGGAATAATAAGAATCGCCATAGAGAAAAAGCTCGATATTTCCGTCTCCACACTCCTTGAACACAGCATAAAGCTCGTCTTCGAGTCCATGGAAACGCAAAAAACCCGCGAGGTCAAACTATCCGAAGAAGAGCTTAAAGAAAATATCCTCGCATTTTTCTCCGAGAGGTTCCGCAACCTAATGACAGAGTCGGGCTACGAGAGAAACATTGTCGAATCCGTGATCTCGGCAGGTTTTGACAACCCCCTTGACGCCTATCGCAGGATAAACGCGCTTGGAAAATTCGCGAGGCGGAAAGATTTTGAAGCCCTGGCGACGGGCTTTAAGAGAGTTTTCAACATAGCGAAAACCAGACCGTCTTCGCCGCTTGACAAGAAGCTGTTCAAGCAAAAAGAGGAAAAGAATCTCCATAAAGTTTTTACCAAGACACAAACTGTGGTACTAAAAAGACTAAGCGACTCTGGAAAAGCCCCCAGGCAAAGTGATTACCTGAGTTGCCTTGAGTCCATAAAAATGCTCGCGGGTCCCATAGATCGTTTTTTTGACGCGGTAATGGTAATGGACAAAAACAAGAAGGTCAGAGACAACCGTCTGGCTTTGCTCAATGAGATAAAAGATCTGTTTTTCATGATCGCCGATTTCTCGAAAATCTGACCCGCAACCAGCTGTCAGGCGACTGCGTGTTCGACGCGATGCCTACAAGCGTGAGCCAGACCGAAAGGCCACCTAGTATAGCATCAGTTTAGTAGTGGCGGGTATTTGGGGCAGATGAGAGATTGTGGTAGAATCGGAGGAAAAAACAAGAGCTTGAGATTCGGCAGGCAATTCAAGGTGTCGTGTCTGCGCGTTGGTGGAACGATAGCGCA
>JAJDUA010000044.1 GCA_022826905.1 Candidatus Dadabacteria bacterium
CTTTTGAACTGCTTGATGTAGACAGGGGAGAATTTGTTCCCAGTACAGGTACAGGTTGAATTTACGAATACCCCTGTCGTTATTGGCTAATGTGCGTTTTTAGGAAATGAAGTTAGGTTTAATATCTTTGGGGCTCACCTATAAAAACCGCTTGGGAAGTTTTGAAAAAGCTACAGAAAAGCAGGGAAGTTCCAAGTTATTCAGATATCCAGATTGCTCACCCTGAGGGCGTTTAACTCGATAAACTCCTTTCTGGGTTCAACCTGATCTCCCATGAGTTTCGAGAATATCTCATCAGCCTCAACAGCATCTTCAACCTGAACCTGTTTCAGCACCCTGTTCTCGGGATTCATGGTCGTTGACCACAGCTGCTCAGGGTTCATCTCTCCGAGACCTTTATACCTCTGGATAAACTGACCCTTTTTCCCTCTCTCCATTATGAACTCAACGAATCTCTCAAGGCTTCCGACCTCTTTTTCTTCGCCATCATTAATTATTTGGCAGGCAGAGTCCCAGAGCGGACTAAGCGACTCGGCAAGCTTCCTGAGTTCCCTGAAATCGGGAGATGCGAGAAAGTTAAAATCAATCAGGCAGGAACCTAGCCTTCCGTTTTCCCTGAAGTTGTATTCAATGCTGTTTGAATTATGTTCGGTATCCTCTCCAAGCGTCCAGTCAAGATCAACTATTTCGGGATAGCTCTCCCCGAGCCACTCCTTTATTCCGACAAGATGAGTATCCAGGGAGGCTTCATTGCCAATCCGTAGATTGGTTTTGCCGAGATCGGTTCTCCTGGCGAAACCGTCAACTATCCCTCTGTTTCTCCCCCACCTGCTCATGCGGTCAAGAAGTTTTCCGTACCTGATAGCTTTCTGCACAACATCAAAAAGCTTTGTTCCCTTGATCTGCCTTGCGTGGCCGTTTGAGCCTCCTGAGGCGATTTCAAGGCCTTCGACTCCGAGCTTGACGAGAAGCTCCTCGTATTCCTGATCGTCCTTGAGATAAGTTTCCTTCCTTCCCTTTCTCACGAGGTACAGAGGAGGCTGCGCGACGTAGAGATATCCCTTTTCTATCACTTCCCTGAAATAGCGGTAAAACAGCGTGAGGAGAAGGGTTCTTATGTGCGACCCGTCAACGTCAGCGTCGGTCATGAGTATTATCTTGTGGTAGCGTATCTTCGATATGTCGAACTCGCCCTCGCCTTCCCCTATTCCAGTGCCCAGAACGGTGATAGTGGTGCGGATCTCCTCGTTTGCGAGCATCTTGTCAAGCCTGGCTTTCTCGACGTTCAGGATTTTTCCCTTAAGGGGCAGAATGGCCTGGTTGAGCCTGTCTCTTGCCTGCTTCGCGGATCCGCCCGCCGATTCCCCCTCGACTATGTAGAGCTCGCTTTTCTCGGGATCGCGCTCCTGGCAGTCGGCCAGTTTCCCGGGAAGCGAGCCGGACTCAAGGGCGCTTTTTCTCCTGGTAAGTTCCTTCGCCTTTCTGGCGGCGTTCCTTGCTCTCGCGGCTTCTATGGTTTTCTCCACGATGCGCCGCGCCACGACGGGATTTTCCTCGAAAAACATCCGGAGCTTCTCGTTAAGCAAGGACTCGACTATGCCCCTTACGGAAGTGTTTCCGAGCTTTGTTTTGGTCTGACCTTCAAATTTAGGATCCGGGATCTTTACGCTCACAACGGCCACCAAGCCCTCTCTCACGTCTTCTCCGGCGATTGCCATCTTGAGGTTCTTAAGAAGGTTCTTCTCCTCGGCGTACTTGTTTATGGTTCTCGTTAGTGAGGTGCGAAAACCCGAGAGATGGGTTCCGCCCTCTATGTTGTTTATGTTGTTCGCGTAGCAGAATATGGTTTCCCTGTAAGTGTCGTTATACTGCAAAGCGACCTCGACCGTAGTTGAGTCCCTCTCTCCCGAAACGTAGATAACCTCGGGGTGGAGAGCTCTTCTGTTCTGGTTAAGCTCCTCGACGAAAGCGACTATCCCCCCTTCGTAGAAAAACTCCTGGGATCTTTCGGTTCTCTCGTCGTTAAGGGTGATCCGAAGACCCTTGTTAAGAAAGGCAAGCTCCCTTATCCTGTGGGCGAGTATATCGTAGTTAAACTCGGTGACCTCGAATATCCCGGAGTCGGGCTTGAAATGAATCTTGGTTCCGCTTTTTTTCGTTTTTCCGGTGTTTTTGAGATCTTTTAACGCCTCTCCCTTTTCATATTCCTGATACCAGACATCCCCTTCCCTCTTGATCTCTATAGAGAGGCTCTCTGAGAGCGCGTTTACCACCGTGACGCCCACGCCGTGGAGTCCTCCTGAAACCTGATAGACCTTGCTGTCAAATTTTCCCCCGGCATGGAGCATGGTCATTACGACCTCAACGGCCGGTTTTCCCGTCTCTTCGTGGATGTCAACCGGAATTCCCCTTCCGTCATCCTCAACCGTGATGCTCTCGTCCACGTGTACGGTAACAGAGATACTGTTGCAGAAACCCGCCAGGGACTCGTCCACGCTGTTATCGAGAACCTCGAACACGAGGTGATGGAATCCCCGGGAATTGGTATCCCCTATGTACATGTCAGGGCGTTTTCTTACGGCTTCAAGGCCCGGAAGAACCTTTATCTGCTCGGCTGTGTAATCGTCGCCGGAACCGTTATCCTGCCGCAATTCACCCATTGTTTCGGATTCTTGAGACTCGCTCAAAACAAGTACCTCCCGGTTAGAGATAATGTGTTTATTATAGTACCTGAAAAAAAGAAAAAAGTCCGTAATATCCGGCAGTTTAAGTAAAAATCAGAATTTTTCTTCCAGGACAACACCTACTGTTATAGGAATAATCTTTCTGAGGGCAACCTGCCTTTCTGCGAAATAGATAAAATATAGCAATAATTTGACATTATCCAATATTTACCATATTATTGTATCGAAATCCGTTATAGATTATATTAAGCAAAAATTGGAGAAAATCAAATTAATACCGAAAAGAATCTAAAAAAGTCCATGCTCGGAGTTGAACTGGTCCGTCTTCTTGCCTCCGAGGGAGACAGGATATTTTCCATAGACCGGGCCCGACAACTGGCACCTCGCGTTGGTCTCAGGGATTCATACCTTTGCGAAGCCCTTTACCATCTGCGTCAGAATAACTGGATAGCCCCTATTCGCAGGGGGCTATACGTGCTGTCCTCCGGCTTTCCCAGAGTTGCTCCTGTGCGAGAGTTTGAGATTGCGATGAGTCTTGCCAGACCCGCCGCTGTTTCTCACTGGTCAGCCATGAATCATCACGGTCTGACGGAGCAGATACCGAGAACAATATTCGTCCTGACGACCACGGAGAGTTCTGTCCCCCGCAAACGCAATATTGAGAACAAAAAATCCCGTAGAGGTTATCTGACACAGGGTACGCTCTACCGGTTTGTTCAGGTCAGACCGGAGAATTTTTTCGGTATGGAAGAAATCTGGATCGCCAACACTCCGGTATCAATAACGGATCCCGAGCGCACTCTTCTGGACGGTCTTATCCGTCCTCAGCACTGCGGCGGTTTCGCTGAAGCTTTCCACGCTTTTAACGCTATAGGCGACAGGCTTAACATTAAACGGATAGTGGAATACGCTCTTCGGCTGAATATCGCAGTAGCGAAACGTCTGGGCTGGGTTCTTGAATACTGGGGCTATGATCTTTCCGAATTCAGCGAACTTCTTGAACTGCCCGTAAAAGGTTACCGCAAACTCGACCCCACGGGACCGAGGAAGGGGCCGTGCAGCAGCCGCTGGATGATACAGGAAAACCTGCCAGGAAAAATCGGTTCATGGCAATGATTGAATCTGAAGAACGTCTTAGAAAAGTACGCTTGCACACGGGTGTGCAGTGGCATGTCCTTGAGCGTGATTACCTGATGTCCTGGATTCTGGCAGGTGTAAGACGGATGCCCCTGCTGCATGACACGCTTGTTTTCAAAGGAGGGACAGCTCTCAGAAAATGCTATTTCGAGAACTATCGCTTTTCGGAGGACCTAGACTTCACGGGACTCCAGGGGGCCCCGACAGGAAAAAACTTGGAGCGCGCGATACAAGAGGCGTGTGGCATCGCTGCGCACCTGCTGGAAAGACACGGTTCCGCATCGGACATCATCTGTGAGCGCTACGTCGAAAAGCGCCCGCATCCGGGAAACCAGGAAGCTTTCAGGATACAGGCACGTCTTCCATGGCATAGCTACCCGCTTAGCAGCGTCAAGGTGGAAATAACCATGGATGAGGAAATTCTCAAGCCCGTGCGGACGCAAAAAATCATTCATCAGTACGGAGAACCGCTTGAAGAGGAGATCAGAACCTATCCTCTTGAAGAAATTGTGGCGGAAAAACTGAGGGCAACCCTGCAAAACGCGGCTACGATCAGAAGACGTGGATGGACCCGCCCGCGCGCCCGTGACTACTATGACCTGTGGAGCATACTGGGCACACACAGGGACAGCCTAGATCTATCTGAATTCATCTCCTTTCTGCGGAGCAAGTGCGTGGCGCGAGATGTCGTGTTTGCCGGTCCCGAAGATTTTTTCGATGATCAACTGCTTGCCCTAGTTCGCAATCACTGGAACAAGTCACTTGAAGACTTGGTGCCGGACCTGCCTGGGTCGGAATCCGTAATCAGCGAACTGCGCGCACAGATCACGGGCCTTTTCGCTTAGTCTTCCGAAATCGGCAAAAAGTTCGTAATATCCGGCAGTTTGCAGAAAAGTCAGAATTTTTTGGGTTTATGCACATACCTGCCCGTGCTAGGAAGGAAGAACCGGATTTCGCATTTGATCCAGAAGGCATCAAAGCCGTGAGATTGATCGAGGCAAACGGATAAAACTCTATCGCCGTGTACGAGATGTCGTTGCCGGAACGCCCCGCTTGCCTATAAGACACACGACGAGCGACTGACCGCCGTGCGGAATGCCTTCGGCAACATGACTCCTACGCTATATGGGGTTACGAATATAAGTTACCTGTACTGGAATAACTTCTAAGTTACCGCTGCTATGGCTTCGGAGCGGGAATCAAGCACCGACATGACCCGGTCAAAGCACGTGATCTCGAATATTTCTCTCATGGGTCTGGACAGGGAGCACACCGCGAATTTCACTTTGTTTTCCTGCTGCCTTTTGGCGATAAGCAGGATCGAGCGCAGTCCCATGCTGCTGATGTAGGTCAGCCCTTCTAGGTCCAGAACTATAGGGAGGTCCTGCCTCTGGATTTTCTGGAATATCGCGCGGTGAAATTCCCGTCCGCCCAGACCTTTGATCTCGCCGGATATGCTTATTATCAGAACTCCTTCGGACTGATCAACCTGAATTTTAACTTCTGCGTCGCTCATTTGAGGCACTTCTCCATACTGTCCATACGCTGCGGTATCATCTCGAACTTGCTCCGCAGGGAACACATTAAGCCCATACTTGTAAGTTTATCACACTTTTGGGCAGTGAATACCGAATTTTTCGGTAGATTACAGGTCCAATCGGTCTCTCGTGGACAGAACTGCTTTCCAGGACCCTATCCTTGGGAAATTTTCGGATGTGTGATACCGGTCTGTTTCTGATATTTGCCCTTCTTGTCCGCGTAGGAAATCTCGCATTCCTCATCTCCTTCGAAAAATAACACCTGGGCGATCCCCTCGTTTGAATATATCTTCGCGGGAATGGGGGTCGTATTCGAGATCTCAAGCGTCACGTACCCCTCCCACTCGGGTTCAAAAGGGGTGACGTTTACGATTATCCCGCACCTTGCGTAAGTGGACTTACCTACGCACACGGTAACCGTGCTTCTGGGTATCCTGAAATACTCAACGGTCTTTGCAAGCGCAAAGGAGTTCGGCGGAATTATGCAGCAATCATCTTCTATCTCCACAAAGGACTTGGAGTCGAAGTTCTTAGGGTCAACTACGGCGCTGTGGAGGTTGGTAAAAACTTTGAACTCATTGCTTACCCTTATGTCATAGCCGTACGAGGAGAGGCCGTACGATATAACGCCCTTGCTTACCTGCCCTTCCACAAAAGGATCTATCATCTTGTGCTCAAGCGCCATTTTTCTTATCCAGTGATCAGGTTTGATTCCCATCAGCATTCTCCTTATCTGTTTTCTTCAATTTTTTTCATCTTTTACTGCTCTTTCAATGGTTACCGCAACCGCGAGCATGGCCGCGGTTGCGAAAATAACGAATAAGATCCGTATCATCCTTTTTATCGAGACCGAATCCCGACGCAAAGAGAACTCGTAATTTCGCATCACAGAACGAAACATACAGTCAAAAAGAGGCTGCACCGCGTTCGCGATAAATCCCTTGAAAATACTATACGAACTGCCTCAGAAATCTTACGTCGTTCTCAAAGAAAAGCCTTATGTCGTCTATTCCGTACTTAAGCATGGCGATTCTCTCAACCCCCATGCCGAAAGCAAAACCCGAATAAATGTCAGTGTTGTAGTTAACGCTTGAGAAAACCGCCGGGTCGACCATTCCGCACCCCATTATCTCAAGCCAGCCGGTACCCTTGCATACCCTGCATCCGTTGCCGCAGCATATCTGACACTCTATGTCCACCTCGGCGCTGGGCTCGGTGAAGGGAAAGAAACTCGGGCGGAACCTGACGTTCGTATTATCGCCGAAAGTGAGTTTCACGAACTGAATGATGACGGACTTTAAGTTTCCGAAAGTTATCCCCTTGTCAACCAGAAGACCCTCTATCTGGTGGAACATAGGGGTATGGGAAACATCGCTGTCGCACCGGTAAACCTTTCCGGGAGCTATTATCTTCACGGGAGGCTGCTGGGTCTGCATGATCCGTATCTGCACCGGCGAGGTGTGGGTTCTCAAGACCATGTCGTCCGTTATGTAGAAAGTATCCTGCATGTCCCTCGCGGGGTGGTTTTTCGGTATGTTAAGCGCCTCGAAATTGTAGTAATCAAGCTCGACCTCAGGACCCTCGGCGACTTCGAATCCCATCCTCTCGAAGTCATAGACGATGCGCTCCATCACCTGGGTTATGGGATGCTTGGCTCCGACCGGCATTCCGCGCCCCGGAAGGGTGAAGTCGGTTGCCTCCTCAAGGAGTTTTTCATCCATCACCCTGCGCCTTATCTCATCGGATTTTCTCTCGATCAGCTCCTCGATTTCCTTTTTGGTCCCATTTATGAGAATGCCCGCCTGACGGCGCTCGGAAGCGGGAAGATCCTTCATGGATTTAAGAAGCTGCGTGAGAGATCCTTTCTTTCCGACGTAGCTTGCCTTTACCCTGAGGAGATCGGTCTCCGTAGATACCGAGCCAAGGTCAGAATCTATCTGGTTCCTTATCTGCTGAAGCGCTTCTTGCATAATTTGAACGAATTGCGTTTTTCCAGAAGCAAGACGGGAAATATTTAACCGTTATGAGACCGATTATCAAAGCGCAGAACCCGCTTTCGACGCAGCATCCGCCAGAGCGCGGCTTCTATATGGTCCCCTTTCTTTTTCTCCAGTAGACCACGAAGGCGCTTGCCACGAAAACCGACGAGTAGGTTCCTATAACGACCCCGATCATAAGGGTAAACGCGAAATCGTGTATTACCGAGCCGCCGAGGAAAAAGAGCGGAACAAGGACTATGAACACCGTTATAGCCGTGAGCAAAGTACGCGAGAGCGTCTGGCTTATCCCATCGTTAACAAGCTCCCTGAAGCCCTTTTCGGGGAAATTCCCCATGTTCTCCCTTATCCTGTCGAATATGACGATTGTGTCGTTAACCGAATAACCTATCACGGTCAGAAGCGCGGCTACGATCGCAAGGGTGAATTCCTTGTCCGCGAGCGATATGGCCCCGACGGTTATAAGGGTATCGTGAACAAGGGCGATAACCGCTCCCACGGCAAAACCGAATTCAAACCTGAACACCAGGTAGGCAAGTATGCCGACGCACGCAATCAGTATGGATAAAAGGGCCTTGGTTATCAGCTCCTTACCCACCCTGGGACCTATGTAGTCTATTCTCTGAATGGATGCTCCCTCAAAATCTTCCGAAGTGGCGAAGAGGTCCTCAAGCTTTTTCTGAAAATCACCTATCTGGTCAAAGGTCGCAAGTTCCGGTGCAAACTGTATCAGGTGCTCGTTGTCGCCCGGAAGGCCGAAACGCTGAACCGATTCCGAGGGGAAACCGTTCTCGGCAAGCGCCCCCTTGAGGACGTTGGTCTCAAGGCTTTTTGCGAGCTTTATATGTATCTCCGTTCCGCCCGTGAACTCTACCCCCCAGTTAGGCCCCTGATGATACAGAAGGGAAGCGATGGAAATAACCACAAGCGCTATGGAGATACGCATCGCGCCCCCCATCTTGTCCACAAAATCGTAATTAAGTTTTCCTATAATCCGCACTCGCGTACCCTCAGATACTTACTTCGGTTAGTTTCTTGTCCCTGTAAAGCATGTTCGTAAAGATTCTCGCCACAATCAGATTGCTGAAAACGGTCGACACTATTCCGATTGAAAGCGTTGCCGCAAAACCCTTCACGGGGCCGGATCCCAGCCAGAAAAGTATAAGCGCCGTGAGAAGCGTCGTGACGTTTGCGTCAAGTATGGTCCAGACGGATCTCGCGTATCCCGTTTCAATCGAGTGAACCGCGGTTTTACCCGCTACGAGTTCCTCTTTTATCCTCTCGAATATGATGATGTTCCCGTCAACCGCCATGCCGAGCGTTAGAACGAGCCCCGCTATGCCGGGAAGCGTAAGCGTAACGCCGAAAGCGGAGAGAAAACCCATTATAAAAAGTATGTTGAGCACGAGGGCGGCGTTCGCTATAACGCCCTGCATCCTGTAGAAAAAGACCATGAACACCAGAACAAGTATGCCGCCGACGATCATGGAGAATCTCCCCTTCTCTATCGAGTCCTGCCCCAGGGAAGGACCCACGGTCCTTTCCTGCTCAACTCTCACTGGAACCGGAAGGGAACCCGATCTCAGGATAAGCGCCAGGTCTTTTGCCTCCTCCGGGGTGAAAGTGCCGGTTATCGTGCCCTGGTAGGTTATCTTGTCCTGGATTGTGGGAGCTGACTTTATCACGCCGTCAAGAACTATCGCCAGACGTTCGCCGATGTTAGACTCGGTAAGCTTCCCGAACTTGCTCGCGCCCTCCCCCCTGAAAGTGAATCCGACCGCGGGATTTCCGTAATTGTCAAAGGTTATCCGCGCATCCGAGATATATTCACCCGTCACGCTCGCAAGCCTCTCGGTGAGAAAAAACCTCTCGTTCTCGTTCCCGGTGTCTCCCTCGTGGATGGCAAGTCCTTTTTCCGTAACCTGCTTTTCGTTCTCGGACTCGGTGGCGGCGACGAGGTTCTCCCGGGTCGCCCCGACGGCTCTTACGATCTTGAATTCCAGGACAGCCGTTTTTTTGATCAGGTTAACTATTCTCTGCCTGTCTTTTTTGGATGCCCCCGGCACCTGCACAAGAATCCTGTCGTCACCTGATTTCTGTATACTCGGCTCGACGAGGCCGAAATCCTTGACGCGGTTCTCTATTATGTGGCGCACCCGCTCTATTGAGTTCTGCTCAAGCTCGTCCACGTAGGACGGTTTTATCGACAGCCTGACCAGGAAGCCTTCTGAATTTATATCCGCCACCTCTTCAAACTCGTCGCGCGCGATCTCAAGCGCCTTGTCCATATCAGCGCCCGGGAAAAGACCGATCGTGAGGGTTCCGTCCGAAACAGAGGAGTTCTTAACGAGAATCCTCCCCTCCCTGAATTTCGATACGAGGGCCTCCTCGACTATGAGCATTTCCTGCTCCACTCCCTCTTCGGTCTCTACTCCCAGAAGAAGAAATATCCCTCCCTCAAGATCGAGCCCGAGGCTTATCCCCTTGCTTGAGAAAACCTTCCCCCACCACGAGGGAAGCTTGTCGCCCATGAAGGTAGGAGTAAGCAGTATTGCGCAGAGAAAGGAGAAAAGAAAAATAACGGTAATCCAAAGACGGGACACGCCTTTCATTGATCAGCCGCCCCCTTTGGGTTTGCCTTCAGCGGCCCCAGAATCGGTCTTCTCCGAGATCCCGGAGCGGACCATTTTTATGTTGATGCCCTTGGCTATCTCGACCGTGAGGTCGTCCCCGTCGACATTTATCACCCTGCCGTATATGCCCCCGGTGGTAACAATGCCGTCGCCTCTTTTTATCTCGGCGAGCATCTTCTTGCGCTCACGGCTCTGGCGTTGCTGGGGTCTTATTATAAGAAAGTAAAAAAGGGCGAATATGGCAACGAACGGAAGTATGGCCGAAAACGCCGTTCCCCCTTCCCCCGGGCCGGTTCCGGGAGGCATGCACGATAAAAGAAAAAGGGCTGAAGTGGCGACAAAAGCTAGTTTTTTCAATTACTGCTCCTCCTCAGCATCGCTGAGTTCCGAACATAACTGCCTGAAGGTGCCGGTTTTTATCGATTCTCTTATTCTTCTCATCAGTTCGGAGTAATAATAGAGGTTACAAAGAGTCAGCAGCTGAAGAGAGAGAATCTCCCCGGCCATGAATATATGCCTCAGATACGACCTTGAAAAATTTTCGCACGTATAGCAGCCGCAATTCTCATCAAGAGGCGAGCTGTCGTACGCGTAACGGGAGTTTTTTATAACCACTTTTCCCCGGCTTGTAAAGAGAGTTCCGTTGCGGGCGTTTCGGGTCGGGATGACACAGTCGAAAAGATCGACTCCGAGAGCTACCGCTCTCACTATGTCGCCCGGATTCCCGATTCCCATGAGATACCTGAGCCTGTCCTCGGGCAGAAGCCCGGTGCAGAGTTCGGTAATCTCAAAAGTGGCCCCGCTTGACTCGCCGACCCCGAGGCCGCCTATCGAGTAGCCGTCAAACCCGATGTCCACAAGCTCCCCCGCCGAGCGCGCCCGAAGGTCCTCGTACACCCCTCCCTGCACTATGCCGAAAAGTGCCATGGAAGGGTCACGCCGCGCCTGCTTGCAAAGCCCAGCCCAGCGCGTCGTAAGGGAAACCGACTTCTCCATGTACTCGTATGGGGAATCATGGGCCGGACACTCGTCAAAACACATCATCACGTCAGAGCCCAGATCTTCCTGAACGGCTATTGAGACCTCGGGGGAGAAAAAATGCTCGCTTCCGTCTATGTGGGAGCGGAAGGAGACTCCATCTTCCATTATCTTCCTGCTTTTAGCGAGGCTCAGGACCTGATAGCCGCCGCTGTCGGTGACGATCGCGCCGTCCCAAGACATGTAGCGGTGGAGTCCGCCGAGGGAGCTTATTATGTCAGTACCAGGCCTGAGGTAGAGATGGTAGGCATTTGCGATAAGAACCCTGAAACCGAGACGCCGAAGATCAAGGGGCGTTATGGCCTTGCCCGCTCCCTGGGTCGCCACAGGCATGAATGCAGGAGTCTCAATCGTTTCGCGTGAGGTGCGGATTTCCCCCAGCCTGGCGGAACCGCCCTTTTCCTTTTCGATAAGCCTGAACTGGTACATGGTGGATAAACGCTGCGGGGTCAGAATCCGAGCACGTCCCTCATGGCGTAGACCCCCGGAGGTTTTCCCGGAAGCCATTTCGCCGCGCGAATCGCGCCCGCAGAGAAGTTCTCCCTGGTGGTCGCCCTGTGGGTAAGCTCCACTCTCTCTCCGTCACCGAGGAACATGACGGTGTGGTCCCCGACCACATCTCCCCCCCGAAGCGTCTGGATGCCTATTTCCCCTTTCGCTCTAGCCCCTATCCGCCCGTGTCTCTCGTATCTCGCCACGTCTCCGAGTTTCGACCCGAGGCCGGCGGCGACCGCTTCTGCGAGCGCAATTGCCGTTCCGCTGGGAGAATCGGCTTTCCCCCTGTGATGGGCCTCGAGAATCTCGGCGTCGTAGCCATCTCCCAGATGAGAGGCCACCTGCCTTGATATTTCGAAAAGAACGTTTATCCCGACGCTCATGTTGGGAGAGAGGACGCACGGTATCCGCCGAAGCAGCCGAAGCAGCTCTTCTCTCTGCTCAAGCTCAAAGCCCGTCGTCCCTATGACCATAGATTTTCCGTTCCGGACCGAATATTCGGCGTGGGCAAGGGTCGCCTCGGGAACGGTAAAGTCAATTATGACGTCCGCGTCCCGGGCCGCTTCCTCGATACCGTCACTCACGCTTACTCCCGGTCCCGCACCCGCGACAAAATCCCCGATACCGCGGCCAACCGAAACGTGTCCCGCCGCCTCAGTCGCTCCCACAAGCTCAACATCCCCGTCCGCACACGCAAGCGAAGCCACGCTCATTCCCATACGCCCGCACACCCCGACTACGGCAACCTTTATCACTTTAGCCTCCTTCGTCTCCGCCTTCACCCTCCGGTCCGTAGCTGCAGTTCTCAATGCACTCGTCCTTCATTATCTTCCATTTCTTTTCGGGTATGGAGAGATCGTAGCGGTTTGTATATCTGGCTCTCTGACGCTTGTCTTCGCCCGGTTCCCTGTAGTCAACCTCCACTTCCGCAACCACTATGGCGGTATCCTTAAAAAGCTGGGTCGCCAGGACCCTGTAGTCAACTATCCTTATGTCGTAGCGCTCGTAAAGAAGCTTGAACCTGCTTACGTAGCCCTCGCGGTCCGAACTGAATATATGAATCTTGTCGTAAGCGGACTCAAAGTCCCGTTCCTTAAGCGCCTCGAGGAAAGAGATTACAACACTGGTAGCGGAAACTTTCGGTTGCGGCCTCCTTTGGTCCGAACCTCGCACAGGAATGGCACAGGAGGCAAAAAGAAGCAGAAACGGCAGAACGAAAAGGTAAGCTTTTCTCATGGAGCGGAAACTGAATATCCTCTGAATAAGCTAAGAAGGTAAACGAGAAAAATGGCGCAGGCAAGTTTCAGCGATATGCGACGCGGTTTTCTCTGCGCACCCACCAGCGGTTGCGAAGCGGAACCCGTTGCGGGTATCCTGCTTGGGAAAAGAGAAATCGAATACGGAAAAACAGAAAACTATCGAGCCTCTTGCAAAATTCTTAAGGCGAGCGATTTTCTTTGAGAAGAAGGGATAAAACAAAAGACATGGTGCCTCCTTCAAGGTATACTACAGGTTATCAAAGTCCATAATATGGAAGGAGAAACACCATGTCCCATGCACTACCATTATACCGATTCCACGCATGCTTGCAACAGGAACTGTTCCCCACTCTCCAGGAGAACCTGGACCAACTCACCGAACCCATGCGCCAGCTGGCCACCGTTATCTCAGCCATAAAGTC
>JAJDUA010000055.1 GCA_022826905.1 Candidatus Dadabacteria bacterium
GCTCTGGTGCTTGGGCTATCCGTAATTGCGGCAAATTTGTTCCAGAAACAGACGTAAACCGGTTTCTTCTTGCACTTTGCCTTATGGAGGTGGTAAGATTCTTCAGGGAGACCCTTGATTCAATAATTTTGCAAGAGGTTCCCTATTATTTCTCTATCGGAGCTCTTACAAGGTTCCCCCACTCGGTCCACGAGCCGTCGTAATTTTTAACGTTCTCAAACCCGAGAAGATAGGTAAGGACAAACCAAGTGTGGGAAGAGCGTTCCCCTATCCTGCAGTAGGCAATCACGTCCTGATCCTTGCTCAGCCCCTGCCCCTTTTCGTATATCTCGACCAGTTCATCGGCCGAGCGGAAAGTTCCGTCCTCGTTCGCGGCTGTAGCCCAAGGGACGTTTGCCGCACCCGGAATATGTCCTCCGCGAAGCGCGCCTTCCTGGGGGTAAGCCTCCATGTGAAGCAGTTCTCCAGAATATTCCTTCGGGGAACGGACATCGACAAGTGGCTTTCCCGAGTTAGTGTGTTCAACAACATCATCGCGAAAAGCCCTTATGGACTCATCAACCACCGATACCTTGTAATCGGTTTTCGGCCTTTCGGGAACCTCTTTTACAAGCTCTCTTCCCTCGTCGACCCACTTCTGTCTGCCGCCATCCATTATGAGGCATTTTTCATGTCCGAGCACCTTGAAGGTCCAGAACGCGTAGCAGGCCCACCAGTTGCTCCTGTCCCCGTAGAAAACCACCGCATGGTCGTTTGAAATACCTCTTTCCGAAAGCAGTGCCTCGAAATCCTCCCTGCTCACGTAATCCCTTATAAGCTGATCCTGAAGCTCGGTCTGCCAGTCGAATTTCACCGAATTTCTTATGTGTCCTATTTCATAAAGCAGTATGTCCTCATCCGATTCCACTATAACGATATCGGGGTCGTCGATATGCTCCTCTACCCAGTCCGTGCTCACCAGAACGTCAGGGTTCGCGTAATCCGCCATTTCTGAAACCTCCGTTTGACCGCATAGCTTAGCGGCCTTCTGCAATATCTTGGTAAGTATAAATACACGGGACCGGGTTTTCAAGAAAGCCTAGGGGCCGCCGGAGTCTTTAGGAAACTTGATTTTCGGGTAGGGTTGCGTGATAATTCTTCGTACGCGCAGTTTCAGGAAACCTTAAAATGGCGGGAACCGAAGAGCAGAAAACAGAAGAAATGGCAGAGCAGGAAACCGAGGCGTCGGATGAAAGCGAAGCAGCTCCAATAATCTGGTCCCAGAAAAGGGTTCCTAACATAGAAAAGGGATATAACCCAAGCGTGCCTTTTTACATGATGGGAATCCTGGTCGCGCTCATAATCCTGAGCGTGATTTTCGCCAAGATCACATCCTGAGCGCACAATCTCTCCCCCCGCCCAGAGCCATGGACAGGAAAAATCGCACCCCATCCATCGCAAAGAACCAAAGCGCCCTGAAAATAGTCTGGGTCGCCTTGCTGCTTGCCATGTTCGCCTACACCGCGGTGGTTTTTGTTTTCAAATCGGCCGAGGCGCCGGATATAAGAGAAAACGTAAAGGCAGCATTTTTTCTGGGAGGTGTGGCGCTCGGAATAATTTCCCTTCTCATATACAGGTTTGCCCTTTCCGAGAAATCGCTTCGCAAGAAATTTCTCTCAACCCAAGGACAGGAGCCGGGGAAGAGGCTTGAGGAACTCTCAAACCGTCTCTTGCTCCCGCACGTGGTTCCCTGGGGAATAAACGAGACCGTTGTGCTGCTCGGATTCGTGTTCGCGTTTTTAAGCAAAAATCCCCAAGATATAGTTCCTTTCTCGGTAATAGGAATCATTCTGCATATCTACATGTATCCGAGAGTGGAGCAACTTGTCGAGAGGACAACAGGTTCAGTCGGAGACGCGTGATCACTCAAAAAAGCGTCGTATCTCCATTTGGATCTCCTCTAGGGAACCAGACGCTTCTATTACCTTTATCCTTGGGGTTCCTTTTTCAATCAGTTGCCTGTAACCCTCATTCACTCTGCTATGGAACTCAAACGGTTCTTCGTCCATCTTGTTTTTCTCTTTCTCGCGGCTCTTGAGCCTCAAAAGCGCCTGTTCAACCGGTACGGAAAGAAAAAAGGTGATATCTGGCTCAACCCCCAGGCTTGAGGCCATAGCCATGCGATGGACCAGACCGGGGTCGACTTCTCTCCCTGAACCCTGGTAAGCAAGGGTGGAATCGTAGTACCTGTCGCAGATGACCGTGTAACCGTCTCTGAGTTTGGGCAGTATGATTTCCCTTACGTGCTGGGCCCTGTCGGCGCAGAAAAGACAAAGTTCCGCATAGGGCTCAATATCGATATCCCTCCGGTCAAGAATGTCGGCCCTTATCGCCTCGCCCAGACTGCCCCCGCCTGGTTCCCTGGTGAAAAACACCCTGATTCCCTTGGAGGAAAGGTAATCCGCAAGCAGCTTCGCCTGGGTCGACTTTCCGCTTCCGTCTATCCCCTCAAACGTGATAAATCTGCTGACTTCGCTGTTCAACAAGGATCGATTCATCTTCCCATGCTCCTTATCTCTCCGGGATTTCTGCCGCGAGATAGTTCCTCCGTGAACTCTCCGAAATTCTCATTGCTACATGAGG
This sequence comes from Candidatus Dadabacteria bacterium, assembly GCA_022826905.1. Lineage (GTDB taxonomy): Bacteria > Desulfobacterota_D > UBA1144 > Nemesobacterales > Nemesobacteraceae > Nemesobacter. Next base: position 2,623 of record JAJDUA010000055.1, read on the forward strand.
TTCTACTCGTCATCGTTTGCTTCCCGCAACCGCGCGAACATGCTTTGCACATGTTCCATCAACGCCTCCAGATGCTCCAAGGCTACCCCGCGGTCAAGCGGTCTTGTGTCGGGGTCAGCCATGTAACGAATCTGAACAGCGTAGGGACCGTAATCGGCCAAAGCCTTAAAACGCATTGCGTCTGTATCGCGCCGGGCCAGAATGTCCAGCAACAAAACCAAGTTATGAGTCAGAGGGTATTCCTCTCCCAGAAGAGACAGCCATGCCTCGAAACTTTTCTCGGCTGCCTGCTGCGTGTGAAAACCGAAAATTTCATCCGCGAAATCAGGGTTGTCGCCCATTGCCCGCAAAGCTGAAAAATCTCGCCCGGCTGCATCCAGCATCGTTGCGGCCTGCTTAAGGTCTTTCATAGAGAATCTTCCCCTCGCGAAGCGCCCGAGCAAGAACATTGTTTATGGAATCGCGCCAGTATTCAACTTCATCCCTGCTGTAGACCAGAATGTCCTTGGGAACCGGGAAGCCCGCTAGTGCCCAGGAAAGACGCACAATTTCGGCGCGGCGGTCCCTGTTTTCATCGAACGGGTCGGTTTCCACTATAACAAGGTCCACATCCGAATCAGCCGACGCGTCGCCTCGTGCGTGCGAACCGAAAAGTATTATCTGCTCGGGGTCCGCCTCATCCACTATCACCTTAACCATTCGCTGGAGAAGCGTTTCCGTAACTTCAACCTGTTTCATATTCTTATCTTCAAGCGCCAAAGCATTTCGCCGTTTACTCAATAAGGAACATTACCTGCCGTTATGCTATATGAAAAAACGGTGCCTGACTCAGACAACTGTCTATCAGTTCCCGGACGGCTTTTCTTTCAGGTCGCGGGGCAAAAGTCCTGTCATCCTGCGAAGACCCCTGAGCTCTCCCGGGTTAAGATCCCTCCATCGTCCTTTCTCAAGCTCGCCGAGGCGCACATTTCCGCATGAAATCCTCTTAAGCCTGATTACCTTTAGCCCGAAAGCCTCAAAGTACTTTTTCACGAGATGTTTTCTTCCCTCGTGAAAGGAAATGCTTGCCCGCGCCCGCATCCCAGACACTCCAAGAACATTCACTGAATCCGGCTTCGTAAACCGATTCTCAATTTCCGTTCCTTCACCAAGTACTGTTTCAAGATCACTCGGCATCTCTCCAGAAACCTCGGCCAGATAAGTCTTTACCACCTTGTACCTCGGGTGATGTATCCTGTTTGCCATTTCCCCGTCGTTTGTGAGAATCAGAAGTCCCTCGGAGTCGTAGTCGAGCCTCCCGACCGGATAGACCCTCTGCTCTATGTCTCCAAGAAAGGACGTTATTGTTTTCTTTCCTCCTTCCATGGAGCTAAGGGAAGTGAGGTAAAAGGGGGGCTTGTTAAGCATCACGTATCTTTTTCTTTCCTTGCGCACGGGCTTTCCGTCAAGCGCCACCGTGTCGGTATTCTCATCCACAACGGAACCGAGAGTAGAGACAACCTCCCCGTTTACGGTTATCCGTCCAGCCTTTATAAGGTTGTCCGCCTTTCTTCTTGATGTTACCCCGCACTCGGAGAGAAATCTGTTAAGCCTCATTTGATCAGACGCTCCAGAAAGGCAGGCATTCGTGTCCGTACCGGTTTGTTTTTTCACGACCCGTATATATCAGAACCGACTTTTTGTTGTCGGGATTCAGCTTCTTGTAGAAATTAAGCCCCTTGAAAAGCCCTGAGCTAAGGGTCTGGGTCGTTTTTATTTCATAGGAAAGAAGATCAGCGCCATCCTGCTCCAGGAGATCGACTTCATTGCCCGTGTTGTCTCTGAAGAAATAAAGAGACGGGGGCTCAGCGTTGTTAAGTTTCCCTTTGACCTTTTCCATTACGACCAGATTTTCAAAAAGCATTCCCTTGAGCGGATGTGATTTCACGTGCTCAACTGTCCTGATTCCAAGCAGATAGGAAGCAAGTCCCACATCGCAGAAGTAAAGCTTTGGTGTTTTCACGATCCGCTTCCTGAAATTTCTGTGGTGCGGAGGAAGAAGGTAAATAACATAGCTTGCCTCAAGAACCGATATCCATGCGTCTACAGTTTTGCCGTCAATCCCTATATCGCTGGCCATACGGGTCTTGTTGAGCATCTGGCCGACATTCGAGGCGCACAATCTCAAAAAGTTCTCGAACTGCCTTAAATTCCTGATCTCCCTTATATCTCTCAGGTCTCTCTGTATATAGGTATTAGTATAGAAGGAAAGCGCCTCGGTAGGGTTAAGGCTCCTGTCAACTATTGCAGGATAGAATCCCCGATAGATCAGATATTCATACGAAGACTTTTCCCCCAGTTCCTCAAGCGAGAAGGGAAGCAGGTTTACAAGCGCAGTCCTTCCGGCAAGCGACTGGGAAACCATGCCCGTCAGACTGAACTGATGACTTCCGGTCAGGATGAACTGTCCGGCCTGACCGCTGCGGTCCACGATGCCCTGAATATAAGAGACCAGATCGGGAACATGCTGAATTTCGTCTATAATCATTCTTTCCGATTGGGCGAGGAATCCTCTCGGGTCTTTCCGGGCATGCTCACGCACATCCGGGTCTTCCAGGCTGAGATAAAGGTACTCTGGAAAACATTTGACCGACACGGTCGTTTTTCCCGACTGGCGAGGTCCAGTAATCGTTATAACGGGATACTGACGGGCCAGACTTAGAAGCTTGCTTTCTATTGTACGGCTTACCATGTTCTTTGCAATTATGGAATATAATTCCGGATTTGTAAAGTTTTCCCCGTTATTTTTCTGGAAACAGTCCCGGTAGCCAATGGGAGGCGAATTCGGCCAGAAAGGCAAGTCGCAATGGAGCGCGGGTGCTCCGTGAAACCAGAATTCCACGTTTCAGCAGAACAGAGGTGATACGACGGGCGTGGCGAGGGCTTGAGCCGAGAAGGCGAGTGACTTCTCCTCTTGGAATCTCGCCGCGGTAAAGAACTTCCCTCATGATAATTCTTGATTGGGGAGGAAGTTCACCGGCAAGGATTTCCTCTTCCGTCCAGAGCAGAATCCTGTTCAGTAGACGATCCGGCATCATAAGCCTCTCCATGAAATCCACTTGGTCAATGCAGGTGGTCAAGAAAAAATGCGTAAATTTCGCCAAGGCCTCCTCGCTCAGAGGACCCCGGCCGTCAAGATCATTGCGACGTCCCATGTCGCACGCCATCAGATGGTTCTTATACGACTCTTCGTTGCGTGCCAACCCTCTTGAGATCGACCATATTCTGACCGCTCCCAGAGCTTCCGATAACATGGCGTCGGACATGAGACGGGCAACGCGTCCATTTCCCTCAAGAAAAGGATGTATCCAGAGCAGTCTTTGATGAGCCGCCGCGGAAGCCAGAATAGCGTTGGTTTTGCCGAAACCTCTGTAGACGCTTTCAAACCGCTCCATAAAACGAGGCACCGCTCCGGGGCTGACGGGAACATGCCGTCCCACCCGGACGCCGCGACCGCGCAGTTCGCCGGGAACAACGCTGACAATCTCCCCGGTATCCGGATTTTCCACACGAAGCAGTTCCTCGGGAAGCAGTTCGCCGAACCGGCGGTGGATTTCCCGCAGGCTGGCAACGGCCGTCGCGCCGCACTTAAGGCCTCCTCTATCAATCCATTCCTGTACAGATATATGGGCTTTTGCCTCAAGCTGCAGCTTGCGCTTCTCGGTATCGGCGCTGTAGTCGTCTCCTAGGGCCCTCTCGATATCGGTCAGGTGAATGTCATGCCCCTCTATGAGGTTGCTGTAATAGCAGTTCATCGCTCTTACGAGACCGGAAAGAGACTCAGTTATGCCCTCCGGCAAACCACGGTAAAGACCCGCTGCGCGCTGCGCCAGCTCAACAGCCAGATCCGTCAGTTCACCGCGGTGTCTTGAAATTTCGCCTATCAGAAGCGGCTCCATCAGTTTAATGGTCTCGCCCCGATCCTCCAGGCCGAATTCCGTGTCCACCTTAATGGCCGGTTTTTTGTCCGGTTCCATATCACACATAATACAAATATTATCAGAAAGTTAAAATTGTTTTTAGTCTCTTTTTAGCATTTGTTTTGTCCGCTTTAATATCCGACATATCAGAACCGATTTCTTATTGTCGGAATCGAATTTTTACAGCACTTATGGCTCGTGTTATAATTCGGTTCTGTAAAAATCTAATGCAGCTTGGAGGTAATGATGAAAAATATCTCAATTTTCATTTCTGCTTTGCTTTTTCTAATCGTCAGTTGTGGGGGGGGGGGCAGGCAACAGTCCAAACTTAGACGGACTCACGCCTGATGATATTGACTGTGTAAACGACCCCGACTTTAACCACGTTGAATCTCTCCCCCTTGGAACCCATCCAGATGAATTCATAACAGAAGAAGGAACATTCCTTCGTTGTGAAGATGAAGATGTAAGATACAATGCGGACGGAACTGTATCCGGCACATGGACAGGCAGTACCAGCGATGAGGTTTACACGCTCCTGCGGATAGCCGAGGAAGCATGCGACCTGAGCACTGAAAGTTTGCCCGATTACGTCGGTGATTGGGTGGTAACTGATGTTACAACCGGAGATCTGGAATACTATGACTTATGTCTCCGTTTTGACCTGATCCCGGGCGCGATTTTTTGTCAACAGCTGAGCGACGAAGATCAGGAAACCGTCAGGCGAATCCAGCACGGACGAGTAGTAAACACATTTGTGGTGGCCAATGAGGAATGTACCTTACAGGAAGAATAGGATGCTGGAAAAGTAGCCGTGACAACTCCAACAAACACAATCAGAACTTGGGCAAGTCATCCCTCTTCAGAAAACTCAGAGGTTCATCCGGTTATGAATCAGGTTGTCAACTACGGATGGATCGGCAAGAGTTGAAGTGTCGCCAAGATCGGAGTACTCGTTGGCGGCGATGCGACGCAGGATCCGGCGCATGATCTTGCCGGAGCGGGTTTTCGGAAGTCCCGGAGCCCACTGTATAAGATCGGGGGAGGCGATCGGTCCTATTTCCTTTCTCACCCACTTAACCAGTTCGCCTCGAAGTTCTTCTGAGGGCTCGGAATCGGCGTTAAGAGTCACATAGGCGTAGATTCCCTGGCCCTTTATCTCGTGCGGATAGCCAACTACCGCGGCTTCGGCAACACTTCCGTGCGATACCAGAGCGCTCTCCACCTCGGCCGTCCCCATTCGGTGACCCGACACGTTTATAACATCGTCGACGCGTCCCGTGATCCAGTAATAACCGTCCTCGTCGCGGCGACAGCCGTCACCAGTAAAATATTTGCCCGTATAGGCAGTGAAATAAGTCTCAACGAAACGGTCGTGGTCGCCGTAAACCGTGCGTGCCTGTCCCGGCCATGAATCGGCTATGCAGAGATTCCCCTCAGCCGCGCCTTCTAAGACACTACCTTCTGAATCAACCAGTTCTGGACGGATCCCGAAAAACGGCAGTGTGGCTGAACCCGGCTTGAGAGTCGTAGCACCCGGAAGCGGAGTTATCAGGACTCCCCCGGTCTCTGTCTGCCACCAGGTATCCACTATGGGACAGCGTCCCTCGCCGACCACTTCGTGGTACCACATCCAGGCTTCAGGATTGATCGGCTCCCCGACGGTACCGAGAACCCGAAGCGAAGCGCGCGAGGTTTCCCTTACAGGTCCGTCGCCCTCCCGCATAAGCGCACGAATAGCGGTTGGAGCCGTATAGAAAATACTGATGTTGTGCTTGTCGCAGACCCTCCAGAAGCGAGACATGTCAGGATAACCCGGCACTCCCTCGAACATCACGGTCGTGGCTCCGTTTGCAAGCGGTCCATAGACAATATAGCTGTGTCCCGTGACCCAGCCGACATCCGCCGTGCACCAATAGATTTCTCCGTCGTGGTAATCAAACACGTACTCGTGGGTCATCGAAACATAGACAAGGTAGCCTCCGGTTGTGTGCAGAACCCCCTTGGGCTTTCCGGTCGAACCCGAGGTATAGAGAATGAAAAGCGGGTCCTCAGCACCCATTTCCTCAGCCGCACAGTCATCTGAAACCTCCACCGCGGCCTCATGATACCAGACGTCCCGCTCACCATCCCAGGGAATGTCCGCTCCAGTACGGCGCACTACCAATACCTTTTTTACGATCGAGTCCACCGCTCCATCCTCAAGCGCCTTGTCGGTGTTGAGCTTGAGAGGCACCTTGCGGGCGCCGCGAAGCCCCTCGTCCGCCGTAATGAGCACCTCCGAAGAGCAGTCGGAAATCCTTCCCGCAAGCGCCTGCGGCGAGAAACCTCCGAACACTACCGAATGAATGGCTCCTATGCGCGCGCAAGCAAGCATGGCAAAGGCAACCTCGGGAATCATAGGCATGTATATGGTCACCCTGTCGCCCTTTCGGACACCAAGAGACTTGAGCACGTTAGCCATGCGGCAGACTTCGCTTTTTAATTCCCTGTAGGTGAACTTCCTGTCTTCATCGGGATCATCCCCTTCCCATATTATTGCGATTTTGTCAGGGATTCTCTCCGCGTGGCGGTCAACGCAGTTAGCCGACACGTTAAGGGTTCCGTCGTAAAACCACCTGATCGACACTTCCCCGGGACCGTAGTTTACGTCCTTTACCTTCGTATAGGGCCTGATCCAGTCAATCCGCTCGCCATGGGCGCCCCAGAACCCCTCCGGATCCTTAACTGACTGGCTATACATCAGGTTATATTTGTCCCTGTCTATGAGGGCTCCTTTGGTAACGGCTTCTTGGGGTGGAAAAATTTCGGGTTTTGTCATGGCTGATTCCTTTAAGACTGAATTGAAGAGTGGAACTATACATTACGCGGCAGATATCCACCACAAACACCAGATCGCTTGTTCCGTTTCGGCAAGCCAGAGGAGTTTACAGCAGACATCAATATCCTTCGACTCTTGATAAAACCTTCCCAATTTCTAAGCGAGACCGCAAGAAGCAGCGCTAACGCCATAATAAACAGGCCGAACGCACCGCCACCGCTTGTGCTTCCTCCGACCGCGCAGCCTCCACCTCCGCCGCCACCGTCACTTGGCTGCCCCTCACTCGGCGGCTCTTCCACAAGGTATCCAGAACCCACGATATATACACGGTCAGTTTCACTCTCCTCCTCCAAAGGAACCTCCACCCTTACGGCATAGCCCCTTCTGAGCAGGCCGCCCTCTCCGTATTCGACAATCTCTTTGTCCGCCTGAGCTATAAGGTCCCTTACGTACTGCTTTGCATACTCGTCCTTCTGCTCCCTGTTTCTGTCCGACCCGTCGAATATCACACTGCCCGCCTCATCCATGATGTAAACGTGAACATCTCCTGCCCTCCACGGTCCATCCTGCCTCAGAATTCCTCGCAACTGCGCAGGACCAATCCCGGAACTCTTAATGGCTCGCATGAGGAATCTCCCCGCTTCCCCGACAAACTTCCTTAATTCATCGTCGGCATCCACTCCCCCGGCTTCCGTCGACGGGGCGGCAATCTCCTCACCCATGAAACTCTTTCCCTCGGGAGTCTCATCAAAGCCACCCAGCAGAACGAATTCCTCCTCGCCATGCGCCAGGGGAACATACGAAGCGGAAAACGGATGGGCGTAACCGTTGCCCTCGCCGTCAATGAAGCATCCCCGCTGCGCTTCAAGCACGGATACTCCTCCTTCGCAGAAAAGAACCCCGGACCAGTCAAGATCTTCAGATTCCCTGTCATTGGCGTGGAAATACACCCCTCCTCTTCTGGTGAGAAGAACAAGGTACATGGAACCGTCATTCCACTCTCCCTCTCTGTCTCTGAACTCATCAAGGAGTCCAAGCGTATCCCAGAAGGTGTCCGAGTTTTCAATTCTCCGCGCCGCATCCTCCACAAACTCAATTAAATCATTGTCGGTGTCCACCTCGGCAGCTCCCATCGCAGGCGGAGGCGAAGACGGTCTTACAAGGCTTCTGTTCATGATACTTCCGGGCTCAGACCATGGGCCGTCCCCGTCGGAGTTGCTCGCCCGAACCCGCACCTGGTAACGCGTATCCTCCTCAAGGCCCGTTATGCTTGTGTTCATAGCGCTTACGTTCTGCGGACCATCCCTCCAACTGCTATCCGAACTCTTCCTGTACTGAAGATCGTAGCTCGCAATCGCCGGACGACCGGCGTTTGACGGCGCGCTCCACGTCACGCTAACGCTTGTGGCGCTTCCCGGGGACAGCGACGGCGCGGCGGGCTTAAGCGGCCTCTCCGCCACGTCTGTTACGTTTATGGCAACCATAATCGTATCCGTTCCCCCGTTTCCATCATCCGCTTTTACCATCAGCAGATAGCTCGCCCTCGTTTCCCGGTCGTAACTCTTCCCGACCCTGGTCCTTATCTGTCCGTTTGAATCAATAGTGAACTCATCCCTGTAAGCCCCCTCAAGAGAGTAGGCAATCGTGTCGCTGTCTGAGTCGGTGGCCGTAACGCCCGCGCCTATGTTTGACGCTGTCTGCACCGTCGCGTCCCCGACAGTCTCCGTAAAGCTGCGAGTCGCGTCCATGCCTTCCGTGAATTCGGGAGGCGCGTTTCTCGGCGCCAGGCTGCGGCCCGTCCCCGTCTCTGACCATGGGCCGTCCCCGTCGGGGTTGCTCGCCCGAACCTGCACCTGATATTCCGCATTCTCCTCAAGCCCCATTATGCTTGTGTTCGTTGCGGTCACGTTCTGCGGACCGGACATCCAACTGCTTCCCGAACTCTTCCTGTACTGAAGATGGTAGCTCGCAATCGCCGGACGACCACTGTTTGACGGCGCGTTCCACATCACATTAACGCTTGTAGCGCTGCCGGAAGATACAGATGGCGCGGCGGGCTTAAGCGGCCTCTCCAGCACATTTGTCACGTTTATCGTAACCGCGACCGTATCAGTTCCCCCGTTTCCGTCATCCGCCTTTACCGTTACCGAATAGCTCGCCCGGGCTTCCCTGTCGTAGCTCTCTCCAGCCTTGGTCCTTATCTGTCCGCTTCCAGAAACTATAGTGAATTTCCCCGCGTCCGTTCCCCCAAGACTGTAGACAAGCGTGTCGTTATCCGAGTCGGTGGCCGTAACAGCCGCACCTATGTTTGCCGCAGTCTGCGCTGTCGCGTCCCCGACAGTCTCCAATAAGCTTCGGGTAATGCTCGTACCCGAAAACTCAGGGGCGTTATTCTGTGGTGGGGATGGCGGTGGAGGCGGTGTCTTGAGCGTGAAACTCAGCCTCGCTATGGGAACGTTTGAGAACCTGCCCTTATTCCTCAGGCTTGTGATGGTTCCCTGAGGATTTGTGGCAGAGTTGTCCAGCTGAAAATTTTCCCCGTCCTCGGTGCCCGCGTCGTAGGCAAACAAATCAACGCTGTGAGAAGATCGCCAGTTCCCCTGTCCATCCAGAAGAGAAAGTCCAGAGACTCCGACAAACCAGTCAGGGCTCGGGCCCAGCATTGATAAAAGCGTAAACAGCGGATGACTCTTGGCAAACTCGACTTCAAAGTTCTTGCTGCCCACAGTCGAAAAGCCAAGAGAAACATCAAATCCACGTTTCGCATTAGCGCCGGCGGCACTGACTTCTGACTGAAATCTGCTCGTACCGCCAATTTCGGCTACAAGTTCCACTCCCGGGGTGGCCATACTTCCCGACTCCCAGAATGTCACATCGCTGTTATGCACCGCGCAGGCAAGCGTTGTGAAATGCGCGCCGCCTACAACCCCGCCAGGAGTGCTCTGGGTATTCCAGATGCCTGTAAAAGTTGCCGTGTAGGTAGCGGTGGTCTGCGCGACGGCCGACTCCGGCTGCGCGGTGAGAATAATGGCTGCAAGGAGAAAAAAGACCATAAATGCCCGGAAGGGAGCGTAGAAAATGCGGGATAAGCACGAAAAACGAGCCCGTTCCCGCGAACAGATAGCGTCCTGGCGTGACGCAACGAATAGGCTCGACTTTCTGTCTGAATTCGGCGAAATCACTTCAATGTAAATGATACACTGAATTCGGCGCATTTTCGAACTGGGATCCAGCATACACCCAATCTTTGCAAATCGATCTTCTCTTGTGTATAGTGTGATCAGGGGATTTACAGTTTATGGTCATGAATTAGGAGGTTTAGCAGTATGAGTAGCAAGGAATTTAGCAAAGGTTTTCAATCAGTTAAGGAGACACCGTCTGTGGTTTCCGTGAGCAGCATTATAGGGGGGGGGTATGTCCCCATTAGGCTGTTCAAATTCTCCGCCATGCAGTAATTCTTCCGGCAAGTCTTATAGGCAAGGCCTGAGAGGCCCTGCTTCTTCTCTTCAGTACTTATCCCTTTTTCTTATTTCCCCTCATCGCATTTTTTCATCGGTCTTGTTCCTTCTGCTGTTCGCTTTTGCCGCCCCTGCCGCCGCGCAAACGACACCCACGGCCAACGACGACGGTTCCTACTCGGTACCCTACGACTG
>JAJDUA010000032.1 GCA_022826905.1 Candidatus Dadabacteria bacterium
ACGCTTTCCTTGATGTTTTTGTGAAGAAAAAAACGAGAAATCCAGGTGTCCGGTTTCAGCGAGAATTACTGTCCGAATTCAATGAGAATCGCTGTCCGGTTTCAGCGAGAATCGCTGTCCGGTTTCGATGAGAATACGCACAAGCATCCCCATTTATGTTAATGACACAACACAGAGGAATTGATAAGATGAGTCTATGTGGGAGATTGTCAAACGGTCGTTTTTATTGCGACTCTTTGGGTGGCTCGGACAGTTCTTTTCTGGAGTGGGACTTGTACGTGATGCTTGGGAGTGGCAAAAAATGATAACAGAGACTTGGCCCGTTGCCGCACCTTTTTTAAAAATGTTTGGAGTTAGCTTCGGGAGTGCTCTTGTTATTACCGCTATAGTTTGGGTGGTCTTATTCTGGCAGGAACGGGAAGAGAAGGAGGCTAGAGGGCAGTCTTCCCATTCGAGATTCGCAAGAATAGCTGCCCTTGCAGATAGAGTTGAGCGAAGGCAAGCCACTGCTGAAGAAGAGCAGGAATACTATGAACTCATTACCAGTTTTTGGGGACGAGTGTGGTTTCAGGATTATGATTCTAGGAACTATAAAGAAATTTCAAAAAGAGCTCGTTCCTTAGCTGAACGGCTCTTTTTTTGCTAAAAATGGGAATTGTTCTCTCAAAACCCTTGATATTCTCTCTTATTTATGGTAGTATATTACCACAATAAAGAGAATGATAAAGGAGACTTAGAAATGTCTAAGAGAAAACACAAAGCCCCCGGAAAGTCAAGCAGAAAAGGAATCGGAATAGTAGAACTTCTCGATATGTTCCCCGATGAGGAAACGGCGGTGAAGTGGTTTGAGAAAGTGCGCTGGCCGGAAGGTCGGCATTGCCCGCACTGCGGAAGCAAAAATACCAAGCCTAAGCCCGGTGGAAAGCCTATGCCTTATCGTTGCTCCGATTGTCATGAGCATTTCAGTTGTAAGATGGGAACTGTAATGGAGAACAGCAGGATTCCCGTAAGGAAGTGGGTAATAGCGATGTACTTGATGAGTACGAACCTTAAAGGCGTGTCCAGCATGAAACTTCACAGAGACTTGAAGGTAACGCAGAAAACCGCCTGGATGATGGCGCAGAAGATAAGAGAGGGGTGGAAAGAGGGGGAAGGAATGCTGGAAGGCACAGTAGAATGTGACGAAACATTTATCGGTGGTAAAGAGAAGAACAAGCATAACAGCAAGAGAAGTCATACAAGAGGCCCTTCTGGCAAAGCGGTTGTAGTTGGCATGAAGGATAGAGATACAAACAAGGTCATTGCCAAGCCTGTTCAAGCCAGAACCAAAGAGGCGGTACAGGGCTTTATCGGAGAGAACGTCTCTCAAAAGGCGATGGTTTACACTGACGATCACAGAAGCTATATCGGACTTCCCTTTGAGCATGAAAGCGTGAACCACAGCGTAGGGGAATACGTCAGGGAGCAAGCCCATACGAACGGAATTGAGAGTTTCTGGGCTACACTGAAGCGTGGATACAACGGAACCTATCACAGAATGAGTCCGAAACACTTGGGGCGTTACGTTACGGAGTTTGCAGGTAGACACAACGTCAGGGAATTTGATACAATAGACCAGATGGCATTCCTTGCCAAAGGCATGGTCGGCAAGAAACTTCCTTACAAAAAACTGGTGAACTAATATGGCTGATAAGCAGATAACAGCGGGAGGCGAGAAGAAAAATTTTTGGGAATGGGCGGGGTTGATTGCGGGTTACACCGTAGGCATAATTGCCTTTACCGTATGGGCAGCTTGGATTATCCTATGGCCCTTGCTTCGCCTCGCAGTTGAATTTATTTCGTTCCTCATTGTCGGGATTATTGGGGGATTATTCCTTGGTGGACGAAAATAGCGGTAGTTTGTCTGAGAAACATGAAAAGTACCCTTAAAAATCGCACCATCTTCACACGGGACAATCTTGAAGTCATGCGAGGCATGGCGGATAACTGTATAGACCTTATTTACCTAGATCCCCCGTTCAATTCTAACCACGATTATTCCGCACCCATAGGAAGCCAAGCTGCAGGTGCGGAATTCAAAGACACCTGGAGTCTTAACGATATAGATTTAGCTTGGCATGGGGAAATAGAAAGCGAGTATCCGGGGCTTTACAAGTTGCTGGAAGCAACAAAGTTGATTCATGGCAAATCTATGATGGCGTACCTTATCTATATGGCCGTCAGAATCATAGAGATGAAGCGGATTCTGAAAAATGGGGGGGGGGATCTGCGAAAGAAAAAAGCGGGTCTATTTACCTTCACTGCGACCCAACGGCTTCGCACTATCTTAAGTTGTTGATGGATGAGATTTTCGGAAAAAAGAATTTTCAAAATGAAATTATCTGGTGGTATTACAACGTTGCTAATGTTCGTAAAGAGGGTTTTGGCAAGAAACATGATGTGATTCTGTGGTATTCAAAAAGCGACAAATGGATTTTTAACCATGAGGAAATGAGAGAACCTTACGAAGAAAACAGCAATTGGGTTAAAAATCCTGCTAGCTATAAGGATGCGTATAGTCCTAATCCAAGAGGCAAGCGTATGCAGGATGTTTGGAGAATGCCTACTATAAATAATATGGCTAAAGAACGCACGGGTTACCCTACTCAAAAGCCTCTCGCTTTGTTGGAGCGAATAATTAAGGCTTCAAGCAATAAAGGAGACATGGTGCTTGACCCCTTCTGCGGATGCGCTACTACCTGCGTAGCTGCGGAGAAACTAGACCGCCAGTGGATAGGTATTGATATATCGGAGAAAGCCGCCGAGTTGGTAAAGGAACGGATAAGCAACGAACTTGGACTTCTGCTGTTTGACCCCATACACCGAACTGACATTCCCGGCGACCGAGGAGGCAAACGCTCAAGAGACATTAAGAATGTGCTTTACGGCAAGCAGGAAGGAATGTGCGGAGGTTGCGGGCACTGGTACAGGATTAAGGATTTTGAAGTGGACCATATCATCCCCAGAAGCAAAGGTGGAGCGAACAGAGATGAGAACTTGCAGTTGCTCTGCGGGAACTGCAATCGAATCAAAGGGGACAAGTCGCAGGAATATCTGATTTCAAGGGTTAGGAGCATGGCAGGATGAGCGAGAAGAAGAAGCAAGAAACAAAGCGACCTCGGGGCCGACCGGTGAAGAACATCATAGAGCCGATTGACGCAACACCGGAGGAGATAGCGAAAGCGATATGCCTACTGGCGGACAAGAAATTAAGCGAGAAAAGGAAAATCAAAACTTAGAGTTTTGGTAGTTATGTATATAATTCCCAATTAATTCACGGGTTGCCTGACCGAGAGCTGCCTACCAAACCCCGGTTCTGTCTCTGAGTATCGAGATTGAGTTTCCAACTTCCCTGTTTATGGATTCCTTTGCTTCAAGAGGGTTTTCGTGGATGCCGTGCGATATGTTAAGGTGCGCGGCGTTCATAAGCGGGGAAATATGTCGGTAAATTCAGAAAATGCAAAGTCTTTTTGACTCGAAGTTAATGCGGAAGTAACAAGCGAGAAAATGGATCAATTGTAAAGGGTGATAAAATCTAAAAAGCATTGCGCTTCGCTCGCTCAAAAAAGACTCGCGGATTCTCATGCCACTGCGGAAAGCCGATACTGTCATTATTCGTAAGGCAGTTTATCAGGCTGTTCATCGTCTGACGCAAATGATCTCCCTCCGGAGTGTTCGGATAGCTGAAGGCGCCGCCCTCGGAAACCTCGGTATCAACAGCTGTAACCTTCAACCGCCCGTCCGAGGCATGAGCTCTGACCAGATGGCCAATTCTGCTGCCTGCGAGGGCATCCACGTCGCCGTTTGTTATTGCCTCTGTCTCCTTTTCCTCGGAGGAAAAATAAATAACCACAGGAGCATCGTTCCCCGCCTGCAGACTTACGCGGTCCTCGATACCTTCGGTTGAACCGGAACTCCTGATTCTGTGGGTTCGTTCACCTGTCGTCAGAGTTGATTCATCCCTGGAAGCGTCTTTAAGCACAATGACCGTACCTGCCCGCACATAGCCTTCTTCATCGGTGATGCCGGTAACCCGCAGCAGGTAGCTTTCTCCGGTTGTATCTTTTATCACGCCGACTCTGGTGGAACCATCAAGGTCATCGTGACTCATGATGGCGGAGTTGGCACGAACAAGAAGGGACTGACGGAACTGTATATGGGCCACACCGAAAGTGGTAACGGGGGTGGTGGGGCGCTCTGATGTGAAACGCCTCTGTTCCAGGGCAGTAATTCCTCCTCCAACCAGATCGAAATCCTCGGATGCGCTTTTCAGCCAGATGCCGCTGAACGGACTGCCGATGCCGATGTGGTTGAACCGAATGCGGTTTCCGCTTAACCGTTCTGCGGCGGCGATCAAATCGGGTTCGTAACCAAACGGTGTATTAAATGCAGGATCGTCGGGATTCTGGGTTTTCGCGTAACTCACAGGATTAAAATCTGTATAGAAACCGTAATTGATATCTGCGTGAATGGATTCCAAGCTGTTGAGCGTTTCGCCCGTCTCTGCGCAGGCGGCGTCAGGCGACCCGGAACTGCTGTTGTTTTCACAGCCTGTTGCAAGCATTGCCGGAATGCAGAAAACGGCAAATAACAAAAAACGGCCGAGAAAATTTTTCAACATCGGACCAGTCATTTTTAGGCCTCCCAAGCCCCAGTTTTCAAATCCCTGTTCAGTCTCTATGAACTTCCTCCTTTTTGCCAAGTACAAGAAGACAAATAAACGAGAGAATGGGCAGGAATCCGACAAGTCCACCGAGGAGGGCAATACCTCCCCATATCCACGGGTTACGTCTGAATCGCGCGGCCAAGGCCAAGTGTAACCCTACCCAGAATATCAAACCTACCAGACTCCAAAAATCTTGACCATAACCAAGAAAAGTATCTACCTCATTCATGCTTCTTTATCCTCCATAATCATACAGAAGTATAATATCCTTATTACTTCTGTTTTTCAGCGGCTTGCTGCGCTGGTTGATAAAAAATGCGGCATTATTCTCGATAAGGGGCTGTTTTATATATAGGTTTTTTCTCCTGCCTTGGTTTTGCACCGCAATTGCTCAAGTTCTGTCTCCCTCTCCTTTTCTCTTGTTCTTTTTGTAGGCAGGCAATCAGGTTTTTTGACAGCACTCCTGTTTTGTGATAGTAAACTGCTTTCTAATCTGACAAAACCCCTAAATTCCCCAAGACGAGACAATGGAATACATAGAGCACTTATCAGTGGAAAAATTCATTCTTTATCTTCTGATAATCCTTGTTTTTGCCAAGGCCTTCGGCCGACTGGCAGAGAAAATCGGGCAGCCCTCGGTTCTCGGGGAGCTTCTTGCCGGAGTTGTTCTCAGTGCAAGCGTTTTGGCGCTTGTTCCGTCCACGGAAGGCATGGTCGGATATGACGTATTTCACCTGCTTGCGGAAATAGGGGTCGTTCTTCTTCTTTTCGAAATAGGTCTTGAAACCAGACTTGTGGACCTCATAAAAGTGGGTCCGGTCTCCGCACTCGTGGCCATAGTCGGGGTGGTTCTGCCTTTTGTGCTGGGATATTTCTGCGTAATTTATTTCCAGAAATTCTCCATACTCAATCTTGAAGCCAGTATGGTCGGGCTCGTGGCCATAGTGACGGGAGCGACCCTCACCGCCACAAGCGTCGGGATCACGGCGAGGGTTTTGGCTGACCTTGACCGGCTCCAGACAAAAGAAGCCAGAATAGTCCTTACCGCCGCCATAATAGACGATGTGCTCGGACTTATAATTCTCGGAGTTGTAAGCGGCATAGTGAGTTCTTTTGAATCAGGCGGTGCGGGGGCAGAAGGGATTACCTTGAGTTCGGTGGCCTTCATAACCGCAAAGGCCTTCGGTTTCCTCGCCGTTTCCATAGTTGTTGGCAGGATTGTCGCTCCCAGAATTTTCGGGTTTTTCGCCCGGGTCGATAGCAGCAATCTCGTCTGGATCATGGCAATAGCTTTCTGTTTTGTATATTCTTACTGCTCAAATCTTTTTTCTCTCGCTCCCATAGTGGGGGCGTTCGCGGCCGGTCTGGTTCTTCGCGAAACGGATCAGTTCAAGACTATTGAGGAGAGCATAAAGCCCGTTTCCCATTTTTTCGCCCCGATATTTTTCGTGATGGTGGGGGCGGCCGTGGACGTTTCTGTATTTAACCCCTTTGTATCTGAAAATATTATGGTAATATCAATCGCTTTAATTCTTTTCGTGGCGGCGGTTGTAAGCAAGTACGCAAGCGGTTACGTGGTCTATGAAAAAGGCGTAAGAAAAAGCATAATTGGCGTCGGAATGATCCCGCGAGGTGAGGTTGGGCTTATTTTTGCGAAGATCGGTCTTATTCACGGTGTTTTTAAAACCGATCTTTTCTCCGCCGTCACTGCTATGGTCATACTGACAACCTTTATAGTGCCCCCGCTTTTAAAATGGATGTTTGAAAGGGAGGACAGGGAGCGTAAGCTGGCCGGAAGAGCGGTCTAGCGAATAATTTTGAAGTCAGGTTAATGATGAGATTTCTCGGTCTTAGAACATTTTTACACGCTGCGATTTTCGCCTTGGCGTTTGTTCCCTCGGCAAATGCCGCGGAGAACATGCTAAGCGTCGATAAAACGCTGGTAATTCAGCTTGTTACTTTTCTGGTAGGGCTTTTTCTTCTGAATCGCCTCGTATTTCGCCCGCTTCTCGGGGTCTGGGACAGGAGGGAGGAACTGACCACGGGCACGCTTAGGGAAGCCGAGAATATGACCCGCAAAGCCGAGGGTGCCATCGCCGAGTACAACGAGAAAATCGCTGAGGCAAGGGCCCAAGCTACTGAGACAAGAAACGAACTCCGCCAGCAGGGACAAAGCGAATCTTCAAGGATGCTTCTTTCAGCGAGAGAGGTCGCCCAGGCCGAACTTGATGGGGCGAGAGGGACTCTTGAGAGCGAGGTCGCGAAAATAAGGGCGGATCTGCAGGACGAGATAGAGGCGCTTGCGGCACAGATAAGCGAACGTGTTCTGGAGAAGGGGGCGCAGCGCTGATGCTGGCTGCAGATTTTAATTTTTTGGGGGAAACACTAATTGGATAGCCATTTCGACTGGGTGTTTGTAGTAAAGTACGCCGTCAACCTAGCCCTGCTTCTGGGACTTATCATATACCTTATCAGAAAGCCCTTTCTCTCTTTTCTTAAAAACAGGAAGGAAAGGCTCCTCTCCGAAGTTGACAGGGCAGCCACGGCGTCTGAGCAGGCGAAGATGACTCTTGAGGAATACTCGGCGAAACTTGACGCGGTTGCCTCAGAGATAGCAGACCTTCAGGAAAATATAAGAAAACAAGGTGAGAACGAAAGGGATGAGCTTGTGTCCGCGGCAGGGAAAAGCTGCGAGATGATAAAAAAAGAGGTTGAAGACACGATTCGTCTTGAAACCACCAGGGCGGTTTCCGAGATACAGTCCGAAGTGGTGGACTCGGCACTTGCGCTTGCCGAAAAGATGATAAAGGAACGGGTGGACGCGGATTTTACGGCCGATTCGATTGACGATTTCGTAGAAATGATTGAGGAAGGAAAATGGCAACAGTTGCGACACTGAGAGATATTGTCTCAGCACTTGTGGATTCCGCAGCGGACGAGCGTGAACTTTCAAGCGTGAGAGCCAACATGGAAAGCTTCTTTGAGAAGGTCTCCGGTTCGGGCGAGCTTCGGGACGTTCTTTTGAGTACGGTGTTTTCAATGGAGGAGAAAAAGGCAGTTCTCGGGGATTTTCTCGAGGCGGCATCTTTTCTTGAAATCACGAAGAGATTTCTTCTGCTGGTTTTGGAAATGGAGAAGGTTTCGGCCCTTCTTGGCTCAAGGGAAGCTGTTCTCGCCAAGCTTGACGAAGCGGTTGGAAAGGTGACGGCCGAAATTACCTCGGCTAGGGATCTTAGCCAAAGCGACGTCGAGAGACTCAGTGCGGCGCTTCGCGCGGCGACCGGAAAGACGGTCGAGGTGTCGCTTAATGTTGATCCTTCCATGATAGGCGGAATAAAGGCGCAGGTGGGGGACAAGGTTTACGATAACAGCGTCAGGACGCAGCTTGAGAGAATAAGAGGTGTTCTTTCCCCGTCCTGATCCCAATAATTTCAAAGGAGCTAGTAATGCAGGAACTAAGAGCAGAGAGTATAGGCGAAATTCTTAGAAACAGGATAAAGGGCTATGAGCGCAAGGTGGATACCGATGAGATCGGGACGGTTATTTCCGTCGGCGACGGTATTGCCAGGGTTTACGGTCTCGATCAGGCGGTAGCGGGAGAGCTCGTCGAGTTTGACGGCGGAATCACTGGACTTGTTCTTAACCTTGAAGAAGATAATGTCGGTGTCGCTCTTTTCGGAGAGGATTCCCACCTGAGCGAAGGAGGGATGGTAAAGCGAACGGGACGCATTGCTGAGGTGCCTGTCGGAGATGCTCTCGGCGGAAGGGTGGTCGATGCTCTCGGAAGACCGATTGACGGTCTCGGAGAAATAGCCGCCACTGAAACGAGGCAGATCGAGGTGAAGGCTCCCGGAGTTATTTACCGCCAGTCGGTAAACGAGCCCCTTCAGACGGGACTTAAGGCCGTAGATTCCATGATACCGATAGGAAGAGGCCAGAGAGAACTTATTCTGGGAGATCGTCAGGTCGGAAAGACCGCTATCGCGATCGATACGATAATAAACCAAAGGGAAGAAGACGTTCACTGCATATACGTTGCCATAGGGCAAAAACAGTCAACCGTGGCTCAGGTAGTCGACAAGCTCAAGGAGCACGACGCCATGAAGTACACAACTATAGTTTCCGCCACGGCAAGCACCCCGGCTCCTTTTCAGTTCCTTGCTCCTTTCTCCGGTTGTGCCCTGGGAGAGTATTTCAGAGACACCGGCCGCCACGCACTCATAATATACGATGATCTGACGAAACACGCGTGGTCTTACCGCCAGCTTTCGCTTCTTTTAAAAAGACCGCCGGGACGCGAGGCTTACCCCGGAGATGTTTTCTATCTTCACTCGAGGCTTCTTGAGCGCGCCGCCAAGATGAGAGACGAGGACGGCGGCGGTTCACTTACGGCGCTTCCGATAATCGAAACGCAGGCAGGTGACGTGTCAGCATATATTCCCACGAACGTGATTTCCATCACCGACGGGCAGATATATCTTGAGAGCGATCTTTTCTACTCGGGTGTGCGCCCCGCCATTAACGTCGGTCTCTCGGTTTCAAGGGTAGGGGGAAGCGCCCAGATAAAAGCGATGAAAAACGTTGCCGGAACCCTGAGGCTTGAGCTTGCTCAGTACAGGGAAGTTGAGGCGTTCGCGCAGTTCGCTTCCGATCTTGACAGGGTAACCCAGAACCAGCTTGCCCGCGGAAGCAGACTCGTCGAAGCCCTCAAGCAGAATCAGTACGAACCACAGGGGGTTGAAAAGCAGATCCTGATCATATTCGCAGTTACAAACGGCTATGTTGACGACTATCCGGTATCCGCGGTGAGAGAATACGAGAGGGAGCTTTCTTCTTTCATGGAATCGAAGCATCCTGAGTATCTTGCGGAAATAAAGGAGAAGAAAGTTGTTTCGGACGAACTTGAGGGCAAGCTCATAGCAGCGCTTGACGAGCTTAAAAACCAGTTGGGCGAGCTTGCCTGACGCAGTAACGGGAAAGGATAATGCCGAGCCTTAAACAGATAACGACAAAGATAAAGAGCGTGAGAAGCACGCGGCGGATAATGGGTGCCATGAAGCTCATAGCCGCCGTGCGTCTGCAGAAGGCTCAGGCTGCTCTTATGGCCTACAGGCCTTATTCTGACGCGTACCGCGATGTGGTCTTAAACGTGGCGGCGCTTTCAGAATCGGAAGATCATCCCCTTCTTCGGATCCCGGAAGAAAAAGCGAACCTGCACGTTCTGTTCTTTACTTCCGACAGGGGGCTCTGCGGAAGTTTCAACAGCGCTCTGATAAGGAACATGCAGAGCTATGTCGGGGAGCAGAGCGGAGTTTTCGGGAACATAAAGCTGAGTTTCGTCGGAAGGCGGGGACGGGATTACTTCTCGAAAAGCGGGGTTGCCACAGGCAAATACTACACAGGGGTCAATGAAAGGAACTCCCGGAAGTTCTCAGAGGAACTGGCCGCGGCGCTCACAGAGGAGTTCAGGGTCGGGGAGAGCGACGAAATAGTGCTTGCGTATAATCACTTTGTTTCCGCTATTTCTCAGAGGATGACTTTTGAGAGGCTTCTTCCGCTCTCGGCGCAGAAAAGCGACAGCAGTGCTACGGAGAGTTCTTCTGATTACATATTCGAGCCCGAGAAAGAACGGATAATAGGTTCGATTCTTCCGAAGTACGTTCAGGTGAGGATTGAGCGCGCGATGAACGAGTCGCTCACTAGCGAGCACGCGGCGCGCATGACCGCGATGGAAAACGCGACCAGCAACGCGGACGAGGTGATAGCAAAACTTACCCTGCTTTTTAACAAGACCAGGCAGGCGATCATTACAACGGAGCTTATGGATATCGTTAACGGTACGGAAGCTCAGAAAGGAGGCAATGAGTAAAGATGAGTATTGAATCAGCGTTTACAGCAGGCGGCCAGGGAGCCGAAGCGGCAAATGGCACCGACCCGGGAATCGGGAAAATAATTCAGGTGACCGGTCCCGTGGTGGATGTTGAATTCTCGGAGGGAGCTCTTCCCACCGTGTTCACGGCTCTTAAGGTGACGAATCCTGCCCTTGGGGAAACCGAGTGGAACTTGGTTCTGGAGGTTGCCCAGCAGCTCGGCGGAGGTCGTGTAAGATGCATCGCCATGGACTCGACCGAGGGGCTTAAGAGGGGGCAGGACGCACTTAACACCGGCGACGGTATAACGATTCCCGTAGGGAAGGAAGCTCTCGGGAGGCTGCTTAACGTTGTCGGGGAACCAATAGATGAAGCGGGCCCCGTAGAGACGGAGGAGCGCTGGCCAATTCACCGTCCCGCGCCTGAGTTCGTCGAGCAGAGCACCAAGATGGAGCTTTTCGAAACGGGCATAAAAGTTATAGATCTTCTCGCTCCTTTTCTTAAAGGTGGAAAAATTGGTCTTTTCGGTGGAGCCGGGGTGGGCAAGACAGTTTTGCTCATGGAACTCATCCATAACATAGCCAAGGAGTACGGTGGCTACTCGGTTTTCGGCGGAGTGGGAGAGAGAACTAGGGAAGGGAACGATCTTTACTGGGAAATGAAGGAATCGGGGGTTCTTGGAAACACCGGACTCATATTCGGACAGATGAACGAGCCTCCGGGAGCGAGAGCCAGGGTTGCCCTTACGGCGCTTACGCTCGCTGAGTATTTCCGCGACACCCAGGGGCAGGATGTGCTTCTTTTCATCGACAACATTTTCCGTTTCACCCAGGCGGGTTCCGAGGTGTCAGCCCTTCTCGGAAGAACGCCTTCCGCTGTTGGTTATCAGCCGACTCTCTCTACCGATCTCGGTGAACTTCAGGAGAGAATTACTTCGACTGTGAAAGGCTCGATTACCTCCGTGCAGGCGATTTACGTTCCGGCGGACGACCTTACGGATCCTGCTCCCGCGACTACCTTTGCGCACCTTGACGGAACTATCGTTCTCTCAAGGCAGTTGACCGAACTTGGGATATATCCTGCTGTTGATCCGCTTGACTCGACTTCGAACATTCTTGATCCGAGAATAGTCGGAGACGATCACTATAAGATCGCTAGGGAAGTCCAGGAAGTTCTGCAGCGCTACAAGCAGCTCCAGGAGATAATTGCGATTCTCGGTATGGACGAACTCTCAGAAGAGGATAAGCTCACAGTTGCTCGCGCCAGAAAGGTCCAGAGGTATCTCTCGCAGCCTTTCCATGTGGCCGAGCAGTTCACGGGCACCCCAGGAAAGTACGTCCCCATCAACCAGACCATAGAAGCTTTCGGCGAGATTATCTCGGGCAGCATGGATGATATTCCCGAGCAGGCTTTCTACATGGTGGGCAATCTTGACGAAGTACGCGAGAAGGCGACGGCAATCGCCTCCTGACGGGAGATCTGAAAATTGGCTGAAAAACTGCGACTTAAGATCATAACCCCGGAAAAGCTCGTGTTTGACGGCGAGGTCGAGGAACTTGTCGCCCCCGGCCAGATGGGGGAGTTCGGCGTTTTGCCGGGTCACGTGCCTTTTCTTTCCGTGCTTTTTCCGGGAAGGCTCAGGTTCAAAACCGAGGAATCGGGAGAAAACACTCTCATAATCCACGGGGGGCTGGCGGATGTAAAGGATGACACCATCAGTATTCTTACCGACCAGTCGGAGAATCCCGAAGAAGTTGACGTCGCGGCCGCCAGAAAAGACTCTGAGACCCTTCAGAAGGAACTTGATGAGCTTCAGGACACGGAAGCTTCGGAAAGAGAGGAGCTTGATAGGAAGCTCAGGATAGCACGCGCGAGAGTGGGAGAGTGATCGGAGATATCGACGGGCTTGACGAGCAATCTCGCTTCCGTTCCCTCAAGTTTCATGTAAACCGGATTTGTCAGTTTTTCCTGCATAGGGTAGAGGAGGACGAGGGATTTAACCTCATAACTTGAAGCGTAGCTTCCTATCTGGTACATGTCGGCTTGGGATATTCCTAGGTTTTTCTCTCCTTCGTCAAGTATTTTCCACTTCGCATCAGCAATCATAACGACTTGGTTTTTCTGATCTACAAAAGAAATGTCAGGTTTCATGCTGAAGACAGATTGGTCCGAATTTTCTAATCTGGCGAAATAGTTGAGGGGTCCTTGTTCTCTTATCCGAAGGTACTGAATTCTTGCATGCTTACGCAGTTCTGAGGCGACATAAGTTTCGAACAGCTTGTTCATGTCGAATAGAAGCGAAAGGCAGTTTTTTTTCCCGGCCACTACATCCGGGTAAAGTCTCTCAAGGAAATATCGGCACTGATCAAATATCGGTTCGTATCGTTCGGTGAGGCGATCGAAACTCAGCGAGTCAATCGTCGAGATGTCTGCGACGGAGTTAGTTATCGGTTCGAATCGCGCGCGCAGTTCGGAGACCTCTCGCAGAGCCCGATTCCCCGTCGCCGCTTTTAGCAATATCCCAAGCACATATTTCAGTATTTGATTATAGGTATTATCTGCGCTTAATTCGTCATACTGACAGAAGAGTTTTTCTTGATGAAAAAGATTTCGCTTCAGTTGCTGATCGACCCTCAACTTCCCCCGTAGCACATTCAGGTTTTTTTCGCGTCTTATGTATTTTCGAATCATTCCACGTGTCAACTGAATGCGCAAGAGTTCGCAGAAGTGCAGTATAAATATATCAAGAAGGTTGTGTTTTTGGGGAGAAATTTCCGCAGGGCTCACTTCGTGGAGCTTAAGATTCCGCGCCCTTGAGAGCATGCGGATAAGAGCATTTCTGCTGGATCCGTGGTCTTCTGCCTCTGCGCCGTAAATCTTTGGAAGGATCTCTATTGACAGGTCCCCGAGTGAAATGACTCCGCAGTAGGAAGCGAATTTTATTTCTCTGTTTGCCCAGTACCACGCTTTTGCCGGGAGTTTTTTTTCGAGTTTTTCGAGAAGGGTGGCGTGTTTTTGTCCCAGTTCTTTTCGTTCGCTCGTGCGAGAGTGAACGACAGGAATTGCTTCGTGCTCAACAACGGTGAGAACCTCGGCCACTAGTCACTCTCTTCATATACTTTTCTGATTGTATCCGGGGTAATTTCGTCTTCGGATGCAACCCAGTATTCATACGAGTCCTTGAACTCTTCATGGTCAAACTTGACTTCCTCTAATGCTTTGTGTTTTATGATTTGCGGTTCATGTTTTTCCCTGTTTTCTCCCACATCCCTAAACACGAGTTGAATCCTGTGCCAGTCGTCGTAGAAATACTCTTGGAGGAGAGGAATGATTCGGGAGAGCAGTACATTTTTAAGTTCGCTGAAATCGCGCACGTTGATAAGGTAGGAATGACCGATGGTCATATCTCTGCTCAGAAGAAAATGGATTCGGTTATTTATTGCTTCAAGCAACGCGCGCAGGTTAATTGTGCCGTCCTCGCCGTCTTCTATGTGTCCGTTATTCTGCGAGCCTTTAATCAGGCTTGCGTCAGGCATGAGTTCTTTGAACTGGAATCTGCGGCGAAGCGCGGTGTCAAGAAGGCGGATTGAACGGTCAGCCGTGTTCATAGTGCCGAAAACATCCAAATTAACCGGAACCCCAAATTGCTCTCCTGAATAAGGAAGAGTCAGCGTCATCCCTATTCCTGACTTAGGCAGTCCGTCTTGCCCGTATATTACCCTTTTATCTGTTTCAAGCAAGGTGATGAGTTCTCCGAATATGTTGGCGATATTTCCCCTGTTTATTTCGTCAATGAAAATGGCGTACTGCTGTCCTGGGTCATCTTTTGCCCTTTGGCAAATTCGCTTGAATACACCTGGAACGACCTCATATTTTACATTTCCGGTTTTTTTGTCTATGACAGGCCTTATGCCTTCAACAAAATCTTCGTAGCCGTAGGCCTGATGAAAAGTCACGAATTCAAACCGTTGGACGTGCAACTCGTGATCTGGTTTTTCTTCAGAGCGTTCATCTGGTGCTTCTTGGTTCGGCCCAGTTTTCCATTTCTTGGCAAGATCCACATGCCGTTTCCACTTAGGTTTCTCACCGCATTTTTCTTCCCAGTCATTGACAAGATGCCATCTCTTGTTGGAATCCTGATCAAACACAAAAGGTGGACGGTCGTACTTGGTTGCTTGAACGATTTCTGAATTTTCAGCAGCATGTTCTCTGAGGTATGTAGATATTGAGTTGCGGATGTTGCTATTCTTTTTCATAGATTCTCTTATACGAACATATTCATGTTTTGAGATTTCGGTGAGTGTTGCATTTGTTTCCAAGTACAGTACTCCGATGATTATGCTTAGCCACTGTGGGTTAGACCGAACTTCATTTCCTAAAAACGCACATTAACCAATAACGACGGGGGTATTCGTAAAATCAACCTGTCGGTTTACTGGCAACAAATCTCCCCGGCTCTATATCGAGCAGCTCAAACACCCTGCTCTGCAACGGCGTAGC